>NZ_CP196972.1:0-365000 GCF_051984505.1 Stenotrophomonas sp. STK16_22
ATGGATGCTTGGTCCCGTAGTCTCGAGCGCCTCGAAGCGGAGTTCCCGCCGGAAGACGTTCATACCTGGTTGAAGCCGCTGCAGGCCGATCTGCGCGTGGACAGCCTGGTGCTGTATGCACCGAATGCCTTCATCGTCGACCAGGTCCGCGAGCTGTACCTGGCCCGGATCCGCGAACTGCTGGCCCATTTCGCCGGTTTCAGCGACGTTTTTCTTGAAATCGGCTCGCGCCCGCGTCCCGTGGAGGCGCAGAACGCGCCGGTTTCCACGCCGTCGGCGCATGTGTCCAGCGAACCGCAGGTGCCGTTTGCCGGCAACCTGGACAATCACTACACGTTCGCCAACTTCGTCGAAGGCCGCAGCAACCAGCTGGGCCTGGCCGCCGCCTTCCAGGCAGCGCAGAAGCCGGGCGACCGCGCGCACAACCCGCTGCTGCTGTACGGAGGCACGGGCCTGGGCAAGACCCACCTGATGTTCGCCGCCGGCAATGCCATGCGCCAGGCCAATCCGGGTGCGAAGGTGCTGTACCTGCGTTCGGAACAGTTCTTCAGCGCGATGATCCGGGCTCTGCAGGAAAAGACCATGGATCAGTTCAAGCGCCAGTTCCAGCAGGTGGACGCGCTGCTGATCGATGACATCCAGTTCTTCGCCGGCAAGGACCGCACCCAGGAAGAGTTCTTCCACACCTTCAACGCGTTGTTCGATGGCAAGCAGCAGATCATCCTGACCTGCGACCGCTATCCGCGCGAGGTTGAAGGCCTGGAAGCACGCCTGAAGTCGCGGCTTGCCTGGGGCCTGTCGGTCGCGATCGAACCGCCGGACTTCGAGACCCGCGCTGCGATCGTGCTGGCCAAGGCACGCGAACGCGGTGCAGAGATTCCCGATGATGTTGCGTTCCTGATCGCCAAGAAGATGCGCTCCAACGTGCGCGACCTCGAAGGTGCGCTCAATACCCTGACCGCCCGCGCCAATTTCACCGGCCGCGCGATCACCACCGAATTCGCCCAGGAAACCCTGCGCGATCTGCTGCGCGCCCAGCAGCAGGCGATCAGCATTCCCAACATCCAGAAAACCGTTGCCGACTACTACGGCCTGCAGATCAAGGATCTGCTGTCGAAGCGTCGGACCCGCTCGCTGGCCCGCCCCCGCCAGGTCGCCATGGCCCTGACCAAGGAACTGACCGAGCACAGCCTGCCCGAGATCGGCGACGCCTTTGCCGGTCGCGACCACACCACGGTGCTGCATGCCTGCCGCCAGATCCGGACCCTGATGGAAACCGACGGCAAGCTCCGCGAGGACTGGGACAAGCTGATCCGGAAGCTGAGCGAATGATGCACGGATGCCGATGAGGCGTCATCGCACAAAACGGTGCAGAATCCGGTAGCAAGCGCGGGACACGTTGTGGATAAAAATGGCGTCTGAAATCGCGCTGGATTTATCCACAGCTTTCCCCACCCCCTGGGGGTCGGTAATACAGAGGGTTTCGAGGTCTGAAATTCCTTTATTTACAAAGACTTAGCGTTTTTTTCCAGCGATTCTGTCTCTACCAGCACCACCAAGCTTTTGATTTATTCCACATTTTTTAAAGCATAGGGGCACGGAACCACATGCGTTTCACACTGCAGCGCGAAGCCTTTCTCAAGCCGTTGGCACAGGTCGTCAACGTGGTCGAACGCCGCCAGACCCTTCCGGTTCTGGCCAATTTCCTGGTCCAGGTGCAGAACGGCCAGCTGTCGCTGACCGGTACCGACCTGGAAGTGGAGATGGTGTCGCGGATCGCGGTTGAAGATGCCCAGGACGGCGAAACCACCATCCCCGCCCGCAAGCTGTTCGAGATCATCCGCGCCCTGCCCGACGGCAGCCGGATCACCGTCTCGCAGACCGGTGACAAGATCACCGTGCAGGCCGGCCGCAGCCGCTTCACCCTGGCCACCCTGCCCTCCAACGACTTCCCGTCGGTTGACGAAGTGGAAGCCACCGAGCGCGTGGCCATCGGCGAAGCGACCCTGAAGGAACTGATCGAACGCACCGCGTTCGCGATGGCCCAGCAGGACGTGCGCTACTACCTCAACGGTCTGCTGTTCGATCTGCGCGGCGATGCGCTGCGTACCGTCGCCACCGACGGCCACCGCCTGGCGCTGTGTGAAACCGACCTGGCCAAGCCCAGTGGTTCCAAGCGCCAGATCATCGTGCCGCGCAAGGGCGTGACCGAACTGCAGCGCCTGCTGGAGAGCGGCGATCGCGAGATCGAGCTGGAAGTCGGCCGCAGCCACGTCCGCGTCAAGCGCGACGATGTCACCTTCACCTCCAAGCTGATCGACGGCCGTTTCCCGGATTACGAAGCGGTGATTCCGATCGGTGCCGACCGCGAAGTGAAGGTTGATCGCGAAGCACTGCGTGCCTCGCTGCAGCGTGCCGCAATCCTGTCCAACGAGAAGTACCGCGGCATCCGCGTGGAAGTCTCGCCGGGCAACCTGAAGATCAGCGCGCACAACCCGGAACAGGAAGAAGCCCAGGAAGAGATCGAAGCCGACACCACGGTCAGCGATCTGGCCATTGGCTTCAACGTGAACTACCTGCTGGATGCCCTGTCTGCCCTGCGCGACGAGGAAGTCATCATCCAGCTGCGCGACTCCAACTCCTCGGCGCTGGTGCGTGAATCCAGCAGCGAGAAGTCGCGCCATGTGGTGATGCCGCTGCGTCTCTGACAGCAGGCTGTTCCACGTGGAACCGAACGACGCCCGGGATCTTCCCGGGCGTTTTTTTTGCAGGTTCCACGTGGAGCATCGCGATGGCCGGATCTCCTGGTATGGGTGAATGGCTTCCTTGAGATTGCTGGTTGCCGATTGATCCTGGCTGCCCTTCCGATGCAATCGGTGCTGAGCGATTGGAATCAAGGTTGTGAGCGTGAGCGCTGTCCAGCCGCTTTCGATCGAGTATGTCGTTCTGGGTCTTCAGACTGATGCACGTTCCCCGAACTTGCCGGAGGGGTGAAGCAGATCGTGGGTCGCAGCGCTGCGGTTGCTTCATCTGCAGACGCCACTGTCCACAGGTCTCGTTGGGGTCGGATCGGGGCCGGCCTAGCTTCTAAATCTGGGTATAAATCTAAAGCATGGTGGTGATGGTAGGCCCAGATTTCGTGGAGAAATGCATTATCTATTTGATTTTGAAGAGATTTATGCACCTGAAACCCCCTGTATAGAGGCCCCTCAGGCTGGGGGGGAACCTGTGGATAGTTTCGCAGGTCGGGCAAAAGGGCTTTTTTATCCACAGCTTGCCCATACATTGTGTATAAGTCATACAGACCTGCTGTGGACAGCGTGAAACGGCGGGCTCGAATTCCTTGAAATCTGTGGAACCCTACAGGGCATCGCATCCCAGATTTCAAGAAATCTGCGCGGTGTTCGCGCAAACCACCGTCGGGGCACCTGGCGATGCTCGCGGAATGGGGCTGAAATCGCTGAAATCTGAGGGACGGTACCCTGCGCCGCCGCTCAGAATTCAAGGATTCCCGGGCGTATCCAGACCCAGGCGAGCCCAGATGAGGGAGCGCCACCACGTGGGACACGCGTAGGGTTGCCAGGCGGAGGCTTCAGCACAGTGGCGATGTCTGGCGCGGCACGGCTGGCTTGACCGATGCAGTAAGCTGATGGATTCCCTGCCCCTCTACCGCCTTGTGCGGATGGTCTTTCGCGCCCCATGCAGATCCGCCGCCTCGCCTTGCATCAACTGCGTCGTTTCAGTGCGGTGGACCTGTCGCCCCAGCCGGGATTGAACCTGCTGACCGGCGACAACGGTGCCGGCAAGACCAGCGTGCTCGAAGCCCTGCACTTGATGGCCTATGGCCGCAGCTTCCGTGGCCGGGTGCGCGACGGTCTGGTACGCCAGGGCCAGGAAGCTGTGGAAATCTTCGTGGAATGGGACGAACAGCGTGCCCATCACCCGCCCCACCGCCGAAAAGCCGGCCTGCGCCACAGTGGTCAGGACTGGAAGGGGCGACTGGACGGCGAGGATGTCGCACAGCTGGGTAATCTCTGCGCAGCGCTGGCCGTGGTGACGTTCGAGCCCGGGAGCCATGCACTGGTCAGTGGTGGTGGTGAACCCCGCCGCCGCTTCCTCGATTGGGGCTTGTTCCACGTGGAACCGGATTTTCTGTCCCTGTGGCGTCGCTACTCCCGGGCGCTGAAGCAGCGCAATGCCCTGCTCAAGCAGGGCGGGCCGTCGCGGATGCTCGATACCTGGGATCACGAGCTGGCCGAGGCAGGAGAACCACTGACCAGCCGCCGCCAGCACTACCTGGAGCGTCTGCAGCAGCGCACGGTCGCCTTGGCCGCCAGCCTCGCTCCACAGCTCGGTATCCAGGGATTGGAGCTGAGCCCCGGTTGGCGGCGGCACGAGCTTCCCTTGGCCGATGCCCTGCTTCTGGCCCGGGAACGTGACCGGCAGGCCGGGTATACCTCGGTGGGCCCGCACCGCGCGGACTGGAGTGTGGATTTCCACAGCATTCCAGGTCGTGATGCGCTGTCCCGCGGCCAGGCCAAGCTGACGGCGTTGGCGTGCCTGTTGGCACAGGCGGAGGACTATGCGGAACAGCGAGGCGAATGGCCGGTGATCGCATTGGACGATCTGGCCTCGGAGCTGGATCGCACCCATCAGGCGCGGGTACTGGAGCGCCTGCTCAATGGGCCGGCACAGATCTTCATCACCGCCACCGAAACCCCGGCGGCGCTGCAGGAACTGACCCACATCGCCCGGTTCCACGTGGAACATGCACAGATCGTGGCTGTGCCATAGTGGGCACACCAGGGCCGCTCGACCCCGGCTGGTATAATTCGGGTTGGAATCCTTTCATTCTCGGCGCATCGCCCCAAGCGGTGCCCGACCTGCGGAGCCTACGGCAAGCGCAATGAGCGACGAACAGAACACCCCGGCAAACAACGGCAATTACGACGCCAACAGCATTACCGCCCTGGAAGGCCTGGAGGCTGTCCGCAAGCGTCCCGGCATGTACATCGGCGACGTGCATGACGGTACCGGTCTGCACCACATGGTGTTCGAGGTCGTCGACAACTCGATCGACGAAGCGTTGGCCGGCCACGCCGACCACGTTGCAGTGACGATCCACGCCGACGGCTCGGTCTCGGTGTCCGACAACGGCCGTGGTATTCCGACCGGCAAGCACGAGCAGATGAGCGCCAAGCTCGGTCGCGAAGTGTCTGCGGCCGAAGTCGTCATGACCGTCCTGCACGCAGGCGGCAAGTTCGACGACAACAGCTACAAGGTTTCGGGCGGCCTGCACGGCGTCGGCGTCAGCGTGGTCAACGCGCTGTCGCAGAAGCTGCTGGTGGACGTGTTCCAGAATGGCTCCCACTACCAGCAGGAATTCAGCAACGGCGCAGCCGTGACTGCGCTGGCCAAGCTGGAAGCCACCACCAAGCGCGGTACCACCGTGCGCTTCTGGCCGTCGACCGTCGCCTTCCACGACAACGTGGAATTCCACTACGACATCCTGGCCCGCCGCCTGCGCGAGCTGTCGTTCCTGAACTCCGGCGTCAAGATCGTCCTTGCCGACGAGCGTGGCGATGGCCGTCGCGATGACTTCCACTACGAAGGCGGCATCCGCAGCTTCGTGGAGCATCTGGCCCAGCTGAAGACCCCGCTGCACCCGAACGTCATTTCAGTCACCGGCGAGCACAACGGCATCGTCGTCGACGTGGCGCTGCAGTGGACCGACTCCTACCAGGAGACGATGTACTGCTTCACCAACAACATTCCGCAGAAGGACGGCGGTACCCACCTGGCCGGTTTCCGCGGTGCGCTGACCCGTGTGCTCAACAACTACATCGAGCAGAACGGCATCGCCAAGCAGGCCAAGATCAACCTGACCGGCGATGACATGCGCGAAGGCATGATCGCAGTGCTGTCGGTGAAGGTGCCGGATCCGAGCTTCTCCAGCCAGACCAAGGAAAAGCTGGTCAGCTCCGACGTGCGCCCGGCGGTGGAAAACGCCTTCGGTGCGCGCCTGGAAGAGTTCCTGCAGGAAAACCCGAACGAAGCCAAGGCGATCGCCGGCAAGATCGTCGATGCCGCACGTGCACGTGAAGCCGCGCGCAAGGCCCGCGACCTGACCCGCCGCAAGGGCGCGCTGGACATCGCGGGCCTGCCGGGCAAGCTGGCCGACTGCCAGGAAAAGGATCCGGCGCTGTCCGAACTGTTCATCGTCGAGGGTGACTCGGCAGGTGGTTCGGCCAAGCAGGGCCGCAACCGCAAGAACCAGGCGGTGCTGCCGCTGCGCGGCAAGATCCTCAACGTGGAACGCGCGCGTTTCGATCGCATGCTGTCCTCCGACCAGGTGGGTACGCTGATCACCGCGCTGGGCACCGGCATCGGCCGTGACGAGTACAACCCGGACAAGCTGCGTTACCACAAGATCATCATCATGACCGACGCCGACGTCGACGGCGCCCACATCCGCACCCTGCTGCTGACGTTCTTCTACCGCCAGATGCCGGAGCTGATCGAGCGCGGTTACGTCTACATCGGCCTGCCGCCGCTGTACAAGATCAAGCAGGGCAAGCAGGAGCTGTACCTGAAGGACGACCCGGCGCTGGACAGCTACCTGGCCAGCAGCGCAGTGGAAAACGCTGCACTGGTGCCGGCCACCGGCGAGCCCGGCATCGAAGGCCTGGCGCTGGAGAAGCTGCTGCTGGCCTACGCGGCGGCGCTGGATTCGATCGAGCGCAACGCACACCGCTACGACCGCAACCTGCTTGAAGCGCTGGTCGACTTCGTCCCGATGGACCTGGAAAGCCTGCGCGCTGCCGGCGAAGGCGAGGGCCTGGATGCACTGGCCAAGCGTCTCAACCAGGGCAGCCTGGGCAGCCCGCGTTTCACGCTGGAACTGCAGGACGCCAACGATGAGCGCCCGGCCGCTGTGCTGGTGACCCGTCGCCACATGGGCGAACAGCACATCCAGGTGCTGCCGATGTCGGCCTTCGAAAGCGGCGAACTGCGCGCGATCCACCAGGCATCGAAGCTGCTGCACGGTCTGGTCCGCGAAGGCGCGACCATTTCCCGCGGTGCCAAGTCGATCGAAGTCGACAGCTTTGCCAAGGCACAGAACTGGCTGCTCGAGGAGGCCAAGCGCGGCCGCCAGATCCAGCGATTCAAGGGTCTGGGTGAAATGAATCCGGAGCAGTTGTGGGACACCACGGTGAATCCGGAAACCCGTCGACTGCTGCAGGTGCGCATCGAAGATGCTGTCGCTGCCGACCAGATTTTCAGCACGCTGATGGGCGATGTCGTCGAACCGCGTCGCGACTTCATCGAAGACAACGCGCTAAAGGTCGCAAACCTGGATATCTGACACAATCGGGACACGGCCGGTGCGCGGGGAGGCGCGCCGGCCTTCGACTCTTGAACGCAGGTACCTGATGTCCGCATCCGCCCCGGTTTCCGCTCCGCCCCCGGTTCCGCCGGCTTCTGCCGCGCCGCGTGCCGTTTCGCCGTTGGCGGGGTTTTTCATCGACCTGGGTATCGCCGCTGTCACCCTGTTTGGCCTGAGCCTGATCAGCGGCCTGCTATGGGGCCTGTACCGTGGCGTGGTGGTCGGTTACGCGAACGCGCAGGCCGGCGCTGGTGCCCCCGACGCCAGTTCGGTAGCGGCGTCACTGGGCCAGCCGGGCGCGCTTGCGCAGATTCTCATGGCGCTGTTTGCCACCGGCGGCGCCGCGCTGCTGCTGTACTTCTGGCGACGGCCGGCCAATGCCGCCGAGCGCCACGCGTCGCGCCAGGCGCTGCGCCGTCCCTCCACCTGGGGCTGGACCCTGCTGGTGGCGACCCTGATCGTGCTCGGCAGCAATGGCATCGCCTTCCTGGCCAAGCAGTTCGGCATCGAGCCGGTTCCCACCAATCTGGCGCTGATGCAGAGTGCGATCGCGCGCTTCCCGTTGTTCCTGGTGCTGTTCGCGGTGGTACTGGCACCGGCCTACGAGGAGCTGCTGTTCCGCCGCGTGCTGTTTGGCCGCCTGTGGAAGGCCGGGCGCCCGTGGCTGGGCGTGGTACTGAGCAGCCTTGCTTTCGCCCTGATCCATGAAATCCCTGGCACCAGTGCCAACGGCCCGGCCGAGATCGCGCAGCTGTGGCTGGTCTATGGCGGCATGGGTGCCGCGTTCTGCTGGCTGTACCAGCGCACCGGCACACTCTGGGCCGCGATCACCGCGCACGCGCTGAACAACGGCGTGGCGCTTGCCGCGCTTGTGTTCTTCGGGGCAACGTAACGCCGTGTCCGCTTGACGAAAGATTAAGCCGCTACGCTACACACTGCGCATATGAACACGGGGGTGGATCCATGAAACAACTGCTGCTGGCCCTTGTCATCACCACCCTGGTCAGTGCCTGCGCGACCACGACCTCTCCTACCGGCCGTCGGCAGATGGTGGGCGGGGTGTCGCAGGCGCAGCTGGACCAGCTCGGCGCACAGGCGTTCGCCGAAACCAAGCAGAAGGAAAAGATCAGCACCGACGGCCGCCAGAACGGTTACGTGCAGTGCGTGGTCAACGCCCTGGTCGCGCAGCTGCCGCCTCAATACCGTGGCGTACGGTGGGAGACGGCCGTGTTCGTCGACAAGGAGCCCAACGCCTTCGCCCTGCCCGGTGGCAAGGTCGGCGTGAACACCGGCATCTTCACCGTCGCCAAAAACCAGGATCAGCTGGCTGCCGTAATCGGCCATGAAATCGGCCACGTCATCGCCCGCCACCACGAAGAGCGCATCACCCGGCAGATGGGTGCGCAGACCGGGCTGGCCGTGCTTGGTGCGCTGGCCGGCGCGGCCTACGGAGAAGGCGCTGCCAGCACCGTCAACCAGCTCGGGGGCATGGGCGCGCAGACCGCCTTCCTGCTGCCCGGTTCACGCACCCAGGAAAGCGAGGCCGACGTGATCGGCCAGCGACTGATGGCCCAGGCCGGTTTCAACCCGGCGCAGGCGGTCGACCTGTGGCAGAACATGATGGCCGCCAGTGGCGGCCGCAGCCCGCAATGGCTGTCCACCCACCCCGATCCAGCCAACCGTATCCAGGAACTGCGACGCGATGCACCGGGACTGACGCCGGTCTATCAGCAGGCGCAGGCGGCCGGGCTGCGGCCAAAGTGCGGATGAGTGCGCAGTTCTATGCTGTATTGCAGCACATAAAACGATTTCTCACGCCATCTGTTTCTGATACGTTTGGCGGCTCAGATTTTTCTGACAGTCCGACTTTGCCGCTATCCGGCGGTTCGATCGAGGTGAACGATGATTTTCCGTAACCACAAAGCTGTGCTTTCCGTCCTCGTCGCGACCGCCCTGACCGGCGCCGTGGTCACCGATGCCTTCGCGCAGTCCTCGCGTTCCTCCGAGCGTGGCAACCGCGGCGGCAAGCAGGCCAAGGCCGAAGCGCTGTACCCGAACGCGACCCGCGAGGAGCCGACCGTCAAGGCATCGGCCAAGCTGGGCAGCAAGCTGCAGAAGATGATCGACAGCTACAACAAGGAAAAGTTCCCGGAGACGCGCACGCAGGCCGACGCGATCCTGGCTGACAGCGCCGCGAACGAGTACGACAAGTCGCTGGCCGCGCAGCTGGCCTCGCAGGCCGCCTACCAGACCGACGACACCCCGGCTGCCGTGGCCTACCTGAAGCAGGTCCTGCAGTTCAACGGCCTGGACAACAACGGGCACTTCCAGTCGATGCTGATGCTGGGCCAGCTGCAGCTGCAGGAAGACCAGACCGCCGAAGGCCTGGCGACCCTGGACAAGTACTTCGCCGAGAGCAAGTCGACCAAGCCGGAAGAGCTGATCGCCAAGGGCCAGGCGCTGTACCAGCTGGAGCGCTACCAGGAAGCGATCCCGGTGCTGAAGCAGGCCATCGCCGGTTCGACCGAACCGAAGGACAACTGGAACCAGCTGCTGATGGCGGCTCTGTCCGAAGCCGGCCAGTCCGGTGAAGCGGTCAAGGAAGCCGAGGCCCTGGCTGCCAAGAACCCGAACGACAAGAAGGCCCAGCTGAACCTGGCCAGCATGTACATGCAGGCCGACCAGATGGACAAGGCGGCTGCGGTGATGGACAAGCTGCGCAGCAGCGGCCAGCTCACCGAAGAGCGCGAGTACAAGCAGCTGTACTCGATCTATGCCAACACCGAACACAAGGAAAAGGACGTCATCGCGGTCATCAACGAAGGGTTGCAGAAGGGCATCCTGAAGCCGGATTACCAGGTCTACCTGGCGCTGGCCCAGTCCTACTACTACTCCGACCAGGTGCCGCAGGCGATCGATGCGTGGCAGAAGGCTGCCCCGCTGTCCAAGGACGGTGAGACCTACCTGAACCTGGCACGCGTCCTGCATGCCGAAGGTCGCATCCCGGAGGCCAAGCAGGCCGCCCAGCAGGCGCTGGCGAAGGGTGTGAAGAACCAGGCTGATGCAAAAAAAATCATCAACCTGAAGTAAGTAGGAATAACGCCTGAATGCCTGCTCAGTTGATGCGCAGGCGCTCAGGATTGGTATAAGCTTGGAGGTTCCTGCGGTGTCATGCACCGCTGATCAGGGATTCCGCCCCCGGCATCCCGGCCCCACTATTGAGCTCTTGGCGCATGACGGAACAACTAGTCGTTCACCGGTACGAACAACCCGATGACAAGGGGCTGAGCTGGCCTCGCATCGTCGGCATCGCGTTTGTAATTGCCCTGCATCTGGCCGCGTTCATGATGCTCCTGATCCCCGCCGTGGCTCCCAAGGCCGTGGCTGAGAAGGAGCGCAACGTCATGGTGACCATCGTCGACGCGCCGCCGCCGCCCCCACCGCCGCCGCCGCCGCCGCCGCCGCAGGATACTCCGCCACCGCCGGTGAAGAATCTGTCGCCGCCGAAGCCGTCGCCGGTCCCGCCGCCGCCGCAGGCGCCGGTCGTGGACGTGCCGGAACCGCGTCCGAACGATATCGTCACCCCGCCGTCGCCGCCCGCGCCGCCGGCTCCGCCGACCTCGATCGAGGCCAGCGTGGATATCTCCTCGAAGGCCATGAATCCGCCGCGTTACCCGCCGGCAGCCTTCCGCGCGGGTATCCAGGGCGAAGTGATCCTGATCATTGATGTCGATGCCAACGGCAACGTCACCAATGTCACGGTGGAAAAGTCCAGCCGTAACCGCGACCTGGACCGTGCTGCGATGGAAGCAGCTCGCAAGTGGCGCTTCAACGCCGCTGAATCTGGCGGTAAGAAGGCGGCAGGTCGCGTTCGCGTCCCGGTCAACTTTGCGCTGAACTGATGCGTCCGGGTGGCCACCTGGCCACCCCCGCTCCCAGTTCGATTGTTTAGCTTAGCTACACCCTTTATCACCACACACAACAAAGGTAAGCGTCATGCTGCAGGAAATTTTCATCGCCGCTGCTGCCGGGGGCAATCCGTCCAACGCCCTGTCGCAGATGGGCTTCGAGCACCTGATCCACGAAATGACCACCAAGCCGGGTGATTTCGCGGTTTCCTGGGTCGTGCTGCTGACCCTGGTCGTCATGTCGGCCATGTCCTGGTACTGGACCGTCATCAACATCTTCCGCGCCACCCGCCTGAAGAGCGCCGCTGATCGCGTCGTCAGCCTGTTCTGGGATACCCCGAACGCGCAGGACGCCATCCGTGCGATGGAAGAACAGCCGGCTTCCGAGCCGTTCTCCAAGATCGCCCTGGACGCTGCCCAGGCGGCTGCCCACCACCAGCGCGCTGAAGGCGGCGCCACCGGCGGCGTGGGTGAGAACCTGAGCCGTTCGGAGTTCGTCGACCGCGCTCTGCGTCAGGCCGTGACCCGCGAAAGCAACAAGCTGCAGTCGGGCATGACCCTGCTGGCCACCGTCGGCGCGACCGCTCCGTTCGTCGGTCTGCTGGGTACCGTGTGGGGCATCTACGGCGCGCTGATCAAGATCGGTGCCACCGGCTCCGCTTCGATCGACGCCGTTGCAGGCCCGGTGGGTGAAGCGCTGATCATGACCGCGATCGGTCTGTTCGTCGCGATCCCGGCCGTGTTCGCCTTCAACTTCTTCAGCAAGATCAACAGCGCGACCATCAGCAAGTTCGATACCTTCGCGCACGACCTGCACGACTTCTTCGCCACCGGCTCGCGCGTCCGCTAATTGCGGCGCGCGTCACCCAGCGACGAACGTAAGTAGTCACCAAGATCTAGACGGAGCCCGTTATGGCTTTCAGTAGTGGTAACAGCGGCGGCCCCATGGCCGACATCAACGTTACGCCCCTCGTGGACGTGATGCTGGTGCTGCTGATCATCTTCATCATCACGGCGCCCCTGATGTCCCACAAGGTCAAGGTGGATCTGCCGGAAGCCAACCTGATCCAGAAGCCGGAAGATGCTGAAAAGCGTTCCGGACCGATCACCCTGGCAGTCAAGGAAGACGGCTCGATCTACTGGAACGACGAAGAAATCAACAAGCAGACTCTCGAGTCGCGCTTGGCGACCGCCGCCCAGCAGACCCCGCAGCCGCCGCTGAACCTGCGTGGTGACCGCACCACCAAGATGCGCGTCATCAACGACCTGACCAAGGTCGCGCAGGAGCAGGGCATGCTGGACGTCGGCTTCGTCGCGACCAAAGAAAAGGGGCAATAAGCCATGGCATTCAGTAGTGGTGGTGGCAAGGGCCCCATGGCAGACATCAACGTCACGCCCCTCGTGGACGTGATGCTGGTTCTGCTGATCATCTTCATCGTGACCGCGCCGATCATGACGTACCCGATCGCCGTGGACCTGCCGCAGCGCGTGCTCAACCCACCGCCGCAGCTGGTCGAACCGCCGCCGCCGATCGAACTGAAGATCGACGCCAGCAACCAGGTCTCGTGGAACAACAGCCCGATCAATACCAGCGAGCTGCAGCAGCGGATGGAGCAGGAGGTCCAGCGTGACCCGACCAACCAGCCGGAACTGCGCATCGACGCCAGCCCGGATTCCGAGTACGACGTGATGGCCAAGGTTCTGGCCGCCGCGAAGAATGCTCAGATGAAGAAGATCGGTTTTGTGCAGCAGTAAACGCTACACCGCAACACAACAGTCATGACGCGACTGCAGACGCCCCTGGAAACAGGGGCGTCTTTTTTATGCCTGACGGTCTGGACCGTTATGATCGGCGGATGCTCGCCCTCTTCGACTCCCTGCGCCATTGGCTCGACGGCATCGCCCACCTTGGCACGATCCTGGCGGTCGCCTATCTGCTGTACCTGTTCGCGCTGGCGGGCTGGATCATGCTGCAGAAGCGCGAGCCGGTGGCCACGCTGAGCTGGATCCTGTCGCTGGCGCTGCTGCCCTACCTGGGTCTCTTCATCTACTACCTGCTGGGCCCGCAGAAGGTGAAGCGGCAGCGCCTGCGCCGTGGCCGTGCCCGCTCGGGGATGGAGCACTACAGCGATGTCTGCCCACCCGACGCCGACTGCACCGAGCTGGCCAAGATCGCGCAGGCCACCACGGGCCTGGCGCCGAGCAGCGCGACCGAAGTGACCTGGCTGGTGGATGGTGCCGCTACCTACGCCGCTCTGTTGGAAGCGGTGGCGCAGGCTCGCGATCACGTGCACCTGGAGTACTACATCTTCAATCCGGACCATGCCGGCACCGCCCTGCGCGACGCCCTGGTCGAGCGCGCCCGTGCCGGCGTGCAGGTGCGCCTGCTGCTGGATGCAGTGGGTTCTTCCGCCTTGCCTCGCCGCTTCCTGCAGCCGCTGATCGATGCCGGTGGCGAGGCGGTCTGGTTCCATCCGCGGCAGCTGCTGAAGCCGTTCAAGCGGCCGTGGTTGAACCTGCGTACGCACCGCAAGCTGGTGATCGTCGATGGCCGGCTGGCCTTCACCGGTGGCATCAATATCACCGACGATGAAGACGAGAGCCGCAAGCCGAACGCCTACCGCGACCTGCACATGCGCATCCGCGGCCACGTCGTGCGCAGCCTGCAGCTGGTGTTCGCCGAGGACTGGCTCTATGCCAGTGGCCAGGATCCCTCGCGCATGGACATTGCCCGTCTGTGGCCGGCTGACATGCCGCTGCGCGGCGATGGTGCGATCAACGCCCAGGTGCTGGTCTCCGGCCCGGACTCCGGGTGGGAAACGATCCACCGCCTGCACGTGGCGGCCATCCAGGAAGCACACGAGCGCGTGTGGCTGGTGACGCCCTACTTCGTGCCGGGCGAAGCGGCGCGGATGGCGCTGACTTCGGCGGCACTGGGTGGACTGGACGTGCGCCTGCTGGTGCCGAAGATGAGCGACTCCTGGTTTGTCACCCAGGCCGCGCGCTCCTATTTCGACGAACTGCTGCACGCCGGGGTGAAGATCTACGAGTACGGCCCGCGCATGCTGCATACCAAGGCTTTCATCGCCGACGACGATGTCTGCATCGTTGGCAGCGCCAACTTCGACCACCGCAGCTTCCGCCTGAACTTCGAGCTGTCGATGATGATCAGCGACCGTGACCGCGTCGCCGCTCTGGCCGGGCTGCTGCAGGGAGAGTTCGACCGCGCCACCCGCGTGCACGACCAGGCTGGCCGTTCGCTGTGGCTGCACCGCCTGCCCGAGGCCTTCGCCCGGCTGGCCTCGCCGCTGCTCTGACGCAGCGCTACACTGCGGCGATCATCCGGGGAGCCCGACTATGTACTGGTTGTACCTGCTGCTGGCGCTGGGCTGTTTCGCCTTCGCCCTGAAGACCCCCAGCGCCGCATTGATGACCCTGTGCCTGCTGGCCGCCCTCGCCTTCCTGCTGGCCTGGGTGCGCGGTCGCTACGTGGCCCGCTTCGGCGACCTTCAGCGGGACCCTGCCACCCTTGTCGATGCCGAGGAGCTGCGCCGCCTGCGCGAGCAGGCCCAGGCCCGCCGCGATGCCGACGCCAACGACCACGATCCGTCCCCTCTTTCCAAGTAGTTCCGTTCCATGACCCAGCTCAGCGTCAACGTCAACAAGATCGCCGTCCTGCGCAATTCGCGCGGCGGCGCCGAACCGGACGTGGTGCGCGCCGCCCAGGCCTGCCTGGATGCCGGTGCACATGGCATCACCGTGCACCCGCGGCCGGACCGCCGCCATATCACCGCCGAGGACGTGCTGGCGCTGTCCACGCTGACCCGCGCGCGTGGTGTCGAGTTCAACATCGAAGGCAACCCGTTCGCACCGCCGCGCGAGGGCTACCCAGGCCTGCTGCCGCTGTGCGCGCAGACCCGCCCGGCGCAGGCGACGCTGGTGCCGGATGGCGATGGACAGATCACCTCCGACCATGGCTTCGACTTCGAGCGGGATGCCGAGCGGCTGCGACCACTGGTCGCCGAACTGAAGGCGATGGGCTGCCGGGTCAGCCTGTTCGTCGATGCTGGCAACCCACTGCTGGAGCAGGCGGCCGAAGTCGGTGCAGATCGTGTCGAGCTGTATACCGGCCCCTACGCCGAAGCACACGCGGCCGGAGACGCTGCGGCGATGCTGGAACTGTTCGCCACTGCGGCGCGGCGGGCGCAGGCGGTGGGCCTCGGCGTCAACGCCGGGCACGACCTGTCGCAGGACAACCTGCGCGATTTCCTGGCTCACGTGCCAGACGTGCTGGAGGTGTCGATCGGCCACGCGCTGATCGGCGAGGCGCTGTACGACGGCCTGGATGCCACCGTGCGCGGGTACCTGGCGTTGCTCTGACCGCTCCCCTGTAGCGTTGAGCCATGCTCGACGCAGCACCGCGCTGAACCCTTCAGGCAGCCGTCGCAGCCATTGAGACGGCTGCGGCGTAACCTGCCGCAATGGGTATCGCGATCAAGGGCCGAGGTTCCACGTCCCACCTTGCCGGGCGCTTTGAAAGCACCGTCAGCGAGGCGGTGGACGACGGCTGGGCGGTCGATGAGAGCGAGGAATTCCTCGCCCCACGTCTGCGCACTGAAGTACGTGCCGAGACCGCACGCAGCATCATCAGCCGCAACACCTCACCGGACGTCGGCTTCAGCCAATCGGTGAATCCGTACCGCGGTTGTGAGCATGGCTGCTCCTACTGCTTCGCGCGCCCCTCGCACGCCTATCTGAACCTGTCGCCAGGCCTGGACTTCGAGACCAAGCTGTTCGCCAAGACCAATGCGCCGCAGCTGCTGCGCAAGGAGTTGTCGAAGCCGGGCTACGTTCCGCAACCGATCGCGCTGGGCATCAACACCGATGCGTACCAGCCGATCGAACGCAAGTTCAAGCTCACCCGCCAGCTGATCGAAGTGATGCTGGAAACCAAGCATCCGTTCTCGCTGATCACCAAGAACGCACTGGTCGAACGTGACATCGATCTGCTCGCACCGCTGGCGGCGGAGAACCTGGTCAGCGTGCATTTCTCGGTGACCTCGCTGGACCCGCATCTCTCCGCAAAGCTGGAGCCACGCGCGTCGGCGCCGCATGCACGGCTGCGTGCGATGAAGCGCCTGCATGAAGCGGGTATTCCGGTGGGTGTGATGGTGGCGCCGGTGATCCCGTGGATCAACGACAGCGAACTGGAAGCCGTGCTGGAGGCCGCGCACGATGCTGGCGCCAGCACCGCAGGCTACGTGCTGCTGCGCCTGCCGCTGGAAGTGGCCCCGCTGTTCCGCGATTGGTTGGACACCCATCATCCCGATCGCGCCGCGCACGTGATGAGCACCATCCAGCAGCTGCGCGGCGGCAAGGATTACGACAGCCAGTTCGGCACCCGCATGCGTGGCCAGGGCGTGTATGCCGATCTGTTGAACAACCGCTTCAAGCTGGCGCGAAAGCGTCTCGGCTTCAATGCGCAGAACAGCCATTGGCCGAAGCTGGATTGCAGCCGGTTCCAGAAGCCGCTGCCGCCGAAGAAGGATTCGCCGCAGGGAAGTCTGTTCTAGAACGCTGGACCGCTGCCCGGCTTACCGGCAACAATCTGCGCTTGGCCGGATGGCCTGCAAGCCAGGGAGGGATGCAGATGGATGACCCAGGATCCGTGACAGTGCGATGCCGTTCGCTTGACGACGAATCGGTTCGCACATGAAGCGCTCACATGCCTTCAGCTGTGGTGCGTTTCTGCTTTTCTGTGGTACCGATGCAGAGGCTGCCCGTGCGTTTGTGGTTGAAGACGCTGCCATGCGCGACCCCACCTGCCTTACGGTCGAGCCGCGCCAGCGGCTCTTCGCTTGTCACCAGATCGTTGCCGGGGACAGCCGAGTGATCGGGCTGAGACGATTCCGCTCGTCGTGGAGGACCGACCGTTCCACCTTCAGCAAGCTCACGATCCAGCTCCCCGCTGATGCGAAAGCAGGCGACCGGTTCTCTGTCCCAAATGATCGAGTACGGATGTTCCATAGCAGAGGGTCCAGCGCGTTTGCCGGAAAGACGGGCTGCTACGCAGTGCCGGTCGCAGGGCAGATTACCGTGGTTTCCGCAGGAGACTCCGGCATCGAGGTCCAGGTCGATGCAACGTTTCGCTCTGCAAGCCCACTGCAATGGCCGGGAGAGTGCGAGGCACCGACCACAGTGTCAGAGCATCTGAGAGCCCAGCCAGTGTCTCTGGAGCAGCTTGATGCATGGACGGGAGTGCATGATCCGGAGGCATCCCCCTTCGAACAGGCACACCCCTCCAGACGTTCGCGCAACTGAATCCGCACGAACGTGCTGTACATGATGAAACGCACTCACTGCTTCCACGCCAGTGGTCTCCTTCTCTACCTTGCGAGCGTGCAGGTGGAAGCTCGCTCCATTCAAGAATGCATCATCGTTCCGCAGGCCGCGATCGTCACTGACATGCCGGCTGGCCTGGACGAGTTCGAACAGCGTCTGTGGATGGCAGATACAGGTCAGAGGTGCGCAAGGGCACCGATACCCTCCTTCTGCTGCGCCTCTTCTCGGAGTCGCCAGGCGTGATCGACTCCCAGCAGTACATCAAGATCACAGGCAGCTTGAAGCGATACGCGCCCTCGTCGGAAGGGACGCCGGAGGTAGTGGATGCACGCCTCACCAGTGGCGGCGCGGGCTTTGTGCACAAGGGAGACAACTGGCTGTCCGATTCAGTCGACGTAGAACTACATCAGCCGCATGAGCGCGATAGTCGGATGGAAGTCAAAGTGACGGCTGTCGGGTGGAACAGTTATCGAAAAGAAGACCGTTCCTTCTATCTCCAGTTCACCTGTCAACTGAAGGAAGTCCCTGTCGAGAAGCTCAGTGCCTGGCAAGGAGGAAACGACGATCTCTGGGGATCCTTTGGTCCCACCCGATAGCCGGGTGGAACTGCCTGCGTGCAATCACTTCTGCGACGACTGGCAATGCTGAAAATAGAAATTTATTCCCTGAGGTTCTACTCACGACTGGACGAGGATGCGTTCTTCTCCAGGTTGAACCAGATTCCGGGCGTGGTGTCTGTCGAAAGGTTCCTCAGGACGATCAACGTCTGTGTTGATCCGTCGGCTGTGGATGACGAAGGTATGAGAGAGTTGATTTCGCTGTTCCAGCGCTATGGAATAGACATGCGCCAGCTGCGGAAACTGGAGACGGGAGAATTCAGCTCATGGATGCGGAACAGATCCGCCTACTGGTTCAAGTCGATGTATCCGGACCCGTGAGCACATGACATGAAGATCATCTACTGGCTGGGCATCGCGTTCCTGTGGATGCTTCCGTTGAACGTTCTGTTGCTGACGGGCGGCAAGCTGATCTCCGGCGACGCGCTTGGAGAAGAAGAGCTCGTTGGTTTCGGTGTGGCGGTGTTCGGCGCTGTGGCAGGCGGGATTCTCTATCGCCGTCGCCCGCGGTGGCGTCGAGCCCGCCCGACTCTATCTGGAGCGAAGTCGAGCAAGCTGGACTCTATTTGCCACGGCCGCTTGCAACAGCCAATCTGAGGCTGATGGCTTTCGGGTTCTGGAAGCTGCAACAGCTAGCATGGAAAGCTTGGAGTTACGCGTACTGGCACCGCGTTCTGAGGGAAAATGCTGCCTCTTCTGACATCGATTCTCGGCGGTAGTACCGCGGAGGCAAGAGCGGAAAGAGGAACCTCATGCCGGCAATTCGTACATGCAAGAAGATCATGATGCCGCAGATGTCGGGACAGAGAGTCTAGACGGCGAGTTGTCGAGCATGGGTCCATGCATTGCACACGGGGGAATGATGAAGTTTATACTTTGGGCACCTGTAGTCATATTTGCCCTGTTGTCGTTGAGAGCAACTGTCTTCGTCGTCTATCAAGGGGTAAGTGGATCTCCTTTCGGGGAAGAGGAAATCACTGTCGCTGGGGTTGGGTTGGTCTGCGGCTGGATTGCCTGGGTCATGTACAAAACCCTGATCAGACCGTGGAGGAAGCCGAAGCCCTAATGTAGAGCTGGAGTTGGTGGAGGTATCAACTATTCCCCCGGCGGTGGAACTTCCACTGAAATTGGTATTGGAATTGGCGGCGGTGCGTCACCGGGTGAGCTGTCTAAGAAGGATGGCGATTGGGGGAATGGTTGGTGAAGAAGCAATCATTGGCTCATTTGCTTCTATACGCTGTGATTGCGGCCCTGATAGGCGGTACCTATCTTTCAATGTTTGGATCCATCGGAGGTGGCGATTGGACCGGAAAGCCAACAGAAGCAGAACTGCGCGCTGCTACCGATACCTTTGAACTCCCTTCAGGGGTTCATCCCACGAGCGTTAAGTTCTTACCGAAGGTCACGTTCCTGGGGGCCGTCTTCGACGCCGAACTCGAATCTGATCCAGAGCAGATCGCCGCTTTCTTCATCAAACAAGCCGCAGAGAAGCGGTGGCGACTGCAGAAAGACAAACGGCAGCGCCATTACAGATTGATGGTCTTCTGCGAGGATCGCCTGGCGCGCTCGGTAGAGCTGACGACAAGAGGCAGTACGGTGAAGCTCTATGGAGGGACCTACTGGGAATCGGACAGGGGCGGCGACTACTACTGCTCTCCTGAGGCCCGGTAAACCACCGACGGCATAACGAACTTGCCTGGATATCGGCCCCAATCGGGAGGAGTACGATGACCTCACCCTCCTCCAAACAACTTCTGCGCGCTCTGGAACAGGATCCAACTCGTCGCGATGAACTTGTCCCCACCCTGTGGCCGATTGCCACGATGGGTATGAGTAAACGCAGTCGGCGCAATCAGCAGGCTGCCGGTGCGCGGCGCGATCTTCCGCCCCTGGAACAGGAATTCGGTCTCGCCTTCGTCGAAGTCGTCGTTGAGGTACAGCGTCCACAGCACGTGCCGGTGCAGGGTCTCGGCCTGCGCATCCTTCGGGTACAGCTCGCAATGCCAGTACGGGTAGCCGCCCTCGCCTGCCGCATACCACTGCAGGTTGATCGCACCCGGGCGCAGGCAGGTGCGGGCCAGATCGGCCAGCTGCTGCTGCGGCATGTCAGGGAAGTCCTCGGCAGACAGGCGTCGCGATTGGCCGTTGCTGTCCTGGATCTGCAACATCAGCGGCGCGATCAACGCCTGTGGATAACGGCGTAGATAAGTCAGCAGGCCATTGAACACCGCGATCTGCAGCTGCTGATCGACATCCTGCCAGCCGTCCAGGCCACTGATGCGCAGATCCTTGCTGTGCTTGAGTTCCGGGAACACGCCACTGCCCACCGCACCGGGCTGCAGGCCACGCGTAGCGCGCAGGCGCTCAACGATGGCCGCGCAGACCTCGCTGGGGACGGCGTTGTGGATGACTTCGATGAAATCGACCGGGCCCTGCTCGTGCATGCGTGCATTCCTTAGGCGGCAACGGCTTGATGGTGCCGTTTGCCGCCCTCGGTGTCACCCCACGGTCATGTCACCGAACTGCCATGACCGCTGTCAGGCGATAGGCCGTCAGCCCTGCGCGTCGTCGTGCGCGTGGTGGTAGCGCACGGCTTCAGCCACTTCCTCGCGCGAACCCAGGAACACCGGCACGCGCTGGTGCAGCTGGTCGGGCTGGATGTCGAGGATGCGCTCGCGGCCGGTCCAGGCAGCGCCACCGGCCTGTTCGACCAGCAGGCCCATCGGGTTGGCTTCGTACATCAGGCGCAGCTTGCCGGCCTTGGACGGATCCTTCTTGTCCCACGGGTAGATGAAGATGCCGCCGCGGGTCAGGATGCGATGCACGTCGGCGACCATGCTGGCGATCCAGCGCATGTTGAAGTTCTTGCCGCGCGCGCCTTCCTTGCCCGCCAGCAGATCACCAACATAGGCCTGCATCGGCGCTTCCCAGTGACGCTGGTTGGACATGTTGATGGCGAATTCCTGGGTGGCCGCCGGAATCTGCATGTTCTCGGTGGTCAGCACGAACTCGCCCTTCTCGCGGTCCAGGGTGAAGGCATGGGTACCGTGGCCGACGGTCAGCACCAGCTGGGTGCTGGGCCCGTAGATGCAGTAGCCGGCGGCGATCTGCTTGCTGCCCGGCTGCAGGAAGGCATCATCGCCCGGCAGTTCGACGTTGGTCGGGCAGCGCAGCACCGAGAAGATGGTGCCGACGGAGACGTTGACGTCGATGTTGGAGCTGCCATCGAGGGGATCGAACAGCAGCAGGAAATCACCGCGCGGATAAATGTCCGGCACCGGCTGGCTGTGGTCCATTTCCTCCGAGGCGCAGGCGGCGAGGTGGCCGCCCCAGGCGTTGGCTTCGAGCAGGATCTCGTTGCTGATCACATCCAGCTTCTTCTGCGCTTCGCCCTGCACGTTGCCGGTACCGGCGTCGCCGAGCACGCCACCGAGGGCGCCCTTGCTGACGGCGATGGAGATGCTGGTGCAGGCGCGGGCGACGACCGCGATCAGCTGGCGCAGGTCGGCATTGATGCGGCCGGCGTGCTGTTCCTGGATCAGGAAGCGGGTCAACGAAGTACGGGACATGGTCGGGCAGGTCTCGGCAGCGGGAAAACGCCTATTGTCGCCCGTATGGCGGGGCCGTGCGTGAGCGCGGGAAGGCGTAATCGTTTCCAGATGCGTTGCGCTCGTGGCGCCTTCCTTTTGTCGAGGCGCGTGGAAGGGGGAGGCGATGCAGGACACGCTGCAAGTACGTCCATGTAAGCTCGATGGCGCCTTGCTCGTGTGCGCTGTCCTGCGCACACGGCAAGACCGGGGTGGTGCGTCCTGCCCAACCCGCCCGAGGCATGCCTCGGGCCCATGGCGCCAACGGTCCTGCATCACCTCCCCCTCCCACGCGCTTCAGGGTTCGCCGCGAGCGCGGTGGGGATGGCAAAGGCAAGAGCAAAAGCAAAAAACAAAGGCGCCTTTCGGCGCCTTTGTCTTCAAACCACTGGAGCGTTGTTTCAGCCCTTGGCGACGGTGGCCACGGCCTTGGCGACGTATTCCAGGTTGTTCTGGTTCAGCGCGGCCACGCAGATGCGGCCGGTGCCGACGGCGTAGATGCCGAACTCGTCGCGCAGACGCTCGACCTGCTCACGGCTCAGGCCGGAGTAGGAGAACATGCCGGCCTGTTCGTTGATGAAGCCGAACTGCGGGGCACCGGCAGCGGCCAGCTTCTCCACCAGGCCCTGGCGCAGTGCGTGGATACGCTCGCGCATCTCGGTCAGCTCCTGCTCCCACATCGCGCGCAGTTCCGGGTTGGTCAGCACGCCGGCCACCAGCGCGGCACCGTGGGTGGACGGGCTGGAGTAGATGGTGCGGATCACGCGCTTGACCTGCGACTGCACGGCCTTGGCGTCAGCGGCGGTCGGCGCCACCATCGACAGCGCACCCACGCGCTCGCCGTACAGCGAGAACGACTTGGAGTACGAATTGGCGACGATGAAGCTGTCGATGCCGGCTTCGGCGATGATGCGCACGGCGGCGCCGTCCTGCTCGATGCCCTTGTCGAAGCCCTGGTAGGCCATGTCGATGAAGGGGAACAGCTGCTTTTCCTTCAGCAGCTGCGCGACCTGCTTCCACTGGGTGACCGTGAGGTCAGCGCCGGTGGGGTTGTGGCAGCAGGCATGCAGCAGCACCACGGTGCCGGCTTCCAGCTTGCCCAGGTCGGCCAGCAGGCCGTCGAAGTTGACGCCGTGGGTGGTCGGGTCGAAGTAGGTGTAATCCACCACTTCGAAGCCGGCCGCGCTGAACACGGCGCGGTGGTTTTCCCAGCTCGGGTTGCTCAGTGCAACGGTGGCGTGCGGCAGCAGCTTCTTCAGCACATCGGCGCCGACACGCAGCGCACCGCTGCCACCGACGGTCTGTGCGGTGGTGACGCGGCCGGCGGCCAGCAGCGGCGAGTCCTTGCCGAACACCAGCTCGCGCGTGGCCTGCGTGTACGCCGGCAGGCCATCGATCGGCAGGTAGCCGCGCGGTTTGGCTTCAGCGGCGAGCTGCTGCTCGATCTGCTTGACGGCGCGCAGCAGCGGAATGCGGCCGCTCTCGTCGTAGTAGATGCCCACACCCAGGTTGACCTTGGTCGGGCGGCTGTCGGCGTTGTACGCCTCGGTCAGGCCCAGGATCGGGTCGCCTGGGACCAGTTCCACGTTTGCAAAGAAGGACACGGCGGTACTCGTTCGGTAGACGGAAAGGGGGAGGAATTGCGCCACGCGGTCTGCGGCTTTTCGGCCGGAAACAGCCCATCGTAACAAAGCCTGCCGGGGCTGGCCGCCGCCATCGTCATCCGCGGCCCCGTACCATGGCGTGCGTTGCCGCCCGATCCATCAACCTGAATCATGAATCCTGCCGCACGACGCCGTTGCCTGCCGCTGTCCGCCCTGCTGCTGTCGCCACTGGCGGCCATGGCCGAGCCTGCGCCCACCGCCCTGCCCGCCGTGCAGGTGCAGGTGGCGCGGGTGCCGGGTATCGACCCGTTCGCGCTGCCGGCCAGCCTGGACACCGTCTGGATCGACGCCAGCCGCGCGGGCACCGGCGCGCAGCTGTCCGAGGCGTTGGCCGGCGTACCGGGACTACTGGCACGCGACCGGCAGAACTTCGCTCAGGATACGCAGCTGTCGATCCGTGGCTTCGGTGCGCGCTCGACCTTCGGTGTGCGCGGGGTGCGGGTGCTGATCGACGGGGTGCCGGCGACCATGCCCGATGGCCAGGGCCAGCTGTCGCACGCGAGCTTGTTGGGCGCCGAACGCATCGAGGTGCTGCGCGGGCCGTTCTCGGCGCTGTACGGCAATTCCTCCGGCGGCGTGCTGCAGGTCTGGAGCGCGCAGGGCCAGGCCGGCGACCCGTGGCGGCTGCGCGTGAACGCCGGCGCCGACAACACGCTCAGTGTCGGCGCGCAACTGAAGGGTGCCGGCCAAGCGCTGGACTACAACATCGCCGCCAATCACTTCCGCACCGATGGCTGGCGGGACCATAGCCGCGCGCGCCGTGAATCGCTCAACGCACGTATTGGTGGTGATCTGGGCGGTGGACGGCTCGAGCTGCTGCTCAACGCGCTCGATGCCCCCGATGCGCAGGATCCGCTGGGCCTGAGCCGTTCCCAGGTGGCGGCCGATCCGCGCCAGGCCACGGCAGTGGCTCACCAGTACAACACCCGCAAATCGGTGCGCCAGCAGCAGGCTGGGTTGCGTTGGACCCGGGAAACCGACACCCAGCGCTGGCAGCTGATGGGCTATGCCGGGCAGCGTGAGGTCACCCAGTACCTGCCGATTCCGCCGACCGCACAGGCCAACCCGTTGCATGCGGGCGGCGTGATCGATCTGGACGCGGGCTACGGCGGACTGGACGCGCGCTGGGGCTGGCACGGCGACCTCGCCGGCCGACCGCTGGATCTTGTGGCCGGGCTCAGCGCCGACCGCCAGCGCCAGCATCGCACCGGCTACGAGAACTTCATCGGCAGCACCCTGGGCGTGCGTGGGCGCCTGCGTCGTGACCAGATCGACGTCGTGCAGAACGTGGACCAGTTCGCCCAGGCCTGGTGGCAGTGGAGCCCGCGCTGGTCGTTGCTGGCCGGGCTGCGCCACAGCGCCGTGCGATTCGAATCGAATGACCGCTACATCACCGGGCGCAATCCGGACGACAGCGGCCACCGTCGCTATCAGGCAACCACGCCGGTGGCAGGTGTCAGCTTCGAGGCAAGCCCGCAGTGGCGGCTGCACGCCGCCGTGGGCCGGGGCTTCGAGACGCCTACCTTCAATGAGCTGGGGTATCGCGCCGACGGCCACGCGGGATTGGCACTGGATCTGGCGGCCGCGCGCAGCCGCAATCTGGAGATAGGCAGCAAATGGCACGCACAGGACGGAACCCAGCTTGATATCAGCCTGTTCCGCGCAGATACCGACGATGAGCTGGCAGTTGCGAGCAACTCTGGTGGGCGCAGCACCTATCGCAACATCGGCCGCACCCGCCGCCAGGGTGTGGAACTGCAGTACCGACAGCCGCTGGCCGAGCAGCTGGAACTGCAGCTGGCATGGACATGGCTGCAGGCGCAGGTGCGCTCGCCGTACCTGACCTCGAACAGCGTGGTCGCCGCGGGCAGCCGCCTGCCCGGTGTGCCGCAGCAGCAGGCCTTCGCCAGGCTGCAGTGGACCCCCGCCGACTGGCAATGGGCGCTGGAGGCGTCCGCCAGTAGCGATACCGTGGTCAACGACGTGGCGACCGAACGTGCGCCCGGTTTCGCCCTGCTGCATCTGGAAGGCGGGCGTCGCTGGAACCTGCCGGGTGGCGAGCTGCGGGCCTTCGCACGGTTGGAGAACGTGCTGGACCAGGCCTACATCGGCTCGGTGATCGTCAATGACGGCAATGGCCGCTTCTACGAGCCGGGACCGGGACGGCGGGCCAACGTCGGCCTGCAGTGGTCGTGGCGTTGAAGTGGTAGTGCCGGCCGCTGGCCAGAATCGCGCCGTGCAGGACGTCAGGAGGTTGCCGGCCAGCGGCCGGCACTACCCGTAAATCGGAGGCCGTGGCCGGCATCGCGCCGTGCAGGGCGCCAGGAGGTTGCCGGCCAGCGGCCGGCACTACCGGTCAGTCGGGGGCCCTGGCCGGCATCGCGCGGTGCAGGACGTCAGGAGGTTGCCTGCCAGCGGCCGGCGCTACCGTCAGTCGGGGGCCTTGGCCGGCACGAACGGCGAGGTCGGGTCGCTGGCCGGGAAGGTCTCCTCCAGCGCCTCATCCTGGTTGTCGCTGGCGCGCTGCTTGCGCTCACGCCGCTTGAGCGGGCTTTCCTGGCCGCCACGATGGCGGTCGCCGCCGTCCTTGCGGTCCAGCGCGGCCTGTTCAGACTCGTGCTTCACCGGCAGATGCTCTCCGGCATGCTCGGCATCGAAGAACGGTGCACCGGTGCCGCGGTAGTCGGCATTGTCGGCATCGCGCTTGCCGCGCTGCTCGCCGGGAATGGGCGGGTGGTTTTCGCGCAGCGGGTCTCGTGAGGTCTCTCGGCTCATGGTCTGGTACCTGCACTCGGGGGCTCCCACTACACCGCCCTGCAGGTAAAGCCGCCGCGAACCTGGCGTCATGAACATCTCGCTCACCCCCCGGTAACGGCACCGCGCGTATTCCTGCCCACCCGCCCCCGCTGCAGGAGCCGGCCATGCCCCGTCTTGAACGACCCGCACCGTCCGTGTTCAACGCCCTGCTCGATCCGCTCGGCCAGCGCACCGCGCAGCGCCGCACGCGCCGCCAGGAAGATCCGCAGGCGGTGGCGCAGGACTACCTGCAGTACATGCTCAGTGACTACGAAGAGCGCCGAGGCCAGAGCCACCGCAACTGGCGCGATCTGTGCCCGGTGTATGCCTTCGCGCTGACTACCCACGCTGCCGACTGGCCGCGCGGTGATGCCGCCGATACCTGCGAGGAACTGGCCGAGCATTGGGAGCAGATGCGCGGGCAGTCGCGGTTGAGCTGGTCGCAGGCGAGGCCGGTGGTGGAGGACGCCTGGCGCGCACTGGACCATATTCCGGCGGCGGCGGTGAGGCCGTTGCTGCAGTAGTGCCGGCCGCTGGCCGGCAACCCCAGGAAACTTCAGGCCGCGAGCCTCAGCCGGCCAGCGGCCGGCACTACCGCTTTCCGTAGAACCCACGTGCACGGCACGGACACGGCTGGTTTACGCCCTCCGGCCCACGCTGGGCACCCTGCCCCGCCAAAGGTGCGCCCATGGCCCGCCCGATCTGGACCGGCACGTTGTCGTTTGGCCTGCTCAACGTGCCGGTGTCACTGATGTCCGGCGAACGCAAGGTCGATCTGCAGTTCCGCATGCTCGACTCCCGCGATCGCAAGCCGATCCGTTTCGAACGGGTCAACGCCGACACCGGTGAGGAAGTGCCCTGGAAGGACATCGTCAAAGCCTATGAGTACGACAAGGGCAGTTATGTCGTGCTGGAGGAAGGTGATATCCGTTCGGCGGCGCCGGAAAGCCACGAAGCGGTGGAGGTGGAATCGTTCGTGGATGCGGCGCAGATCGACCCACGCTACTACGAGAAACCGTATCTGCTGGTGCCCGGCAAGAAGGCCGAAAAGGGCTATGTGCTGCTGCGCGAAACGCTGCGCAGTACCGGCAAGGTGGGCATCGCGCGGGTGGTGGTGCGCACGCGCGAATACCTGTGCGCGGTGATGCCGCATGAGGACGCGCTGGTGTTGATGATCCTGCGCTATCCGCAGGAGCTGGTGGATCCCGAGGACTACAAGCTGCCCACCGGAAAACTGTCCGACTATCGCATCACCAGCAAGGAAACGGCGATGGCCGAACAGCTGATCGAGTCAATGGCCGGTGACTGGGATCCTTCGGATTATCACGATGAGTTCCGCGAGCGTCTGCAGCTGGTACTGAACAAGCGCATCAAATCCAAGGGCGGCACTACCCGGGTGGAAGACGAGCCCGCACCACGTGAAGATGCCACCACCAATGTGGTGGATTTCATGGCGTTGCTTCAGAAGAGCCTGGACGCCAACAAGCGCACGCCGGCGAAGAAGCCGGCAATGCGCAAGGCACCGGCGAAGAAGGCTGCGAAGAAGGCCGCCAAAAGGGCCATAAAGAAGACCACGCGGCGCAAGGCAGGTTGAACCATGTCGCTGCACCAGTACCGGCGCAAGCGCAGACTGGGTGGTGGCGCCGGGCAGACGCCGGAGCCTGACGACACGCCCGCACGCGGCGATCCGAAGCGGCGGCCGACCTTCGTCATCCAGCTGCATCACGCAAGCTCGCGTCACTATGACTTCCGCCTTGAAATGGACGGCGTACTGAAGAGCTGGGCTGTGCCCAAGGGGCCTTCGCTGCGCGTTGGTGAGAAGCGGCTGGCCGTGGAGGTGGAAGATCACCCGTTGTCCTACGCCGGTTTCGAAGGAGACATTCCTGAAGGCCACTATGGCGCTGGCCACGTGGATGTCTTCGATCACGGCACCTGGGCCTGTGAAGGCGATCCACTGCAGGCGCTGGCGGCTGGAAAGATCGACTTCGTGCTGCACGGGCAACGCCTGGCCGGTGGCTGGAAGCTGGTGCGGACCGCGATGAAAGGCCGCCAGGTGCAGTGGCTGCTGATGAAGCGCGACGACGGCGAAGCGCGCGACGCGGAGGCGGATGACCTGCTGACGGCACCCACGCCGAAACGAGCATCTGCGGCGAAGAAGCGTTCCACAGCGAAGGCGGCGCGTGCTGCACCCGTCGCACGCACGACCACGCGCAAGGCCGATGCGCGTTGGCATGCACGCGCGCTGCAACTGCACGGCGCACGTGATACGCCCTTTCCCCTTGGGTTCAAACCGCAGTTGACCGATCATCGCGACAGTGCCCCCGACGGCGAGCGCTGGCTGCACGAGATCAAGTGGGACGGCTATCGTCTGCTGGCCGATCTGCACAATGGCGAGGTGAAACTCCGCTCGCGCAACGGCCTGGACTGGACGGCCGATTTTCCCGAGGTCGCGCAGGCCGTGCTGGCGCTGCCGGTGCGCGATGCGCGCCTGGATGGCGAGCTGGTGGTTCTGGACAAGGAAGGACGCAGCGATTTCGCAGCACTGCAGCGCGTGATCGATGGAAGCTCGAAGCAACCGTTGCGTTACATCGTGTTCGATCTTCCGGGTGTGGCCGGCGTGGACATCAGTCGTGCGCCGTTGCTGGAACGCAAGGCGCTGCTGAAGGATCTCATCGGGCCGGCGCCCGGCACACTGGCCTTCAGCGAACACGTGGTCGACCATGGGCCGCAGGTGTTCGATGCCAGCGGCGAGGCCGGCTTCGAAGGCATCGTCAGCAAGCAGGTGGATGCGCCGTACGTAAACACCCGCGCGCGCAGCTGGGTGAAGGTGAAGCACGAAGACACCGACGAGTTCGTGATCGTCGGCTATACGGCACCCAAGGGTTCCCGGGTGGGATTCGGCTCGCTGCTTCTGGCCACGCCGGACAAGGCCGGGCTGCGCTATGTGGGCCGCGTGGGTACCGGCTTCGACGACGAGCGCCTGCGCGCGCTGCTCAAGGCACTGCAGCCTTTGGCAGTGAAGACGCCGGTGCTGCAGCTGCCGGCGCATGTGCCGTTCCGCGCCGCCAGCGTACGCTGGGTGAAACCGGTGACGGTGGCGGAGGTGGCGTTCCGTGGCTGGGGCAAGGAAGGCCTGCTCCGCCAGGCCAGTTTCAAGCGGTTGCGCAGCGACAAGCAGGAGGAGGACCTGGGAATGAGCACCGCAGATGCCGAAGCCGGAGGTGAGGTCCAGATCACCCATCCTGAGCGGGTGGTGTTTCCAAAGCAGAAACTGAGCAAGGGCGACGTGGCCGACTACTACCAGCGCATGGCGCGCTGGATCCTGCCCGAAATCGCCGGACGTCCGCTGTCATTGCTGCGCTGTCCGGATGGCGTCGGCAAGGCCTGCTTCTTCCAGAAGCATCATGGCCCCGGCCTGGGCGATGCGGTGCATGCGGTGCCCCTCCTGCAGAAGAGCGGCCGCGAGGATTACGTCTACATCGACGATGCGCGGGGCCTGCTGCAACTGGTGCAGATGAACACGCTGGAGCTGCATCCCTGGGGTGCGACCGTGGCCGACCCGGAGCATCCGGATCGACTGGTGTTCGATCTCGACCCTGGTGACGGCGTCAGCTGGGCACAGGTGAAAGCCGGTGCACGCGATGTGCGTGACCGCCTCCAGCAGGTGGGTCTGGAGAGCGTCGTACGCCTGTCTGGCGGCAAGGGGGTGCACGTGGTGGTACCACTGCAGCCCAAGGCAGGCTGGGGCGAAGCCAAGGCATTCTGCGAGGCGTTCGCACAGGCGATGGCGGAGCAGGCGCCGGACCGCTACGTGGCGACGATGAGCAAGGCGAAGCGCAATGGCGTCATCTTCATCGACTGGCTGCGCAACACCCGAGGCGCCACCAGCGTGTGCTCGTGGTCGCTGCGTGCACGCGATTCTGGCGGCGTGGCGGTGCCGCTGCGCTGGGAAGAACTGGCGCGGGTGAGCGCGGCCGACGCGTTTCCGATGGCCAAGGCGCTGGCGCGTGCCAAGCGGCTGAAGGGTGACCCATGGCAGGGCATCGCGCGATTGAAGCAGACGCTGCCGTCGCTGAAGCGGTAGTGCCGGCCGCTGGCCGGCACCTGTAGGATGGGCGAGGTTGCCGGCCAGCGGCCGGCACTACCTGGATGCGCTCAGCGCGGATCGCGCGACGCGCGGCGACCGAACCACCAGCCGGCCAGCAGCTGCAGCGGCAGTGACGCCAGCAGCGAAATGACGAACCAGAGCGGGAAATCCGCGCCTGCGGTCCACATTGCGTAGGCGCAGCCGAGCGCGATCAGCGACCAGATCGAGAACCCATGCGAACGCGGCCAGCACGGCGCGTAGTAGGTGGCGAAGGAAATGCCGGCGATGCCGCCCAGTACGCTGAAGGCCAGGTCCCACCCCAGCTGCACGCTGTTGTTGTCCGGCGACATGCCCACCAGCGGGGGCAGCCAGCTGGCGACGCTGCTGACCAGCGCAAGCGACAGCACGCCGCCGATCAGGGCGACGAGGGACAGGAACAGGGTCTTGAGCAGGTCGGGCATGCGCGCATTGTACGGCGGCGCGAAATGCCTGGGGTTTGCCGGCCAACGGCCGGCACCACCGGGGGATAGGCATGGCCGCCGCGTCCGTGGGAGAGGGGGACGGAGCGACGGCGGCCATGCACAGGCGGTCAGGCGGCGAAGTCGAGCACCACGCGGCCTTCGATCGTGCCCGCATGCATGCGCGCGAACACGTCGTTGATGTTTTCCAGGCGGTCGGTGCTGACCGTGGCCGCGACCTTGCCTTCGGCGGCGAACTGCAGCGACTCCTGCAGGTCCAGCCGGGTGCCGACGATCGAGCCACGCACGGTGATGCCGTTGAGCACCATGCCGAAGATGTCCAGCGGGAAATTACCGGGCGGCAGTCCGTTGAGCGAGACGGTGCCGCCACGGCGGACCATGCCCAGCGCCTGCTCGAACGCCTTCGGCGACACCGCGGTGACCAGCGCGCCGTGCGCGCCGCCGATTTCCTTCTTCAGGAAGGCGGCGGGATCGGTGGTACGCGCGTTCACGGTGATCTGCGCGCCGAGCTGCCGGGCCAATGCCAGCTTGTTGTCGTCCACATCCACCGCAGCCACGTTCAGACCCATCGCGCGGGCGTACTGCACCGCCATGTGGCCCAGGCCACCGATGCCGGAAATCGCCACCCAGTCACCGGGTTTGGTGTCGGTGACCTTCAGGCCCTTGTAGACGGTCACGCCGGCGCACAGCACCGGCGCGATCTCGACGAAGCCCACGTCCTTCGGAAGCAGGCCGACATAGTTGGCATCGGCCAGTGCGTACTCGGCGAAGCCGCCGTTGACCGAGTAACCGGTGTTGCGCTGTGTCTCGCACAGCGTTTCCCAGCCACCCAGGCAGTGTTCGCAATGGCCACACGCCGAGTACAACCAGGGGATGCCGACCCTGTCGCCTTCCTTGACGTGCCCTACCCCGCCTCCCACGGCCACGACGTGCCCCACGCCCTCGTGGCCGGGGATGAACGGCGGGTTCGGTTTCACCGGCCAGTCGCCCTCGGCGGCGTGCAGGTCGGTGTGGCAGACGCCACAGGCCTCGATCTTGACCAGTACTTCGCCCGCCCCCGGGCGCGGTACCTGGACTTCCTCGATCACCAGTGGCTTGCCGAACTCACGCACGACAGCGGCCTTCATGGTCGAATTCATGTTCGGATCTCCGTAGTGCGCTTGCCCACAGAATGACGCCGGCTCGAGGCCGGCGCTTTGATCACGATCAAACCTTTGACGATTCGTGCAGCGGTTCAGCCGGCCAGTACCGAGGCCTCGCGGGCCAGACGCTCGATCGCATCCCAGTCGCGGGTCTGCAGCAGCGCCGGGGTGGTCAGCCACGAGCCGCCCACGCACAGCACGTTGGGCAGGTGCAGGAACTGCGGCGCGGTCTGCGCGCTGATGCCGCCGGTCGGGCAGAAGCGCATATCGGCGAACGGGCCGTGCCAGGCCGCCAGCAACGCAGCGCCACCGGCCTGCACCGCCGGGAAGAACTTGAAGGTGTCGTGGCCGTGCTCCAGGCCCAGGATCAGGTCGGAGGCAGTGGCGGCACCAGGCAGGTACGGCAGGTCGGCATCACGCGCGGCGGCATACAGCGTCGGCGTGGCACCGGGGGACACCGCGAAACGCGCACCGGCCTGCTTGGCTGCCTGCATCTGCGCGGCGTTGAGCACGGTGCCGGCACCGATTACCGCATCGGGCACGGCCTCGACCATCGCCTTGATCGCATCCAGCGCCTGCGGCGTGCGCAGCGTCACTTCGATCACCGGCAGGCCGCCGCGGAACAGCGCCTGGGCCACTTCGACCGCTTCATTCACATCTTCGGGGGTGTACACCGGAATCACCGGTGCCAGCTTCAACAGCGCGCGCAGGCGCGGATCAGCGCTGGACATCGTCTTGCTCCTTGCCCGACCGGGCATCGCGGATCGCCGCCGGGTCCGGCAGCGCAGCGGCGCATGATGCCACGTGGCTCACGACGGTGCTGGTGGTGCCCCGCCCTGCCCCCGGCTCAGGCCGGGTCGGCCTGCAATGCCTGGATGCGGCGTTGGTACCAGTCACCACCGAGTGGATCGAACACCGCCGAGCGCTCCATCTGCGCCTCGTACACGTGAACCGAGATCGCCAGCGCTTCGTTGCTGGCGTTGCGCAGGGTGTGGTACTCGTGCGGCGGAATCAGGCTGCCGGCACTGCCGCAGCCCCCGCGCAGCACGGCGTGGCGGCGGAAGCGGCAGCGCTCACCGTTGCGCTCCAGCAGTTCATAGCGGGTGATCTCCAGCTCGCCTGACCACACTCCCTCCACACACCACATGGCATCGTGGTCGTGCAGCGGCGTGCCCTGCCCTGGGCCCCAGCTCATGGCAATCACGCTGTAGCCGTGTTCGCGGCTGTGGTACAGCGGGCGTCGCGCGTAATGATCACTGACCGGACGGTGTACGCACTCGGGCAATTCGATGCGGCTGTCCGCGATGGCTTCCTGCAGCGCCAGCTGCAGGTCGGCGGTGATGCGCTCGGCATCACCGGAGGTCATCGCTGCGTCGACCGCAGCGATCAACCTGTCGCGGCCACGGAACACCGGAAACGGAGAAGTCTGCAGGTCCATGCCCCGACTGTAGCGGAGCGTGGTTAAGGGAATGTTGGCGTTCGCACGCGTCGCGCCCGCATTCAAGGTGAACACGCGCGGAAGAACGGTTCAGATGGACATCAAGTAGAGCGATCACAATGGAACCTCGCGCAGCAGAAGCGGTCGAACACGACGCGATCCATCTTCGCTGCGACATTCCGCAACTTCGCGCCCCACGGGCGCAAGGCTAGAATTCTCCGACTTACCTGGTTCTATACATGTCAGTGCGAATTATTAGCGATGCCGCGTTGCCGGCATCGAAGGGCAAGGCTGCCACGATCAACGACATCGCACGACTGTCGGGAGTTTCCAAGAAAACGGTTTCAAGAATCATCAACAACTCGCCGCTGGTGCGCAAAGACACCCGCGACAAGGTCGAGGCGTTGATGCGCGAGGTCGGTTACGTGCCCGACCCCCTGGCGCGCGGCCTCGCGTTCCGCCGCTCCTTCCTGATCGGCCTGGTGTATGACGACCCGGGCGCCCAATGCATCGTCGACCTGCAGCACGGCGCGCTGGAAGCGCTGCGCGGCACCGGCTATGAACTGGTCGTGCATCCCTGCGACAGCCTGGCTCCGGACTGTGCGTACGGCGTGCGGCGCTTCGTGCAGCAGCAGAAGCTGCACGGCGTGATCCTGGGCCCGCGTGCCTCCGAGTCGGCTGCGTTGACGGAGATGCTCGACGGCATTGAATGCCGCTACGTCCGCATCAACGCGCATGTGTCGGATGACGAGGCACAGGCCGTGGTCACCCATGATCGCGACGGTGCAGCCGCGGCAGCGGGCTACCTGCTCTCGCTCGGCCACCGCGATATCGCGGTGATTGCCGGTCCAGGCGACCGCCGTACCGCACGCGAGCGCACCCATGGCTTCCTCGACCGGCTGGCGCAGGTGGGCCTGACCCTGCCGGGTGAACGCGTGCTGGAAGCGGGCGATACGTTCGAGTCGGGCGTGCATGCCGCCGAACGGCTGCTGATGGGCGGACAACGGCCCAGTGCGATCTTTGCCGGCAACGACGAAATGGCTGCCGGCGTGTATCAGGTGGCGTTGCGTGCGGGCATCGCGGTGCCGCAGCAGTTGTCGATCGTCAGCTACGACGACAGCCCGCTGGCGTCGCGGCTGTGGCCGCCGCTGACCTCGGTGCGCCGCCATGTGTCCGACATCGGGCGCATGGCAGCGGCGATGCTGGTGCAGGCCGACGTGCCGGATGCGCCGACCGCAACCAGCGTGCATCCGCAGCTGATGGTGCGCGGTTCCTGCCGGGCCGTGGACGCCTGATCGCCCTGCCCTCGCCTGCACTGCCGTGACGGTGCAGGCAGGCAGCAACGAAAACGGCGCATCCAGGTGCGCCGTTTTCTTTTCAATGCGAAGAGGTGGGCGCCGTGCGCTTACACGTCGCCACCGTCGGCCCAGCCTTCGCCGGTGCCCTTCTGGAACACGCGGTCATCGGCCTGCACATCGCCCGCCGGCAGATGCGCCTGATCAGACAGCGCCGCGTAGATCGGGGTGAAGTCCGGCGACGTCGCCTGCATCAGCTGTTCGAAGCTGTCGATGACGAAGTAGGTCTTCTGGAAGGTGTCGATGCGGTACTTCGTGCGCATGATCCGCTGCAGGTCGAAACCGATGCGGTTGGGCGCAGCCGACTCCAGCGAGTACAGCGATTCGCCCTTCGACGACACGATGCCGGCGCCGTAGATGCGCAGGCCGTCGGGCGTATCGATCAGGCCGAACTCCACCGTGTACCAGTACAGGCGGGTCAGGTTCTGCAGTGCATCCGGGCCGATCGCGTGGGCTTTGACGCCGCCACGGCCGTACGCCTCCATATAGTCGGCGAACACCGGGTTCATCAGCAGCGGCACATGGCCGAACAGATCGTGGAACAGGTCCGGCTCGGCGATGTAATCAATCTGGTCCGGGCGACGGATCCACCAGGTCACCGGGAAACGACGGTTGGCCAGGTGGTCGAAGAAGTCCAGTTCCGGCAGCAGGCCTTCCACGCCGACCAGGGTCCAGCCGGTGGCGGCGCCGAGCACTTCGTTGAGCTGGTCGAAGCGCGGAATCATGTGCGCGCTCATGCCCATCTCGTCCTGTGCATCCAGGAATTCCTGGCAGGCGCGGCCGACCAGCAGTTCGCGCTGGCGCTGGTACAGCGTGCTCCAGGTGGCGTGGTCGTCGGCGCTGTAGGTGTCCCACGGCTGCTCGACGAGCGCGGTGGTATACACCGGCACGTAGCCCTTGTCGGTCTGCTGGTGTTCGACGCGGCGGGGCTGGGCGAGGTCCATGTGGCACTCCGGGATGAGATACCCACGATGCTAGGGCAGGGCGCGCGCAACAGGGTTGCAAAAGTTGCGCCGATTGGCCTTGTTGGCGCAATATCCTTGCGTACTCACCATGTTGCGGGGCAACAATGGCCGGAGAAGTCCAGTTCGATCGCACGGATATACGTCTGCTGGCTGAAATCCAGCGGGATGGGCGCGCCACCAACGCCGAGCTGGCGACGCGGGTGAACCTCTCGCCCTCTGCCTGCCTGCGTCGCCTGCAGCGGTTGGAAAGCGAGGGCGTGATCGTCGGCTATGGCGCGCGGCTGGAGCCACGGCAGCTGCGGCTGGGCCTGCAGGCCTTCGTGCGCGTGCAGCTGGAAAAGCACGACCAGGCCGCCATCGGCCACTTCGTGGACAGCGTGCAGGGCTGGGATGAAGTGGTGGCCTGCCATGCACTGACCGGCGACATGGACTACCTGCTGCACGTCTACGTGCGCGACCTGGAGCACTTCTCGCACTTCCTGCTTGACCGGCTGCTCAACGCCGGTGGCGTGGCCGATGCCAATTCCAGCTTCGTGCTGCGCACGGTGAAGGGCTTCCAGGCATTGCCGCTTTCGCAGCTGGAATGAACGCGCCGCTGCGATTTGACGGCGCCGGGCGGGTAGCCGAGCATCTCCGCCCTGCGCGCGTCGCAGCGTTCCTTTCCGGTTCCACGCATGTCCGAACTCCAGCACCCGCTGCCCACCACCACGTTCCTGCCGCTGCAGCGCAAGTCGCTGGCGCGCTACGTTGCCCATGGCACGCCACCGCAGACCGCAGTGGAGCAGGCCGGCCTGATGGCCGCGCAGCTGTGCCGGACGCGCCTGCATCCGGCGGCCGAGATCGAGCGCCTGCTGCATGATGCCTGCGCGTTGTTTGCTGGCAACGAAGGCGCGGCTGCACAGCTGGCCGGGCCCGGTGGCGGTGGCCAACCGGAGCTGGATGCCTGGCTGACCGCATTGGCTGCCCACGGCGTGCTGCTGGCGCCGGCGGAGATCCTGCAGGACGTCATCGCGCAGTCGCCACGGGAGTACCCGGGCCTGGCCCTGCAGCAGGCCTGCCAGGAAACCCTGGTCGAACATGAGATCCGCTTTCCCGCCACCTTTTCCAGTGACGACGACGAGGCCACGCAGGATGACGTCGCCGCCGCGGACGCGCGGTCGGTCGAGCACCATGGCCTGTACACCTCCGAGCAGGCCCGCGTGCTGCGCGCCATCGCCGCCAACCCCGATGAGCTGATCGACCTCGATGGCTATGCCGGCACCGGCAAGGGCCACCTGGTGCTGGCGCTGATGGATGCGCGGCCGGGCCGCTACACCTACGTGGCGCCCTCGCGTGGGCAGGTGGAAGCCTTCCGCGCCCGCGTGCCGGCCAGCACTGCGGTGCGCCTGCTGACCCAGATCGAGTTCGCCAACCGCGTGGCCCAGCACGCCGCGCGCAGCGGCCAGACCGGTGGCTTCGTTGCCAGCTACCGGCGCAGCACCCGTACGCCGCGCGAGATTGCCGGCCGCATCGGACTGCAGGGCATCGGTGGGCGCAGCCCGGAGCAGGTGCTGCTGACCGCGTTCGAGGCCATCAACCGTTGGTGCGCCTCGTCCGCGCCGCGCATGGCCTTCCAGCATTTCGACCGTTCGGTGCCTGCCGCGATGCTCGATGTGTCACCGTACATGGCGGCCGCCGAGCACGTCTGGCGCTGCATGTTCGACGCCGAGCTGCAGCGGGGCACGCTGCTGAGCCTCAGCCCGGCGCACATCGGCAAGTGGTTGGCCCTGCGCGGCGTCACCCCGCCGCTGGACATGGGCATGCTGCTGGTGGACGAGGCGCATGACCTGAGCCCGTCGTGGAAGCAGTTGCTGGCCGGCCATGCGCCTGGCGTGGTCAGCCTGGGTGATCCGCACCAGTGCCTGACCGGTACGGTGCCGCGCTGGGCCGCGTCGAAGGTGCTGGAAATGCACCAGTCGGTGCGCCAGGGCAACCAGGTCGAGGGCCTGGTCAACCAGACCCTGGCACTGGATGGACTGGGCCAGGAAAGTGGGCCGTTCGTCGGTGCCACCGACCGCGCCACCGGTGTGCTGCATTACCGCGACTGGGCGCAGGTGCCGAGCGAGGGCCTGCGCATCCATGGCAGCGTCGCCGATCTGGCCCTGGACGCGGCACAGCTGCACGCACTCGGGCTGCGGCCCTACCTGCATCCGGCATCGCTGCGCGCGCTGCGCAGCGTGCTGCAGCGGCCACTGGATGCGTGGCGCCGGCGCCGCGACAGCGCATCGGACCAGGAATGGGAGCGCTTCCTGGCCACGCAGGCCGACGAAGGGCAGGGCGCGCTGGTCGAACTGTTTGCGTCTGCCGATCGGGTGCAGTCACTGCTGCAAGCGCTTGATGACCAGGACACGCCCGCTGAAGGGCGGGTGGCGCTGTGCCTGGCCGAACACGCGAAGAACCTGCAGTTCGACGTGGTCTCGCTGTCGCCCGGTTGCTTCAGTGCGGGGCAGGGCGGGCGCATCTGGCACAACCCGGTGCGCGCGGTCTATCTGGCGCTGACCCGTGCGCGACGCCAGCTGCACGTACCGGCCGATGGCATGGAACAGCTGCAGCACACGGCGACACTGCAGGAGCAGGCGCGCCAGAAGCGCAGGCGCGAGCGACAGCAGGCCAGCGGCTACCGGCCCACGCGCTAGCACGCGCGTCGCAGTCTGGCAGCGACACACCGGCTCAGATCAGCACTTGCCCTTGCGGCCCATCAGCTTGCCCAGGCGCGAGGCTTCCTCGCACTTCGGCGCGGCCACCGGTGCCGGTGCGGCTGCGGCGGCACGTGCACGCTGCAGCTGCTGGATCTTGGCGCGGATCTGCGGCATGGCTGCCATCGCGGCCTTTTCGCCTTCCAGGATTGCGGTGCCACGCTGGCTGAAATCGGCGGCGCCGATGTCCAGCACCTTCGGGCGGATGACGATGTCGGCGCGTGCCAGTTCCTGTTCGCCCAGGCGCTGGCCCATGATCGAGATGGACTGGTTGACGATGCCCAGCATGTCGGTCGGCGCCTTGCCGCTGGCCTTGCTGGAGATGTCCACGGCGATCACGAAGTCGGCGCCGAGCTGGCGCGCGGCATCCACCGGCACCGGGCTGACCACGCCGCCATCGATGTAGTTGCGGCCGCCGATCTTCACCGGTTCGAACACACCGGGAATGCTGCTGGACGCGCGCACCGCCTGGCCGACGTTGCCGCGCACGAAGATCGAGCGCTCGCCGGTTTCGAGCTGGGTGGCGACGGCGGCGAACGGCTTCTTCAGGCGCTCGGCAGGACGGTTGGCAACCTGCTCGTTGACGTAGTCCTGCAGCTTCTGGCCCTGCACCAGGCCGCCGGAGAACAGGCGCACGTCGCGGATGCTGGCTTCGTCCAGCGCGACCGCCTTGCTCTGCATCTGGAACGCGTCCATGCCGCTGGCGTACAGCGCACCGACCACGCTGCCGGCGCTGGTGCCGGACACCACGGCCGGTTCGAAGCCGTTGGCCTCCAGCATCTTGATCACGCCGATGTGCGCGAAGCCCTTGGCTGCGCCGCCACCGAGGGCGATGCCGATCTTCACCGGCTTGGCCTGCGGCACCACGGTCGGCGCCGGCGGCGGTGTGGGGCGGACCGGGTCGCCACCGCAGCCGGCCAGCAGGCCGATCAGGGCGACGGACAGCAGCATGCGGGGGCGGAACAGGCTCATCGGCAGTGCGCTCGCGGCGCCGGATTCAGGAAAGGGCGCCAGCATACCGAAGCCGTGGCGGGGCGGGCAGGGTAGGAAACATCGCCCATTCATAAAGGTAGTGCCGGCCGCTGGCCGGCAATCATTGGGAACCTGGCAACGGTTCATGAGGCTGCCGGCCAGCGGCCGGCACTACCGGGACGCTCGCCAAGGTCCATGAGGCTGCCGGCCAGCGGCCGGCACTACCGGGATGCGCGCCAAGGTCCATGAGGCTGCCGGCCAGCGGCCGGCACTACCGGGAGGCTCGCCAAGGTCCATGAGGCTGCCGGCCAGCGGCCGGCACTACCGGGATGCGCGCCAAGGTTCATGGGGCTGCCGGCCAGCGGGCGGCACTACCGGGACGCTCGCCAAGGTTCATGAGGCTGCCGGCCAGCGGCCGGCACTACCGGGATGCGCGCCAAGGTCCATGAGGTTGCGGGCCAGCGGCCGGCACGACCGGGGGCGGTCAGAACCGGTTGTCGCCGTCCAGCATCCGGCCCAGGCCGCCCAGCACCGAGCCTTCGCCGCGGTTCTGGCCACCGCCCTGCGGCGCGGCCATCCACATGCGGCCGGCCAGGCGTGAGAACGGCAGCGACTGCAGCCAGACCTTGCCCGGGCCGGTCAGCGTGGCCAGGAACACGCCTTCGCCGCCGAACAGCATGCTCTTGATGCCGGCCACCCGGCGCACGTCCATGTCTACGGTCGGGTGGTAGGCCACCACGCAGCCGGTATCCACATCCAGCCGCTCGCCCGCGGCCAGCTCGCGCTCCACCACGCAACCGCCGGCATGGATGAACACCCAGCCGTCGCCTTCCAGCTTCTGCATGATGAAACCTTCGCCGCCGAACAGGCCGGTCATGATCTTGCGCTGGAACTGCACGCCGATCTGCACGCCGCGCGCGCCGGCCAGGAAGCTGTCCTTCTGGCAGATCAGGCGGCCGCCATGCTGGTCCAGCTTCATTGCCAGCACGGTGCCGGGGTAGGGCGCGGCGAAGGCGACCTTGCCCTTGCCGTGGCCGCTCTGGGTGTAGACGGTGGCGAACAGGCTCTCGCCGGTCAGCACGCGCTTGCCGGCGGCCATCACCTTGCCCATGAAGCCGCCGCCCTGGTCGCCGTTGGCGGCGCCGAACACCGTGTCCATCTGCACGGTGGCATCCTTGAACATCAATGCGCCGGCCTCGGCAATGGCGCTCTCACCGGGGTCGAGCTCGATCTCCACGAACTGCATTTCATGGCCGACGATGCGGAATTCGATGTCGTCGGCGCGGCCGCTGGCCGCGGCGGGGACCGGCGGCGGGGTGTTCGGCATGCCCGGGGCCGCGGACTGCAGTTCGGGCACCTCGGCAATCGAGGTCCACCCGCTCATGCCCTGGCACCAGGCCAGGGCGCGCGGGTTGGCCTGCGCATAACGGCGCGCGGCCTCGTCATCAAGCGGGCCGATACGCTCGGCCTGGGCGGAGGCATGGAAGTACCACTGGGTCATCGCGGCGGCTCTGCAGGGCTGGAAAACCCCGAGTCTAGCGAGGGCGCGGGGGCCGGAGCGACGCGGCCATGAACGGCAGGCATTTGCGGGGCAGGTGCTGTATTGCAACAATTATCTGGTAGCGCCGTTTTACCACCCCTCCAAACACAGCCTACCGCCATGTCTCCGACCCGCACTTCCCGTGGCCGCCTTCCGGTCGCGCGCCCCCTCGTTGCCGCTCTTTCCGCCCTGTTGCCGCTGGTAGCAGCCGCCCAGGAAACTCCCGCTGCCAAGGATCCGGTTGCCCTTGATGCCCTGCAGGTGACCGCGCAGCGCCGCGTCGAGAACGCCAAGGACGTGCCGGTCGCGATCAGCGCGATCCAGGGCGAGAAGCTCGATGTGCTGGGTTCGGCGGGCGATGACATCCGCTTCCTGGCCGCGCGCGTGCCCAGCCTCAACATCGAGTCGTCCTACGGCCGTGCCTTCCCGCGCTTCTACATCCGTGGCCTGGGCAACACCGACTTCGACCTCAATGCGTCGCAGCCGGTGTCGCTGGTGTACGACGACGTGGTGCAGGAAAGCCCGCTGCTGAAGGGCTTCCCGCTGTTCGACCTGGCCAACGTGGAAGTGCTGCGCGGTCCGCAGGGCACGCTGTTCGGCCGCAATACCCCGGCCGGCGTGGTCAAGTTCGATTCGGCGCGCCCGTCGCAGGATGCCGACGGCTACGTGCGCGTGGGCTATGGCAGCTACAACAGCTGGAACGTGCAGGGCGCCTATGGCGGCCCGCTGACCGACCGCTGGTCGGCACGCGTCTCGGCCATCTACCAGCGCCGTGACGACTGGGTCGACAACACCCGCGCCGGTGCGCCCAACAGCGGTTTCGAAGGTTATGACGAAGCCGCCGGCCGCGTGCAGTTCCTGTACGAAGGCGACGACTTCGAAGCACTGTTCAACCTGCACAAGCGCAAGCTCAACGGTACCGCGCGCCTGTTCCGCGCCAACATCATCGAAAAGGGTGGCAATTCGCTGGTCGAGAACTTCGACCGCGACAAGGTGGCCAACGACGGCGTCAACTTCTCCGACCTGGAGACCTGGGGCGGCAGCGCGCGCCTGCAGTGGAACCTCGGCTCGGTGACCCTGCACTCGATCACCGGTTATGAAACCGCCGAATCGCTCAATCGTGGTGACATCGACGGTGGCTACGGCGACGCATCGCTGGGCGCTGGCAACTATGGGCCGGGCTTCATCCCGTTCTCGTCGGAGTCGGCCGACGGCCTGCCGCACCATCGCCAGTGGACGCAGGAGTTCCGCGTCGAATCCAACGAATGGGGCCGCTTCGACTGGCAGGCCGGCGTCTTCTATTTCGACGAAGACGTGACCATCAACAACTTCAACTACAACTCGTTGAAGCCGGGCAACCCGCAGACCGGCCATGTGGTGCAGAACCAGCGCAACAAGGCATGGGCGGTGTTCGCCTCGGGTGACTTCGATGTCACCGACCGCTTCAAGCTGCGCGCCGGCGTGCGCTACACCCAGGACAAGAAGGACTTCAACGCCAGCGTGCTGCAGGCCGTCCTTCCGTTCGGCACCCCGGTCAGTGGCCCGTACCTGGCCAACACCGACGTCAACGACGTCAGCTGGGATGTCAGCGGCGTGTACAAGCTGACCGACAACGTGAATGCCTACGCCCGCGTGGCCAAGGGCTTCCGTGCGCCGTCGATCCAGGGCCGCCTGGCCTTCGCGCCGGGCCTGTCGCAGGCCGATTCGGAGAAGGTGATCTCGTACGAAGCCGGCATCAAGGCCGACCTGTTCGAGCGCCGTGCGCGCCTGGGCCTGAGCGTGTTCCGCTACAACGTTGACGGCCAGCAGCTGATCGCCGTGGGCGGCACCAACAACACCGCCACCCTGCTCAACGCCGACAAGACCATCGGCCAGGGCGTGGAGCTGGACCTGGAAGCCTATCTGGCTGACAACGTGCTGCTGACCTTCGGCAGCAGCTACAACGACACCGAGATCAAGGACAAGGATCTGGCGGTAGCGATCTGCGGCGGTGGCTGCACCATCAACGACCCGACCACCGTCATCAACGGTGGCACCTACGCACTGGTCAACGGCAATCCGCTGCCGCAGGCGCCGAAGTGGATCCACAACGCGACCCTGCGTGTCGGCTTCCCGCTCAGCGATGGCAGCGAGCTGTATGCCTACACCGACTGGGCCTACCGCAGCGCGGTGAACTTCTTCATCTACGAGTCGCCGGAATTCCGCGGCCGTAGTTCGCTGGAAGGCGGCCTGCGCCTGGGCTACAACTGGGATTACGGCCAGTACGACGTGGCCGTGTTCGGCCGCAACCTGACCAACCAGACCCGCGTGGTCGGCGCGATCGACTTCAACAACCTGACCGGCTTCCTCAACGAGCCGCGTACCTGGGGCGTGGAGTTCACCGCGAAGTTCTGATGTGGTGGCTGCGTTGATGGAATGAAGAAGGGCCGGCGCAATGCCGGCCCTTCTGCTTTACACCCATCGGTAGTGCCGGCCGCTGGCCGGCAACAATTGAACCGCCAGGCGCTTACAGCGCGCTCTGCGGGCGCACCTTCAGCACCGCTTCCTCGGCCGCGCAGTCGCGGCTGGAGTGCAGGCCGGCCTTGCGCGCGGCAGCGATCTCCTTGCGTGCGGCCAGCAGGTCCTTGTTGAACGCGGCGTTGTCATGCAGGCGGGCCACGGCGGCGGCGCCCATGAAGCGGCCTTCGAGGATGTCGCTCTGCCAGTGCACGTTGCACACCAGGCGGCTCTCGCCGTAGTTGCGGCCGCGCGCCTGGATGGCATCGGCGCGATCCGGTGCGATCTCCGACAGGATCAGGGCCCAGGCCCAGCCGATCGAGGTGTGGCCGGACGGGTACGAGCCGTTCTTGCGCAGGCCTTCTTCGTCCTTCGGCGAGCAGGTCGGTTCACCATTGACCATGAACGGGCGCGGGCGCTGGTAGTGGTTCTTGGCGGCCTTGGTGGCGGCGCTGGCGTCGATCCGGCTGCGCTCCAGCAGGCGGTACAGCGCCGGGGTCTTCACCGCATCGACGTCGATGTCGGCGGCGCAGGAGAAGTGGTTGGCGCCTTCGGGGAAGCCGAGTTCCGCATCGACACCGGCCTGGGCGAAGCGCGGGCTGCCACGCAGCGCGCGGGCTTCACGGCTGACCTGTTCGTCGAGGGCGAGGGCGGCCGAACCGGCCACCGGCGGTGCTGGCACCAGGTCGAGGCTGGCCGGTACCGCGCTCTTGTCCAGATAGCCCACCGCCTTGGTGGTGATGTTGGCTTCGACGGCGGTCGGCTTGGCGGCGGTGGCGGCACAACCGGCCAGGGCCGCGATGACGGCAAGGCCGAGCAGCGGGCGGGCAGGGTGGGAAATCAGCGACATGGACAGGCTCCGGAGGAAAAACATCGCGCCATGATCGCAGCCCGTATACGACACCGCAGTGGCCATCGGTCATACGGCCAGACCCGGCATGGTCATCCCGGCGATATGAAAAGCGTCATCGAGTGACGTCAGTCTCCTGAATCCGGGCGCAGCGCACGGACTTTCACGCGGCCGCGCCGCGAGCATCGGCACAACGGCAAGCACCAGGGGCCGTCCAGTTCCAGCCGGGTCGAGGGGATCCGTTGACAGAGGGAGAGAAGCGATGCGCAGCACCGCAACAGGAAGTACCGTCCTGGCCCTGCTCCTCGGGCTGGCAGCCGCGCCGGCTCAGGCGGCCGACGTGGTCGGCGTGGCCTTCGTGCATGGCACCGGCGCACAGACCAACGCCACCCAGGACTACTGGCAGCCGGCGATCATCGACACCGTGCGCCAAGGCCTGCCGAACAGCAGCAACTACGTCGTCATCAACTGTGACTTCACCCAGTACATGTGGAAGCCGGAAGCGGCCGGCTGCCTGGCCAATCAGCTGACCGGCTTCATCGACAGCCGTGGCATCACCCAGCTGGTGGTGATCACCCACTCCAACGGCGGCAACGTGATGCGCTGGATCCTGTCCAACCCGACCTATGACAGCCGCTATCCGAAGATCATCCGCACGGTGCGCAAGGTCAACGCGCTGGCACCGTCTTCGGCCGGCACGCCGTTGGCCGATGCGGTGCTCAACGGCAACACCTTTGAAACCTCGCTGGGCTGGCTGCTGGGCTACAAGAACGACGCCGTGCGCCAGCAGCAGGTGGCGAGCATGGCCACCTACAACGCGCAGAACCTGTACGGCACCGCCGGCCGTCCCGCCCTGCCCAAACCGTTCCGCGCGGTGGTGGGCAGCGATGTGGAATCGGCGGTGTGGGACAGCAACAGCTACTGCGGTGGCTATGCCGCCAACGTCGGCCTGGAGTTCACCCAGAACTGGCTGTCGTCCTGCTCCGATGGCTTCCTGGAGTGCAGCAGCCAGAAGGCCGCCGGCACCACCTGGTTCACCGACAAGGCGCGTACCCAGGGTGCAGAACCGCTCAGCCACAACCAGAGCCGCCGCGAGTGCTTCGGCCTCGGCACCCTGCTGCGCAACGACCTGACCCAGTGAGGGAGACGACCATGACGATTCAATCCACCCTGCTGGCCGGCGCCACCCTGGCAGTGCTGTCCCTTTCCGCAGCGCAGGCCGCGCAGCCGCTGCAGGGCGCCCGTGCGGGCGATCAGGTGCCTGCCGCCCTGGTAGCCGCGCCGCTTCCCACCGATGAGAGCGAACACGCGCCACTGGCCTTTGCCTGGGCGCTGGACCCCGCACAACCGCTGCAGGCGGCCACGCCGTATGCCTCGGTCAGCCGCAGCTACTGGCAGCAGGTTGATGGCACGCAGCTGCAACGCGGCCTGGACCTGCCACTGACGGCGCCGGATGCGGTGATCCAGCTGAGCCCGGCCGACGGTGCCCGCGTGCTGCCGGCCAACACGCTACAGGTGCGCGACCCGGCCGGCCGCAGCAGCGTGGCGCGCAGTGTCGATGCGCGCGCGCTGCAGGACGCCGGCATGCCGGTCAGCGATGGCAGCAGCATGCTGCGTACCGGCGCGACCAGTGCCGTCGGTGCCTACACGCTGCAGAGCGCGCAGGCCCAGGGCCGCTACGTGGTGCAGGTGCTGGAGCCGAACAGCCCGCTGCGGCTGGAGGTGCAGGCCAACCAGGCGCAGGTGCTGGCCGGCGGCAACATGCAGCTGCAGGCACGCCTGCTGGAAGACGGCGCCACCACCGCGCAGCTGGCATCGCGCCGTGGCGGCCTCGGCGGAGAAGCCCTGCTGGTCGCGCCGGATGGCCGCAGCTGGCCGCAGCGCCTGCTGCGCACTACCGATGGCAGCCTGCGCGCGCAGGTGCGCATCCCGGCCGATGTCGGTACTGCACAGGGGCTGTGGGAATTGCAGGTGTTCGCCCAGGCCGACGGTGTGCTGCGCGATGGCAAGGTCGCCTTTGCGGTGGCACGGCCGACTGCCCGCTTCAGTGGCCAGGCGGCACCGGATCCGTCCAATCGCCAGGTGGCACTGCCATTGCAGGTGGCCGCCGCAGGCCGCTATGAGGCACGGGGCACGCTGTATGCCACGGCCCGCGATGGCCAGTTGAAGCCGGTCGCACAGGCACATGCGGCCGCGTGGTTCGATGGCCCGGGCGCAGGCCAGCTGGTGCTGCCGTTCGACCAGGCCGCATTGCCGGCCGGCTTCGGCGCACCGTACGAGCTGCGCGACCTGCAGCTGCAGGACCAGAGCCGGATGGCACCGATCGAGTCGCGCGCACTGGCGTTGCGGTTCTGAGCAAAGCGGTGGCGGGCCGGAACATCCGGCCCGCTGCCCCGCCTTCTGTAGAGCCGAGCCATGCTCGGCTGCTTCTGCTCGCGGCGAACGGCAGTCGAGCATGGCTCGACTCTACAGACGGTTACGGAGAGCGATGCATCTGTCTATCCCGCGTACGCGGTCAGTCGGCCTTCCTGTTCGACCACCGTGATCGCGCCGCCGAACACCGCCGACAGCGGTTCGTTGCGCAGCAGCTCGGCGCGGGTGCCATCGGCCAGTACGCGGCCGTCGCGCAGCAGCACCACCCGCTCGATCTCGGGAATGATCTCTTCGATGTGATGGGTCACCAGCACCAGGGTGATGCCCTGCTGTGCCAGCACCCGCATGGTTGCCACCAGCTGTTCGCGGGCAACCAGGTCCAGCCCGGTGGAAGGTTCGTCCAGCAGGAGTGCCTGCGGCCGATTGACCAGCGCGCGGGCGATCAGCACGCGGCGGGTCTCGCCGGCCGACAACTCGGCGTAGGCGCGGTCGCGCAGCGACAGCGCGCCGGTCATCGCCAGTGTCTCGCCGACGCGTGCACGCATGTCGGCGGTCACCTCGCGGAAGGCCGGTACCACGTAGCTGGCGAAGAAGCCGGACAGCACCGCCTGTTCCACGGTCAGCCCGGGCATGTCGGCCAGGTTGCTGCTGAGGTCGCCGGTGACGATGCCCAGCTGCGAGCGCAGCCGGTCCACCTGCCAGCGGTTCTGGCCCAGCACCTTCACCGCCACCGCGCCGTCGCCCTGGGCCAGCGGGTACAGCTCGCGGGTGATCAGCTTGATGAAGGTGGACTTGCCGCAGCCGTTGGGGCCGAGCAGGGCGGTGTGCTGGCCCTGCGCGATGCGCAGGCTGAGCCCGTGCAGCACCTTCACCTGGCCGCGTACCACGGTGGCGCGGTCCAGTTCGATCAACGGGGGCGGCTCCGCGATGGGCGGGGCCGCAGTCATGGTGCTGGCGCGTGGATCAAGGCTCGACAACTCAGGTCCCCAACTGTGAACGGTGCCACGGATGGCGATGCGAAGCACCGCCGCAGGGATGCAGTTTGCAACGCAAGCGCCCATCATGTCTGCCATCCCCGCGTCGATCCGGAGCGCTGCCATGCCTGATGCCCTAATGTCCCTGTTGACCGGTGGTGTGCTCGGCCTGGGCTGGTGGGCGATGCTGGCGGTGCTGCTGGTCTTCACCCAGATCACCATCTTCTCGGTGACCCTGTACCTGCATCGCAGCCAGGCCCATCGCGGGGTCGACTTCCACCCGGCGCTGGCCCATGTATTCCGCTTCTGGCTGTGGCTGACCACCTCGATGATCACCCGCGAATGGGTGGCCATCCACCGCAAGCACCACGCCAAGGTGGAGACCGAGGACGACCCGCACAGCCCGGTCACCCGTGGCATCGGCAAGGTGTTCTGGCATGGCGTGGAGCTGTACCGCGAAGCGCGCGGCCAGCGCGCGGACATCGAGCAGTACGGGCGCGGCACCCCGGATGATGCGATCGAGCGCCGCCTGTATACCCCGCATGCCACGCTGGGGCCGGTGCTGTTGTTCGCGATCAATACCGTGTTGTTTGGCCTGCCCGGCGTGGCCCTGTGGGCGGTCCAGATGGCGTGGATCCCGTTCTGGGCAGCCGGCGTGGTCAATGGCCTGGGCCACTGGTGGGGCTACCGCAACTACGAGTCCGCCGATACCTCCACGAACCTGACGCCGTGGGGGTTCTGGATCGGTGGCGAGGAGCTGCACAACAATCACCATGCCTTCCCCAGCTCGGCGCGCTTCGCGATGCGGCGCTGGGAGTTCGATATCGGCTGGAGTGCGATCCGCCTGCTGCAGGCGCTGCGCCTGGCCAAGGTGCTGCGGGTGGCGCCGGCCATGGATGTGCGCCCGAACATCGCCGTGCCCGATGCCGAAACCCTGAAGGCGCTGCTGTCGCACCGCTTCCAGGCGATGACCGATTACCAGCGCAATGTGTTCATGCCGGCCCTGCGCGAGGAAGCCGTGCAGGCCGGGGCCAAGCTGCGCCGCCTGCTGCCACGCCGGCTGCGCCGTGGCCTGGTCAACGATGGCCGCTGGCTGAAGCCGGACAGTCGTGCCCAGCTCAGCGAATGGGTGGCGCAGCGCCCGCGCATCCGCACCCTGGTCGAGTACCGCGCGCGGCTGGCGGCGCTGCTCGAGGCCCGCGGCCACGATGCCGCCGAGCGCCTGCATCAGTTGCAGGCGTGGTGCCGTGAGGCCGAGGAAAGCGGGATCGCCGCGCTGCAGGCCTATGCCGCACGGTTGAAGGGCTACAGCCTGGTGGGCGCGTGAGGGCTGGGTATGGGCTTGCGTTGGCGATGCTGCTGCCGGGCGCGGCGCTGGCCCAGGTCACCGACACCACCAGCTACCTGCAGCGGATGGACAGCGATGGCGACGGCCGGGTGAGTGAATCCGAGTACGTGCAGTGGATGCTGTATGCCTTCGACCGCATGGACCGCAATGGCGATGGCGTGCTGAGCGCCGATGAGCTGCCGGGCGGCAAGGGCCGGGCGATCAGCCGCGAGCAGCAGCGGCAGGTGATCGTGCAGCGTTTCCACAAGCAGGATGCCAACGGTGATGGCGTCCTGGATGCCCGTGAACTGGCGGCACCGCCACGCTGAGCGGGCGTAGAATCGGTTCATGCCTGAACTGCCCGAAGTCGAAACCACCCGCCGCGGCCTGGCGCCGCACCTGCAGGGCCGCCGCGTGCATGGCGTGATCCTGCGCCGCGCCGACCTGCGCTGGCCGATTCCGCCGGAAGTGGCCGAGCTGCTGCCGGGGCAGCGCATCGAGGAGATCCGCCGGCGCGCCAAGTACCTGCTGCTGGATACCGCCATCGGCAGCGCGGTGCTGCACCTGGGCATGTCCGGCAGCCTGCGTGTGCTGCCCGGTGATACGCCGGTACGCGCCCACGACCACGTCGACATCAGCCTGGACAACGGCCGCCTGCTGCGCTTCAACGACCCGCGCCGCTTCGGCAGCCTGCTCTGGCAGCCCGCCGGTGAGGTCCATCCGCTGCTGCAGGGGCTGGGCCCGGAGCCGCTGGACGACGCGTTCGACGGCGACTACCTGTTCGCCCGCAGCCGCGGCCGCAGCGCGCCGGTGAAGACCTTCCTGATGGACCAGGCGGTGGTGGTGGGCGTGGGCAACATCTACGCCGCCGAGAGCCTGTTCAAGGCCGGCATCAGCCCGCTGCGCGAGGCCGGCAAGATCTCGCGCGGGCGCTATCAGCGGCTGGCCGACGCGGTGAAGGAAATCCTCGGCTACGCCATCACCCGTGGCGGCACCACGCTGCGCGATTTCATCAGCCCTGACGGCGCACCGGGCTACTTCGAACAGGAACTGCTGGTGTACGGCCGCGATGGGCTGCCCTGCCCGAACTGTGGCCGCGCGCTGAAGCACGCCACCATCGGCCAGCGCGCCAGCGTCTGGTGCAGCCACTGCCAGCGCTGAGGCGGGCGGCCAGCGGCAGCTGAACGGGCAGGGTACGTCTCCGCTGCCCGTTAACGTTTGTCTGCCTATGATGGCCGACCTTCCCTCTGTGCCTGACGCGCCTGCATGCAACGACGCGACTTCATCCGCAATGCCTCCCTCGCCCTGGCTGCATTCGGCCTGCCGTCCCTGCCCGCGTGCGCGGCCAGCAAGAGCGGCCAGATGGGCCTGCGCCGCCTCGGCCAGCCGCAGCCGTTCGACTTCGCCACCCTGAAGGGCCAGGCGCGCGCGCTGGCACAGGCACCCTATAAGAGCCACAAGCGGGTGCTGCCGGGCCGCCTGGAAGGCCTGGACTGGGACCAGTACCAGTCGATCGGCTACCGCCAGGACCATGCGCTGTGGGCTGACCAGCCGGGCAAGTTCCAGGCCAAGTTCTTCCACCTGGGCCTGTACTTCCATTCGCCGGTGCGCATGTTCGACGTGGTCGACGGCAAGGCGCAGGAGCTGGCCTATGACGGCGCGGCGTTCAACTACGGCAAGAGCGGCATCAAGGACGGCGAGCTGCCGGCCGATCTGGGCTTCGCCGGCTTCCGCCTGAACACCCGCAAGGACACCGACCGCGACTTCGCGGCCTTCCTCGGCGCCAGCTACTTCCGCGCGGTCGGCAAGGAAGGCCAGTACGGCCAGTCCGCGCGCGGCCTGGCGATCGACACCGGCATGGGCAAGCCGGAGGAATTCCCGGACTTCATCGCCTACTACCTGGAGCAGCCGTCGGCCGATTCGGAGACGATCGTGGTCTACGGCCTGCTGGATTCGCCCAGCGTGGCCGGTGCGTACCGCTTCGCCATCACCAACGGCGACGTGCTGCTGATGGATATCGACAGCGCGCTGTACCCGCGCAAGGCGATCGAGCGGCTGGGCATCGCCCCGTGCACCAGCATGTACCAGGTGGGCGAGAACGACCGCCGCATGGCATGGGACTGGCGCCCGGAGATCCACGACACCGACGGCCTGTCGCTGTGGACCGGTGCCGGCGAATGGATCTGGCGACCGCTGCTGAATCCGCGCAACCTGCGCTTCAACATGTTCGTCGACCGCAACCCGCGTGGTTTCGGCCTGCTGCAGCGCGACCGCAACTTCGACCACTACCAGGACGACGGCGTGTTCTACGAGAAGCGCCCCTGCCTGTGGGTGGAGCCGAAGGGCGAATGGGGCGAGGGCTCGGTGCAGCTGGTGGAGATTCCCACCGTGGACGAGACCTTCGACAACATCGTGGCGTTCTGGAACCCGAAGGAAAAGCCGCAGCCGGGCCAGGAGCTGCTGGTCGGCTACCGCCTGTACTGGGGCGCCGAGCCGCCGGCACGGCCGCCGCTGGCGCACTGCGTGGCCAGCCGCACCGGTCTGGGCGGCGTGGTCGGCAAGAAGCGCGAGTATTTCAGCTGGCGCTTCGCGGTGGACTTCGAAGGCGGCGAACTGGCCAGGCTGATCGACAAGGGTGAGGTCGAGGCCGTGGTGGAAGCCAGCCGTGGCCGGGTCGAGATCGTGTCGGCGCGCCCGCTGCGCGAGATCAACGGCTACCGCGCGATGTTCGACCTGGTGCCGCCGGAAGGCAGCACCGAGCAGATCGACATCCGCCTGTTCCTGCGCAGTGGCGGCAAGACCCTCACCGAGACCTGGCTGTACCAGTACACCCCGCCGCCGGCAGGTGCGCCGGAGCGCACGCTGTACTGAATGGATGCGGCCCGGTGCCGGCTACACGCCGGCACCGTTGTTTCAAGGCTTGCTGTCGGTGGCGTGCGACTGGGTCGGCACACCCACTTCCACCGTGCCCCGGCGGATCTTCATCCAGGTTTCGTCCTGCCAGCGTTCGTACTGCTTCGGGTCCCAGTACTTCGGGTCGTAGAGGCGATCGGCCTTGATGGTGCGGGAGATTCCGCCGTCCATGTACACGATGTCGACGTTGTTGGACATCGAGCCGACGCGGCTGCCGGTCATCTCGCGGCGCCCCTTTCTGAGCACTTCGGCCATGCGTGGGCGCGCGACTTCGTCACCATACTCGGCGCGCAGCGCGCTTGCCTGCGCGCGCGCCGCATCATGCTGCTCCAGCGGCAGCGTGGCCCAGTACTCGTTGCGCAGCTCGACGAACAACGGATAGCCACGTTCGGCCGCCACCTCCATCCAGGCATAGGCCATGACCGGATTGCGCGGCTGCTCTACCCCGTACCAGTACATCTCGCCGAGGTAGCCCTGGGCAGGCTTGTCCGCATACCGCGCGGCCAGCCGGAAGTTGTCCATCGCGCCGTTGACATCGTTGCGACGCAGCGCGTTGACGCCCCATTGCCGGTACATCATGTCCGGGTGGCTGTCCATGAAACCGGCGCCGATCACTGCCGCATCGTCTTCACCTGACGGGCGCTCGGCCGCGGTGGCCAGCAGGGGCAGCAACAGCAGCGGCAGCAGCAGGAGGGCAGAGCGCATGTCGGACGTCCAGTTCGGCAGCAGGGGAGCCGCAGCCTAGGCGCGACAGCGCTTGCTTGTAAACCGCTGGAGGTCATGGCGCACCGGCGCGCCTGCTACAGCGGCAGCGGCGCCTGCGCCGGATCGATCCGTCCTTCACCGCGGGTGATCTTCTTGAACTCGGCGCGGCTGACCGACACGTAGCGGTCGTTGCCGCCGATCTCCACCTGCGGGCCGTCCTGCACCGCGTGGCCATGCTCGTCCACACGCACCGTCATCGTCGCCTTCTTGCCGCTGTGGCAGATGGTCTTGATCTCCTGCATCTCATCGGCCCAGGCCAGCAGGTACTGGCTGCCTTCGAACAGCTCGCCGCGGAAGTCGGTGCGCAGACCGTAGCACAGCACCGGAATGCGCAGCTGGTCGACCACTTCGCTGAGCTGCCAGACCTGGGCGCGGGTCAGGAACTGCGCCTCGTCCACCAGCACGCAGCCCATCGGGCCGTTGGCTGCCAGATCCTGTTCAACCCAGCGCTGCAGGTCGGTATCGCGGTCGAAGGCCATGCCGTCCGCACGCAGGCCGATCCGCGAGGCGACCACGCCGGCGCCGGCACGATCGTCCAGGCGCGGGGTCAGGATCGCCACCCGCATGCCGCGCTCGCGGTAGTTGTGGGCGCTCTGCAGCAGGGTGGTGGTCTTGCCGGCGTTCATCGCCGAATAGTAGAAGTAAAGCTTGGCCATCGACGGATTGTACGCCGCGGCCCCGCTTCGCCGAAGCCGTTCAGCAACCCCACCGGCGGCCCGCTGTGGTCGTCACCCGGCCCCGCTACAATCCCCATCCCATGCACGGTCTCAATCCCCCCCAAGCCGCCGCCGTCCTGCACATCGAAGGTCCATTGCTGGTGCTCGCCGGCGCGGGCAGCGGCAAGACGCGTGTGATCGTGGAAAAGATCGCCCACCTGATCGGCTGCGGCCGCTATCCGGCGCGCCGCATCGCGGCGATCACCTTCACCAACAAGTCGGCCAAGGAAATGCGCGAGCGCGTGGCCAAGCGCCTGCGCGAGCAGGACGCCGACGAGGTGACCATCTGCACCTTCCATGCGCTGGGCCTGAAGTTCCTGCAGATCGAACATGCCGCCGTTGGCCTGAAGCGCGGCTTCTCGATCTTCGATGCAGACGATGCCGCTGCGCAGATCAAGGACCTGATGTACGGGGCCAAGCCTGATGACATCGAGGACATGAAGAACCTGGTGTCGCGCGCGAAGAACGCCGGCCTGTCGCCCGAGCAGGCGATGGCCGCCGCGCGCAGCAATCGCGAGAAGGAAGCGGCCAGCGTCTACGAGCGCTACCAGCTGCGCCTGACGGCGTTCAATGCGGTCGACTTCGATGACCTGATCCGTCTCCCGGTGCAGATCCTGGAAGAAAATCCGGAGATCGCGCTGGCCTGGCGCGAGCGCATCGGCTACCTGCTGGTGGACGAATGCCAGGACACCAACGACGCGCAGTACCGGCTGCTCAAGCAGCTGGCCGGTGACAAGGGCAACTTCACCTGCGTGGGTGACGATGACCAGTCGATCTATGCCTGGCGCGGCGCCAATCCGGAAAACCTGCAGCAGATGGGGCGCGACTATCCCAAGCTGGAGATCATCAAGCTGGAGCAGAACTACCGCTGTTCCAACCGCGTGCTGCGCGCGGCCAATGCGCTGATCGCCAACAACCCGCACGAGCACCTGAAGAAGCTGTGGAGTGACCAGGCCGACGGCGAACGCATCCGCGTGTGGGAATGCCGCAACAGCGAACATGAGGCGGAAAAGGTTGCCGCCGAGATCGCCTTCGTGGCGCAGTCGCGCAACGTGCCGTGGAGCGACTTCTGCATCCTGTTCCGCGGCAACTTCCAGTCGCGCCCGCTGGAAAAGGCGATGCAGCTGCTGCGCATCCCCTACCACCTGACCGGCGGCACCATGTTCCTGGAGCGCCAGGAAGTGAAGGACACGCTGGCCTGGCTGCGCCTGCTGGTGAACCCGGACGACGACACCGCGTTCATGCGTGCGGTGCAGTCACCCAAGCGCGACGTCGGTGCCGGCACGCTGGCCAAGCTGGCCGAACTGGCGCAGGAAAAGGACATGCCGATGGCGCAGGCTGCCGAGGCGATCGGTGCCCTGCAGCAACTGCCCCCGCGCGCGGCCAACAGCCTGGCGCGCTTCACCGACATCCTGCGTGACCTGCGTGCACAGACCCGGCAGGTCACTTCCGGCGACATGATCCGCAAGGTCGCCAAGGAATCCGGCCTGCTCAGCGAACTGCGCCAGCAGGCCAAGGAAGAGGCAAGTTACCAGCGCCGTGCCAACAACATCGAGGAACTGGCGCAGTGGTTCGAGGGGGGCCCGCGCGGTGCCACTGCCGCCGACCTGGCCGGCCAGCTGGCGCTGCTGTCGCGCAGCGACAAGGACGAGGGCGGCAACCAGGTGCGCATGATGACCATGCACGCTTCCAAGGGCCTGGAGTTCCCGTACGTGTTCATCGTTGGCTGCGAGGACGGCGTGCTGCCGCACCAGGTCAGCCTGGACGAGGGCAATCTGCAGGAAGAGCGTCGCCTGCTTTACGTGGGCATCACCCGCGCCAAGATCCAGCTGTGGATGAGTTACAGCAAGCTGACCCGCAAGTTCGGTGAGCACGTGCGGTTGAAGCCGAGCCGGTTCTTCGAGGAGATTCCGGCGGAGGAGATCCAGCGCGATGGTGCTGATCCGGTGGCCGATGCGGTGCGCAAGAAGGAACGGGCGAGTGCGGGGTTGGCGGCGATCGAGGCGCTGTTCGATTGACCGGCGAACGGCGCAGCCCCTCGTGGCTGGCGTCGTCCGCAGTGCATTCGTGAGCGTGCCAGGCGGGTGGGCTGGGCGGGACACGCCGTAAACCCGTCCTTGGGGGCTCGGCCGCGGCATCCATGCCGCGGACGGTCCCGCCCAGCCCACCCGCCCGGCCTCTGACAGGTTCCGTGCGCGCCAGCCACGGAAAAGAAAAAAGAAAATCAAAAGCAACAGCAGCAGCCGGGGGCTGAGGCAGAATCGGGGTTTCGGCTGGAGGTCTGCGCGTGCATCCCATCGAAAGTGAACGCCTGCGCCTGCGTGCGATTGAACCTGATCGCGATGCGGCGCCGATGCTGGCGCTGTTGAATGATCCGGGCTTCGTGCGCTTCATTGGTGACCGCAATGTGCGCAGTGAAGAACAGGCGCGTGAGTACATCGCGCTGCGGGTGCTGCACAGCTACGCGTTGAACGGGTTCGGCATGTATGCCATCGAGCGCTTGGCCGACGGGGCGTGGCTGGGCAATGCCGGGCTGGTGCGCCGAGATGGCCTGCCGGGGCCGGACATCGGCTACGCGGTGCTGTCTGAATTCGCCGGGCAGGGTTATGCCGGTGAGGCGGCGCGGGCGGTGTTCGCGCATGCGCGCGCTGAGCTGGGCCTGCAGGATCTGTACGGCATCACCGATCTGGACAACGTGGTGTCCGGGAAGATCCTGCTGGGTCTGGGCATGCAGGAGCGCGGGGTGATCCAGTTGCCGGGCATCGAAACGCCCAGCCGGCTGTACGCCACCTTGGGTGCGGCTGACGTCGGGTAGTGCCGGCCGCTGGCCGGCACCCACCATCAACCGCGCAGTTCAGCCAGTTGCGCCTGCAGTTCGGCCACGGCCGCTTCCAGCTGGGCCACGCGCTCGGCCAGGCCCGGATCGGCCGCGTCGCTGCCACCGCCGCTGCTGGCGTATTTGGCCGCAAGCGCCGCGCCGTCCACTTCACCGCACAGCAGGTGCATGTAGCGGTCTTCGCGCTGGCCGCTGGCGCGCGGCAGTACTACCAGCAGCGCGCGCTGCTGCAGGCGCTCGATGGCGTGGCGGGCTTCGTCGGCGTCGGCGAAGCGGTGCAGTCGCTCGCTGCGCGTGACCAGTTCGCCCAGGGTCTGCGGCCCACGCAGCAGCAGCATCGCCAGCAGCACGGTCTGCTGCCGGGTCAGGTCCAGCGCGGCCTGCAGGCGGTGCTCGTAACGGTCTGCACGGGAGGAGAAGTGCTGGCGGGCCAGGCCAAGTGTTTCCAGCTGGCGCAGCGCGTGCTGCACGCTGCCGGCATCGACGTTCATCACCGGCTCGCGGGCGGTCTTCTGGTTGGCGGCCGATTGGGCGGCGTTGACCGTCAGCGGATAGGTGTCCGGGGTGGTTGCCTCCTTCTCCACCAGGCAGCCCAGCAGGCGGGCCTGCACGGCGTCGAGCAGGGGGACGTCGGGGGTCTGGGTGGAATCGGTCATGGCGGCCTCCGGAAGGGCAACGGGTCAACCGCCAAGCATAGCCGTCCCGGGACCGCCTTTGCCGGTAAAATGCGCCGGTATATCTGATTGCCGGTGAATCCATGCGTCGTCCCGTTTCCCTGTCCCTGACCCTGCTCGCCACCGCGGCGCTGGGCCTGTCCGCCTGCAAGCGCGTGGATGCGCCTGCCGCCGAAGCCGCTGCACCGGAGGCCCCGGCCGCCGCTGCCAAGGCCGACGGCACGCTCGATGCCACTGCCAACGACAACCTCAATGCGGTGCTGTGGATGCAGCGCGCGCAGGAGTACAAGGCGATCACCGAACAGACCTACCGTGCCGCCGCCGACCACCTGGATGCCGCGCTGAAGGAAGCCCACTGGGATGCGCTGGTGCCGGAAGAACGCGGCAACGAGGCCAAGGGCCTGAAGCCGGCCGTGGTGCTGGACGTGGATGAGACCGTGCTGGACAACTCGCCCTACCAGGCGCGCCTGGTGCGCGACGGCAAGGAATACGACGAGCTGACCTGGGACCAGTGGGTGGCCGAAAAGAAGGCCAAGGCCATTCCGGGCGTGGTTGATTTCGCCAAGGCCGCCAACGCCAAGGGCGTGACCCTGCTGTACATCTCCAACCGCGCCGTGCACCTGAAGGACGCAACCCTGGCCAACCTGCGCGAGCAGGGCCTGCCGGTGGCCGATGACAGCGTGTTCCTGGGCCTGGGCACCGTGGTCGAAGGCTGCGAGCAGGCCGGCAGCGAGAAGAACTGCCGCCGCCGCCTGGCCGGGCAGAAATACCGCGTGCTGATGCAGTTCGGCGACCAGCTGGGCGATTTCGTCGAAGTGACCGCCAACACCAACGACGGTCGTGACGCGCTGCTGCAGCAGTACCACGACTGGTTCGGCGAGCGCTGGTGGATGCTGCCGAACCCGACCTACGGCGGCTTCGAGCCGGCGCAGTTCAACAACGACTACAGCCAGTCGCGCCAGGCCCGCCACGACGCCAAGCGCGCCGCCCTGGACTACGCACCGTGAGCCGCGCGCCGCTGCCGCTGCGCGATGACGAGCGCCTGATCTTCGCGCTGGACGTGCCTGACCGCGTGCAGGCGCTGGAGTGGGTCGACCGCCTCGGCGACAGCGTGGCGTTCTACAAGATCGGCATGGAACTGCTCGCCTCCGGCGAGTACTTCCAGGTGCTGGACGAGCTGGCCCGCCGCGACAAGCGCGTGTTCGTCGACCTGAAGTTCTTCGACATCCCGGCCACCGCCGCGGCGGTGATCAAGCGCCTGTCGCAGTGGCCGGTCAGCTACGCCACCATCCACGGCTGGCACCCGGCGATGATGGAAGCCTGCGCCGCCGCCAACAGCAGCGACATGCGCCTGCTGGCGGTGACCGTGCTGACCTCGATGGGCCGCCCGGACCTGGCGCAGATGGGCATCGACCGTGAGCCGGTGGACGTGGTGGTCGAGCGCGCGCTGGCCGCGCAGGCGGCCGGTATCGATGGCGTGATCGCCTCGGGCCAGGAAGCCGGCCCGATCCGCGCCGCTACCGGCGCCGGGTTCTCGATCGTCTGCCCGGGCATCCGCCCCGGTGGCCCGGTCGGCGATGACCAGAAGCGTACCGTTGGCGTGGCCCAGGCCTTTGCCGATGGCGCCGATGCCATCGTGGTCGGTCGCCCGATCCGCCTGGCCGCCGATCCGCAGGCTGCGGCCCGGGCCATCCAGCAGGAAATCGCGTCGGCGTTGGCTACGCGCTGAGATTCCGCTGCGCAGTCTGCAGGCCCGAACGCCATCCCGACCCGCGCGGGATGGCGTTTTTGCATCCGCCGAAGGACCGGTTGTGCCCGAATCGCCGCGAAACCTGCCGTAGATTTCATGGCCCCGGCGCAAGGCATCAGGCTACTCAATAAAATCAATGATTTATATGACACTACGTGAAGTGTTGCCTTAACTTGAAGGGCAGCGTAGGATCGCCGCCATCCGGTCCTCGGACCGGACATGTGCCACAACACTGTCCACCGGCCCTGCGCCGGCTTGAAGAGCCTGTGATCCTCGTGATCCCGGCTCTTTTTTTATTCCGATCAGTGACTTGCACAAGCAACCGCGGAAACCGTGACGTCCCGGCTTGCCGCTGTCACCTCGCAGGCCGCAAGATGCGGACCGGTCCGGGGAGTCCGAGTGCATGAGCGTGGCAGTGCGAGGAAGGTCTGCGCGTGGATGGGGGCTGGCAGCCATGCTGTTGCTGGCCGTGGCCGCGTGCCGTGAATCGGTCAACGATCCGGCCAAGCCGGCGGCCGAGCCGGTCGCGGCGGTGCAGGCGATGGCCCTGCGCCTGGCCGAGGACGATCTGGTCGGCTATGCAAAGCTGTCGGTTCCGCCCAGCCAGTACCAGCGCCTGCAGCAGGCCTGGGCCGAGGGCCATAGCCAGTGGCCGCTGACTGAACTGCCACTGGGCGACCAGCTGCTGCCGATGCTGGCCGCACTGCGCACGCCCAATGCCGGTGCCGAACTGCAGCGCAGCTTCGATCGCCAGCTGGCTGGTCAGGCCAGCGCCGTACGCCAGGCCGCGCAGTCGATGGGCAACTTCGGCGTGCAGTACCTGCGCCACCAGAAGGGCTATACGCCCGGCCAGCAGGCCCATTACATCGCCCTGGTGGAAACCCTCGCCAGCTGGGCGCAGGGCGCGCCGATCAGTGACCGTGCGCGTGCACGCAGCACGATCGCCGCGCTGGTGGGGGCCGCCGGCAAGGTCGGCTTCGACGATGAGGCCGGCCTGCAGGCCGCGGGCATGGAAGGCAGCCTGCAGCAGCTGGCGCCGTTCATCCATACCCTCAAGGCGGTGCTGGGCAGCTACGGGTTGGGCGTGGATGACGCGCTGCGCAGCGTGCGGGGCGAGCTGCTGTCGGTGGAGGGCGACAATGCGCTGGTACGCCTGCACTACGACCTGGCGGGGCGTGAGATGACCCTGCAGCTGCCGCTGAGCCGCCGCGAGGGCCACTGGTACCTGACCCGCACCCTGGCCGACACCGATGCCCTGCTGCGCAAGGCCGACGCGGCCCGTGCCGCAGCGGCGCCGGCACCGGCCGAGACCCCGCCCGAGGGTGGGGAAGCGGCAACACTGCCGCCTAAGCCATAATGGCGCCGATGTCGAAACAGAACCCGCTGCCGTTCCCCGGCGAAGAATCCCAGTCGACGCCCGCCGATACGGTGCCGGCGTCCCCCTCGACCGGTACCGGCCCGAACCCGGTACCGCCGCCCGCGCACGCGCGTCCGGCTGGCCGCCGCCCGCTGTGGGCTCGCCTGCTCGGCCGTCTGGTCGAACCGTGGCTGTCGCTGAAGATCGAACCGGAAGACCCGGGCCAGTACAACGATGGCCGCCCGGTCATGTACGTGCTGGAGGACTACGGCCTGTCCAATGCGCTGATCCTGGACAAGGCCTGCCGCCAGGCCGGCCTGCCGTCGCCGCTGGTGCCGCTGGCCGGTGACCCGACCGGCCGCAAGCGCGCCTACCTGGCGCTGTCGCGGCGCAGCTCCAGCAACTCGCTGATTCCCGAACAGCGCGGCGCCAAGACCCACTCCGATTCGCTGGCCAAGGTGCTGCAGGCCCATCGCGTGCGCGATGACCTGGACGTGCACCTGGTGCCGGTGTCGATCTTCGTCGGCCGCGCGCCGGACAAGCAGAGCGGTTGGTTCGCCGTGCTGTTCTCGGAAAACTGGGCGCTGGTCGGTCGCTTCCGCCGCCTGCTGGCGGTGCTGCTCAACGGCCGCAGCACCATCGTCCGCTTTGCCCCGCCGATCTCGCTGCGCAGCACCGTGGACGAAGGCCTGGAGCCGGAGCGCACGGTGCGCAAGCTGCAGCGCGTGCTGCGTACCCATTTCCGCCGCATTCGTGAATCGGTGATCGGCCCTGACCTGTCGACGCGGCGCCTGCTGGTCGACCAGGTGCTGGCCGCCGAACCGGTGCGCGAAGCGATCGCCGCACAGGCCAAGCGCGACAATTCGAAGCCGGCCGATGCCTGGAAGAAGGCGCACGCCTACGCCTGGGAAATCGCCGCGGACTATTCCAGCCCGGTGGTGCGTTCGGCCAGCTTCATGCTCAGCCACGTGTGGAACCGCATCTATGCGGGCGTGCTGGTGCACCACCTGGACAAGTTCAAGGCCGCCGCGCCGGGCCACGAAGTGGTCTACGTGCCCAGCCACCGCAGCCACATGGACTACCTGCTGCTGTCCTACCTGCTGTACGACCGTGGCATCGTGCCGCCGCACATCGTGGCCGGCATCAACCTGAACCTGCCGGTGGTCGGCACCCTGCTGCGCAAGGGCGGTGCGTTCTTCATCCGCCGCTCGATCCGTGGCAACGCGCTGTACTCGGCGGTGCTCAGCGAATACGTCGCGCAGCTGGTGGCCGGTGGCTACTCGCTGGAGTACTTCGTCGAAGGCGGCCGCTCGCGTACCGGCCGACTGCTGCAGCCCAAGGGCGGCATGATCTCGATGACGCTGCGCGCGTTCCTGCGCCAGCCGCGCAAGCCGGTGCTGTTCCAGCCCATCTACATCGGCTACGAGAAGCTGATGGAGGGCGGCAGCTACCTGGACGAACTGTCCGGCCGGCCGAAGGAAAAGGAATCGATCTGGTCGCTGCTGTGGGGCATCCCCAAGGTGCTCAAGCAGAACTACGGCCAGGTGGTGGTGAACTTCGGCGAGCCGATCGCACTGAACGACGTGCTCGCCGAGAAGGCGCCGGAGTGGAAGGGCGAGGCGGTCTCCGAGGACGAGAAGCCGGCGTGGCTGTCGACCACGGTGGATACGCTGGCCGAACGCATCCAGGTGCGCATCAACGGCGCCGCCGACGTCAACCCGATCAACCTGCTGGCGCTGGCCCTGCTGTCCACGCCGAAGCATGCGATGGGCGAGTCCGACCTGATCGCGCAGATCGAGCTGTGCAAGACCCTGCTGGTCGAGATGCCGTATTCGGACCGGGTGACGGTGACCCCGCACTCGCCGGAGCGGATCATCGCCCACGCCGAAGAAATCAACGTCCTCACCCGCATCAAGCACCCGCTGGGTGACGTGCTCAGCGTCAGCGGCGATACCGCGGTGCTGCTCAGCTACTTCCGCAACAACGTGGTGCACCTGTTCACCGCCTCGTCGTGGGTGGCCTGCTGCTTCCAGAACAACCGCCGCATGAGCCGCACCGGCCTGGTCCAGCTGGGCCGTACGGTATACCCGTTCCTGCAGGCCGAGCTGTTCCTGCCGTGGAGCGAGGATGAGTTCGCCCAGCGCATCGACCGGACCATCGACGTGTTCGTGCGCGAAGGCCTGCTGCAGAACGTCAACGATGACGATGGCGGCATCCTGGCGCGCAACACCGGGCAGACCGACGAGGTGTTCCGCCTGCGTGCGATCGGCCATTCGCTGCAGCAGGCGTTCGAGCGCTATTACATCGCCATCTCGGTGCTGGTGAAGAACGGCCCGGGCGTGCTCGGCGCGGCCGAGCTGGAAAGCCTGTGCCAGCAGGCCGCGCAGCGGCTGAGCCTGCTCTATGCACCGGCGGCACCGGAGTTCTTCGACAAGTCCCTGTTCCGCGGCTTCATCCAGAAGCTGCGCGAGCTGCGCCTGGTGTGGCCGGACGAGAACAGCAAGCTGCTGTTCGACGAACGCCTGGACGCCTGGGCCAAGGATGCCAAGTTCATCCTCGGCCGCGAGCTGCGCCACACCATCGAAAGGGTCAGCCCGGAAGCGGCCCGCCCGGACGAGCCTGCGCCGCAGGATTGAAGGCAGCGCCGGGCGATGCCCGGCGAACGGCATGCCAACCAAGGTTGGCATCTACCGGGGCGAAGCAGTAGATCCACGCCATGCGTGGATGGGCCACCGCTCAGGCCGGTTCGTCGGGAATCTGCAGGCTTTCCAGCTTGGCGATGCAGTCCTTCAGCTGAAGCTTGCGCCGCTTCAGGCGCTTGGCTTCCAGCTCGTCCTCGCCATTGGCGGCCATGCGGGTGATCTGTTCATCCAGCAGGCGGTGCTCGGCGCGCAGGGCGGCGAGGTGCTCGACGATCTCGGCGGGGCTGTAGGTGTCCACAGCCTCCGAGCATACACAGCGATGATGACTGCCGGGAGAGGGGAATTCCGACCCCCGGCCGTGGCCGCTCCGAGCCGTTAGAATGGAACCCATGAGTGCCGTGATTTCCCTTCCCGATCCCCAGCCGCGCGCCGCCCGTGATCCGCGCGTGGCCGAGCGCGAGCAGCACAAGCTGGCCAAGCGCCTGCGCCGCCAGGTCGGCGAGGCGATTGCCGACTTCGGCATGATCGAGGCCGGCGACAAGGTCATGGTCTGCCTGTCCGGCGGCAAGGACAGCTACACCCTGCTGGACGTGCTGCTGCAGCTGCAGAAGAAGGCGCCGGTGCCGTTCGAGCTGGTGGCGGTGAACCTGGACCAGAAGCAGCCGGACTTCCCCGAGCACGTGCTGCCGGAATATCTGGCAGGCCTGGGCGTGCCGTATCACATCATCGAGCAGGACACCTATTCGGTGGTCAGCCGGGTCATCCCGGAAGGCAAGACCATGTGTTCGCTGTGCTCGCGGCTGCGTCGTGGCGCGCTGTACAACTACGCCGAACTCCATGGCTTCACCAAGATCGCGCTGGGCCACCACCGCGACGACATGGTGGCCACGTTCTTCATGAACCTGTTCCACCACGCCAAGCTGTCGGGCATGCCGCCGAAGCTGCGCAGCGATGACGGCAAGCACGTGGTGATCCGGCCGCTGGCCTATGTGCGCGAAAGCGACATCGTCGAGTACGCACAGGCACGCCAGTTCCCGATCATTCCCTGCAACCTGTGCGGCAGCCAGGAGAACCTGCAGCGCCGCCAGGTCGGCCTGATGCTGAAGCAGTGGGAAAAGGACCACCCGGGCCGCATCGAGCAGATCGCGCGTGCCATGGGTGAAGTCCGGCCCTCGCAGCTGGCCGACACCACCCTGTTCGACTTCATGGCGCTGGGCCGTCGCGACGACGCGCCGCTGCCCGACGCCCATGCCTGGCTGGCCGGCTCCCCGGCCGACGCCGACGCAGATCCCGAGACGCCCACCGTCTAAGGTCGGTCGCCCTTCCTCTTTGCCATCCGGAATTCCATGTTCTTTCGCAACCTGACGTTCTTCCGTTTCCCGACCACCACCGATTTTTCCGAAGTCGACACCCTGCTGCCGCACGCCCTGCTGAAGCCGGTCGGCGCGCTGGAAATGAATTCGCGCGGCTTCATCTCGCCATTCGGCCGCGAGGAGAAGGAACTGCTCTCCCACCGCATCGCCGAACATTTGTGGCTGACCGTGGGCGGCGAGGACAAGATCCTGCCGGCGGCGGTGGTCAACGACCTGCTCGAGCGCAAGCTGGAAGAGATCGAGGAGAAGGAAGGCCGCCGCCCGGGTGGCCGCGAGCGCAAGCGCATGAAGGACGACCTGCTGCATGAACTGCTGCCGCGCGCCTTCGTGAAGTCCTCGCGCAACGACGCCTTCATCGACCTGCAGCACGGCTACGTGGCGGTGGATACCTCCAGCCGCAAGACCGGCGAGTACTTCATGTCCGACATCCGCGGCCTGCTCGGCAGCTTCCCGGCGATGCCGCTGAATGCCGAAGTCGCACCGCGTTCGATCCTGACCGGCTGGATCGCCGGCGAGCCGCTACCGACCGGGCTGAGCCTGGGCGAAGAGTGCGAGATGAAGGACCCGGTGGAAGGTGGCGCGGTGGTCAAGTGCCAGCACCAGGAACTGCGCTGCGACGAGATCGACAAGCACCTGGACGCCGGCAAGCAGGTGACCAAGCTGGCGCTGATCTTCGAAGACAACCTGTCCTTCGTGATCGGCGACGACCTGATCGTGCGCAAGCTGAAGTTCCTCGACGGCGCCCTGGACCAGCTGGAGCATGCCGACGAAGACGGCCGCCGCGCCGAGTTCGACGCCCGCTTCGCCCTGCAGAGCGCCGAGATCCGCCGCCTGTTCCTGTTGCTGGAAGAAGCCTTCAAGCTCAGCAAGGCTGACTGAACAGGCAGCCCGACGGCCGCCGGTCATCCGGCGGCCCGAAGCGGCGCTATGCTGGGCGCATGAGCCGTCTGCTGCGCCGCCTGATCAGCCCGACCCCGCCCGCCACCGTACAGCGCGACACCGTTCGCCTGCGCCTGGAGGATGCCGAGATCGAGGTGCTGCGCGTGCGCGATCCACGTGCGCGCCGCATCAAGCTGAGCGTGGACGAGCGCGGCGCACGCTTGACCCTGCCGCCGCGCGCAAGCCTGGTGATGGGCGAACGCTTCCTGGAACAGCATCGCGACTGGCTGGCGCTGCAGCTGCGCCAGTACCAGGGCCAGGGCCTGCCGGCACCGCTGCAGCCCGGCGAAGACGGCGTGCTGCCCCTGCGTGGCGAACTGCTGCCGCTGCGCTGGCAGGAAGGCCGCTACGCGCGCCTGGAGATCGACGCGCACGGCGCCTGCGTGCAGTGGCCGACCCGCGGCGGTGATGCCACCCTGCGCCGCCTGCTGCGCGAGTTCTACGAAGCCCAGACCCGCGCCGACGTCGGCCGCTGGCTGCCGAAGTACCTGCCCACCCTGCCGCGCGCACCCAGCCGCCTGCGTCTGAAGGTGATGTCCTCGCAATGGGGCTCACTTGCCCCGGATGGCAGCATGGCACTGGACCTGGCGCTGGTGCTGGGCCGATCCGAGGCGTTCGAGTACGTGCTGGTGCACGAACTCTGCCACCTGATCCAGCCGAATCACTCACCCGCGTTCTGGCACGAAGTGGAACAACGCTTCCCCGCCTGGCGCGAACAGCGCGATTACTTCCAGCTGGAAGGGCGACGCCTGAAGGCCATGCTCCGGCAACTGCTGTAGCGCGCGCGCTACAGCAGTTGCCCACGCATTCTTCCTCTACCCCCGCCTTCGGCGCGCCCCTTCAACAGAAGGGGCTTCACTCAAGACCGCGTGCTGAGCAGTCGAGCAAGCTCGACTCTACAGAAGCGCACACAGCGCGCGACCCGCTTCCGCTCTTGCTCTTCTTTCTCTCTTCCGTGGCTGGACACGCACGGAAACTGTCTGAGGCCGGGCGGGTGAGCCATGCAGGGGCGTTGGCGCCATGGATGGCGCCATCGAGCTTACAAGGGTGAAGGCGCTTTGCTTGCGAAGCACTGCTTCGCAAGCGCCTGAACGCACAGCCGCCAGCGGCTGGGCCGGGCCCCGGAGGGGGACTTGCAGCGACCCCTGCGCAATCCACCCCACCCGGCCAAGCACGGCTTCTGATCTGAACGACCCACCACGAGGGGCTCAGCCGTTGGCCGAAACCCTCACCCCGCCCGCAGCGCCACCGCCGCCGCCCACCGCGCCGCCACCCGCGGCGCCGTGATGCACACCGCCTGATCGGTCACCGTCGTCACCGCGCGCTCCAGCAGCTGGATATCCGCCTCATGCTGGCGCGCCACATGCGGATCCTCGAAGAAGATCGCGCGCTGGCAACGCCCCTCCAGCACCCGGTCGGCAATCTGCGCATCACCGCCCATCGGACCGCTCTGGTAGCGCGTCACCCACGGCGTATCACGCGGCCAGCCCCGGCTCCAGGCCAGCTCGTTCAAACGCTGGCCGGTGGTCCCGGTGGCCACCCGCTCACCGAACCGGGCCAGCACATCGAAGTGCTCATCGGCGAAGGCCAGCATCGCCGGCTTCATCGCATCGTGCGCGATCAGCGCCAGCGTCTGGCCTTCGAACGCATGCAGGTCGTCGGCGCCGGCATCGGCTGCCAGCCCGGCGTGGACGCGCTCCACCTCCACCCAGTCGCGTGCGGTGGCCACGGTCGAAATGAACGGCTTGCCGTGGATCACGCACTGCCGCTTGAGCGCGGTTGCTTCCGGAAACACCGAGGATGGATCGACCGGGTCGATCAGGTAGATCGCGCCATCCAGTGTCCGATCCGGACCCATGCCAACGACTTCGGCGACCAGCTTCATCAGGCCACCCTCGCGTCCGTAGGGATAACGGTGCAGGCCCGCGTACCCGGTCAGGAAGCCCTGCCGTTCGATCGCGTCATGGGTGCGGCCGACCGCATGCAGCGACACGCCCAGCTCGCGCAGGCCGGCCTCGCTGCTGCGCAGCCAACGGAACAGCGCAGCGCGCGCGTCGTGGTGATGAAGACGGTTGGCAGCCAGGCCGATGCGCATCGAACGCTCCGCAGGTACGGGTGAAGGCGGCAGTGTATGTCGGCATTCCCCCATCTGGATGCTTTTACAACTTTCTTCATTGCCGTCGGCCCGGGCGTCGATAGCGTGGCAGGCAGCGGTACCGCAGCGCGGCCGTTCCTTCCGCCCGCGAGATGAGGATGCCTACCGTGAATGTCGCCGGCTTCCCGGCAGCCATTGCTGTCATGGCCAGCCTGCTGCTGCCTGCCGCGGCCTCCGCCACGGGCTGCAGCACACCGCTGCGCATCGCCTGGCCGTCCGACCGTGCTCCTTTGTCGTCCAGCGAACAGGGCGAAGCCCGGGGGCTCGGCGCGGCGTACCTGAAGCTGCTGGGCGGGCAACGGCCACTGCAGCTGTTGCCCGTGCCGGCCACCAGCGTGGACCGGGACGAGCTGCCGGCCGGCACCCAGGCGCTGCTGGGATGGCCACGCTCGCAACTGCCTGCCGGATGGGTGGTCAGCACGCCCTACCTGCAGCTGCCACAGGTGATCGTGCGCCGGGAGGATGCGCCGCCGGTGCTGGGCCTGGAAGATCTACGTGGACGCATTGTGGCCAGCCCCAGCCGGGTGCCGCTGCAGGGGCTGCTGGCCGAGCAGGCAGCGGGTGCACAGCTGCTGCCACCGGCAGCGCTGGACGATGCACTCCCGCTGCTGGGCACCGGATTGATCGATGCGGTGGTTGCCAACCTCGGCGACGTCGAGGCGGCGTTGCGCCGCTACCAGGGCGATGCACTGCTGATCGCCGCGCCGGCCGGTTTCGATGATGCCCTGGTGCTGGCGACCACGCCCGCCTGCGCCGATGTCATCGCCGGCTTCGAACAGGCGCTGTCGCAGCTGACCGATACCGAGCGCGATCAGATCCGCGCGGCCTGGCTGCCGGACCGGCCGCGCAACGCTCCGTCATCGTCGCCCCTGCGCTGGCTGGTGCCGGCCTCGCTGATCCTGCTCGCCCTGGCGCTGGTCCATGCCTTCGGCTACTGGCGGGTCCATCGCGAGAGCGTGCGCCGCCGAGGGGTGGAGCAGCGCCTGCAGGAGGTGACCGCGAACCTGCCGGCGGTGGTCTACCAGGCGCGTCGTTCGGCGGGCGGCCACTACAGCTTTCCGCAGATCGCCGGGGACGTGCAGGCCCTGTTCGGAATCAGCGTGGAGACCGCGCGGATCGATCACCAGCGGTTGTTGGCCGCGGTCCACCCGGATGACCGCAACCAGGTGATGGCCTGCGTCGAGATGGCTGCATTGGCGCGTGGCCCGATCGACGTCACCTTCCGCACCCGCTCGCCACAGGGCTGGCGATGGGTGCGCTCGCATGGGCGGCCGTTGTCCTGCGACGACAGCGACGTCGAGTGGAGCGGCTACTGGATCGACGTCAGTGAGGTGCAGTCACGTACCCGCGCGCTGGCCGAAGCGCGCCGCGAGGCCGAGCAGGCGGCACAGGCCAAGGCGCACTTCCTGGCAACGATGAGCCACGAGATCCGCACCCCGATGAGCACGCTGCTGGGCATGCTCGAACGGCTGGCGGGCAGCAGGCTGGAGCCACGCCAGCAGCAGGTGCTGGCCACCGTCGATGATGCCGCGCGGATGCTGCGGCAGATCCTCGACGATGTACTGCACAGCCAACGCCTGGAGGGCGCACCACTGCAGCTGCGGCCCACCGACCTGGCGGCACTGGTGCGCGCGGTGCAGCAGCTGCTGATGCCGGTGGCCGCCAGCCGAGGCCTGCACCTGCAGGTGGTGCTTGATCCGGATATGCAGCCGGGATCGCTGGCCGATGGCCTGCGCCTGCGCCAGATCCTGTTCAACCTGGCCGGCAACGCGTTGAAGTTCACCCGGCACGGCCACGTGGAACTGCAGGTGCAGGTACTGCAGCAACGTGACTGGGGCCAGCGGCTGCGCCTGCAGGTAAGCGACAGCGGCGTGGGCATCAGCGAGGAGCGCCAGCAGGCGGTGTTCGCTGCCTATACCCAGGCGGAGCGCTCGACCACGCGGCGCTTCGGCGGCAGTGGGCTGGGCCTGGCGATCTGCCGCGAGCTGGCGATCTCGATGGGGGCGGAGCTGCAGCTGCGCAGCTCACCCGGGAAGGGCACCACGGTGTGGCTGGATCTGGACCTGGATGCCTGTGAGGCACCCGTGGCCGCGCCCGCGGCGGCGGGTGCGGACGAGCGACCATTGCCGGCGGCGCGCGTGCTGATGGCTGAAGACCATCCCACCAACCTGCATCTGCTGGAGCAGCACCTGTGCGCGCTCGGGCTGCAGGTCCACGCCTGTACCGATGGACGGTCGGCGCTTGAAGCATGGCAGGCGCAGCCGTTCGACCTGGTCATCACCGACTGCCACATGCCGGGCATGGATGGCTTCGCGCTGGCACGGGCGATCCGTGCCGATGCCTGCCCCGCGCGTGCGCAGGTGCCGATCATCGCGCTCACCGCCAGCGTGATGGAAAGCACCCGCGAAGCCTGTCGTGCGGCTGGCATCGACCACTTCCTGGCCAAGCCGGTGGAGCCGCACGCACTGCGGGCACTGCTGGCGGCACTGCTGGTACCGGACTCAGTGGGCCAGTAGCCGCACGATGCTGGCGGCGGCATCGCGGCCTTCGGCCACGGCGGTCACCACCAGGTCAGCACCGCGCACCGCGTCACCACCGGCGAACAGGCGCGGATGCGCGGTCTGGAATGGCAGGCGGTCCTTGCCGCCGGCCACGATGCGGCCGTTGGACTGGCCTTCCACGCCCAGCTCGGCCAGCCACGCCGGCACGCTCGGCGAGAAGCCGAAGGCGATGATCACCACGTCCGCTTCCAGCAGCGATTCACTGCCTTCGATCGGCACGGCGTTCTGGCGGCCGTTGGCATCGGGCTCGCCCAGCCGGGTTTCCACCACGGTCACGCCGATCACTTCATCGTCGGCGCCGGCTTCGATCGACAGCGGCTGCCGGTTGAACAGGAAGCGCACGCCCTCTTCGCGGGCATTGGCCACTTCGCGCGCGCTGCCGGGCATGTTGGCTTCGTCGCGGCGATAGGCGCAGGTGACCTTGGCCGCGCCCAGCCGCACCGCGCTGCGCACGCAGTCCATGCCGGTATCGCCGCCACCGAGCACCACCACGCGCTTACCGTTGAGGTCGGGCAGGGCAATGGTGTCTTCCCAGCCGGCAATCGGCCGACCCTTCGGGTCATCGCCGCCCACAATGCGGCTGTTCTGTACCAGGAACGGCAGGGCCGGCAGCACGCCCTTCAGGTCCTGGCCGTCGAGGCCGCCATCGGTGTAGCGGTAGGCGCCGGTGCCGACGAACACCGCGTCGTGGCTGTCCAGCAGCTGCTGCACGCTCAGGTCACGGCCGATCTCCACGCCGAGGCGGAACTGCACGCCCATGCCCTCCAGCACTTCGCGGCGGCGATGGATCACGTCCTTGTCCAGCTTGAAGCTGGGAATGCCGAACTGCAGCAGGCCGCCGATCTGCTCATAGCGGTCGTAGACCACGGCGGCAATGCCAGCGCGGGCGAGGCGATCGGCGCAGGCCAGGCCGGCTGGACCGGCGCCGATCACCGCCACGCTGTGGCCGCTGGGCTGCACCGCGCCCAGGTCAGGGCGCCAGCCGCTGGCCAGCGCGGTATCGACGATGTACTTCTCCACCGCACCGATGGTGACCGCACCGAATTCCTCCAGCGTGCAGCTGCCCTCGCACAGGCGATCCTGCGGGCAGACCCGGCCGCACACCTCCGGCAACGGGTTGGTGCTGTGGCACAGCGTGGCGGCTTCATGGATGCGGTTCTCCTGCACCAGCTGCAGCCACTGCGGAATGGCGTTGTGCACCGGGCACTTCCAGCTGCAGTAGGGGTTGCCGCAGTCCAGGCAACGGCCGGCCTGGTACTGGGCGTCCTCCTTGCCGAACTTGCCGTACAACTCGCCCCAGTCGCCGGACGTACGCAGTTCCACCGGAATGCGCTGCGGCATGGTGCGGGGCAGGTCGAGGAACTGGAAGGCGTGCTTGCGGCTCATGGCGGGCTCTGGAATGCGGGGGGGAACGTTGCCGGCCAGCGGCCGGCACTACGTGATCCTGGGATGCCGGCCAGCGGCCGGCACTACCGTTACGCGGCGCGTCGCAGGGTTTCGGTCAGCGACTCGATGCTGGCGGCCTTCGGTTTGACCAGCCAGAACTTGCCGATGTAGTCGCGGAACTCGTCCAGGATCTGCTGCGCCCAGATGCTGCCGGTCAGCTCGCGATGGCGGCCGATCAGGCGGTGCAGGTGCTGGCGGTAGTTCTCGAAGCCTTCGGCGGAGACGCGATGGATGTCGATCAGTTCGTGGTTGTAGCGGTCGACGAAATCGCGGTCGACGTCCAGCACGTAGGCCAGGCCACCGGTGAAACCGGCACCGAAGTTCAGGCCGACCTTGCCCAGCACCAGCACCACGCCATCAGTCATGTACTCGCAGCAGTGGTCACCGGCGCCTTCCACCACCGCCAGCGCGCCGGAATTGCGCACGGCGAAACGTTCGCCGGCACGACCGGCAGCGAACAGTTCACCGCCGGTGGCACCGTACAGGCAGGTGTTGCCGATGATCGCGGTGCTGCGTGCCTCGAAGCGGGCGCCGCGCGGCGGACGCACCACCAGTCGGCCGCCGGCCATGCCCTTGCCGACGTAGTCGTTGGCTTCGCCTTCCACTTCCAGGTGCAGGCCACCGACGTTGAACGCGCCGAAGCTCTGCCCGGCACTGCCGCGGAAACGCAGTTCCAGCGGCGCCTCGGCCATGCCCTGGTTGCCGTGTGCGCGCGCCACCGCACCGGCCAGGCGGGTGCCGATGCTGCGGTCGGTGTTGTGGATCAGGAAGCGGTGTTCGCCACCGCGCTTGTGTTCGATGGCCGGGGCCAGCAGGCCGTCCATCTGCGTGGCCAGGCTGTCCGGCGATTCGTACAGGCGCTGCGCCGCACAGTGACTGCCCTCGTAGCGGGCATCGGCCAGCAGGCGTGACAGGTCCACGCGCACGCCGTCGCGCGGCGCCGCCTCGATCTGCCGCAGCAGGTCGGTGCGGCCTACGATTTCTTCCAGCGAACGCGCACCCAGGTACGACAGCCAGCCACGCACTTCCTCGGCCAGCAGGCGGAAGAAGTTCTCCACGCGCTCGGGCTGGCCGGTGAAGTGGTTCTCGCGCAGGCGCTCGTCCTGGGTGGCCACGCCGGTGGCGCAGTTGTTGAGGTGGCAGATGCGCAGGTACTTGCAGCCCAGCACGATCATCGGCGCGGTGCCGAAGCCGAAGCTGTCCGCGCCCAGCAGCGCGGCCTTGACTACGTCCAGGCCGGTCTTCAGGCCGCCGTCGGTCTGCAGCAGGGTGCGCCCGCGCAGATCGTTGGCCAGCAGCGCCTGGTGCGCTTCGGCCACGCCCAGTTCCCACGGTACGCCGGCATAGCGGATCGAGCTGACCGGCGAGGCGCCGGTGCCGCCGTCGTGGCCGGAGATGGTGATCAGGTCCGCACCGGCCTTGACCACGCCGGCGGCGATCGTGCCGACACCGGCATGGCTGACCAGCTTCACCGACACCAGCGCGGTCGGGTTGACCTGCTTGAGGTCGTAGATCAGCTGCGCCAGGTCTTCGATGGAATAGATGTCGTGGTGCGGCGGCGGCGAGATCAGGCCGATGCCTGGACGCGCATAGCGCAGCCGCGCGATCAGCTCGTTGACCTTGTGCCCAGGCAGCTGGCCGCCTTCGCCGGGCTTGGCGCCCTGCGCGACCTTGATCTGCAGCACTTCGGCATTGACCAGGTATTCGGCGGTGACGCCGAAGCGGCCCGAGGCCACCTGCTTGATCTTGCTGCGCTTGGCGGTGCCATAGCGGGCGGGATCCTCACCGCCTTCGCCGGAATTGCTGCGACCACCGAGGCGATTCATCGCAATCGCCAGCGCCTCGTGTGCCTCAGGGGACAGTGCACCCAGGCTGATCGCCGCGGTATCGAAGCGCGGAAACAGCTCGCTGGCCGGCGCCACGTCATCGAGTGGTGTCGGCGCAGCGGCCGGCACCAGTTCCAGCAGGTCGCGCAGTGCCGACGGCGGACGCGCGTGCACGGCATCGCAGTACTGCTGCCAGGCACGCGGATCGCCGCTGCGCGCCGCGCGCTGCAGGGTGGTCACCACGTCCGGGTTGTACATGTGGTACTCGCCGCCGTGCACGTACTTCAGCAGGCCGCCGACATCCACGTCCTGCTGCGCATCCCAGGCCTGCGCGCACAGCTCGCGTGCGTCGGCATCCAGGCGCGCGAAACCGGCACCGCCGATGCGCGAAGCGGTATCCGGGAAGCACAGGTCCACGACTTCCGGTTCCAGGCCGATGATCTCGAACAGCTGCGCGCCGCGGTAGCTGGCCACGGTACAGATGCCCATCTTCGAGATGATCTTCGACAGGCCCTTGTAGACGCCCTTGCGGTAGCGGCGGCCGATCTGCGACTGCTCACCGCCCTTGCTGAGCTTGAGGATGCCGCGTCGGCCCAGGTCGAACAGGGTCTGGTAGGCCAGGTACGGGTACACCGCGGTAGCGCCGAAGCCGAGCAGGCAGGCCATGTGGTGCGGGTCGCGCGCGGTGCCGGTCTCGACGATGAGATTCACGTCGCAGCGCAGGCCCAGCCGCGAGAGGTGGTGGTGGATGGCGCTGGTGGCGAGCAGGGCATGCACCATCGGCCGCCCGGCCACCGGGTAGCGGTCGGACAGCAGCAGCATCACCATGCCCTCGCGCGCGGCCTGTTCGGCCTCGGCACAGATGCGCTCGATGCCGGCGCGCAGGCCCTCGTCTTCGCTGTAGGACAGGTCGAGCAGGCGGTTGGCCTGCACGTACTGGTCCATCTTCAGCAGCTGGCGCAGCTTGCGCTGGCTCAGTACCGGCGAGTTGAGGATGACGTGGTTCACCGTCTCCGGGCCGGCATGGAAGATGTTGGTCTCCTTGCCGAGCTGGGTGGACAGCGACATCGCGCAGTCTTCGCGCAGCGGGTCGATCGGCGGGTTGGTGACCTGCGCGAAGGCCTGGCGGAAATAGTCGTACAGCGGGCGGCTGCGCTGGCTCAGCACCGCCATCGGCGTGTCGTCGCCCATCGAACCGGTGGCTTCCTGCTCGGTCTCGGCCAAGGGCCGCAGCACCTGCTCCACTTCCTCGCTGCTGAGCTGGTAGAGCTTGTGGTAGCTGCGCAGGGTGCCTTCGTCGAAGGGTTCCTCCACCAGCGACGGGTCGATCAGTTCGGTCTGCAGGTAGGTCACGCCCTGCTGCAGCCACTGCTTGTACGGCGCGCGGCCACGGTTGATGCGGTCCACCGCGTCGGAGTCGAGCAGGTCGCCGCGCTTGAGGTCGATGGCGATCATCTCGCCGGGGCCGAGCTTGCCCTTGCGCACCACGCGCTCGGTTGGCACTTCCCAGACGCCGGCCTCGGAGGCGACCAGGAAGTGGCGGTCGGCGGTCAGCATCCAGCGCGCCGGGCGCAGGCCGTTGCGGTCCAGCGTACACACCGCATAGCGGCTGTCGCAGGCAACGATGCCGGCCGGGCCATCCCATGGCTCGCTGTTCAGGCCGTGGAACTCGTAGAACGCGGCCAGGTCCGGGTCCTTGAACTCCAGCGACTGGGTGGCGGGCGGCACCAGGATGCGAAGCGCCTGGATCAGCTCCATGCCACCGGCGACCATCAGTTCCAGCATGTTGTCCAGGCTCTGCGAATCCGAGCCGTGCATGGAGATCACCGGGTCGAATTCGGCGATGTCAAAGCGCGGCGTCTTCCACACCTTGCTGCGCGCCTGCGCCCAGCGACGATTGCCCTCGATGGTGTTGATCTCGCCGTTGTGGGCGAGCATGCGGAACGGGTGGGCGAGCGGCCAGCGCGGCAGCGTGTTGGTCGAGAAGCGCTGGTGGAACACGATCGCACTGGAGGCCAGCTCGCGGCGCTGCAGGTCCGGGAAGAAGCGGCTGAGCTTGTCCGGCAGCACCATGCCCTTGTAGCTGATCGCATCCGGGGTGAGGGTGGTGACGTAGAAGTCGGCGTGTTCGCGCAGCTGCTGTTCGCTGCGGCGACGGGCCAGGAACAGCGCCAGCGCGAAGCCGGCATCGTCCTGGCCGATGCCGGCGTCGACGAACACCTGCTCGATGCGCGGCAACGTGTCGCGCGCCAGCTGGCCGCAGACGCTGTCATCGGTGGGCACCTCGCGCCAGCCGGCGACCTTGCAGCCCACCGCTTCCACCTGCGCCTGCAGCTGCGCGCGGCAGGCCTGCGCCGCGTCGGCGTCGTGCGGCAGGAACACCAGGCCGGCGGCGAAGCGTGCGGAGACCGCGATGCCGGCTTCGCTGGCCAGCAGTTTCAGGAACGCATCGGGGCGGCGCAGCAGCAGGCCGCAGCCATCACCGGTCAGGCCATCGGCGGCGACACCGCCACGGTGGGTCATGCGCGAAAGCGCGGCGATGGCGGTATCAACCAACAGGCGCGATGGTTGATCGTCGAGCTGGGCGACCATGCCAAATCCACAGGCATCGCGCTCGGAGCGCGGGTCGTAAAGCCCTTGGCGGTTGCGTGGGGCCATCTCTACCTCGATGCGTATAGGGTTGGCGGCGACACTCGTCCCCGCTCATTCCCTGGAGCGCATCGTGAGGCCACCGGATGCCTCGACTAGATCACAGGTTGCTGCAACGCCGCAATACACGGTTGCAGGTGCAACGGAACGCGCCGGCAACCCAGTGCCGGCGCGGGGCGGGACTCAGCCGCAACGCACGCCGCTGACGGCGCCCTTGTCGTCCACTTCGATGTTCAGGCGGTCGCCGAGGAACTCCATCGTGGCCACGTCGTTGGGCTTGAGCACGCGCACCTGGCTGGCACCTGCATCTTCCTGTGCCTGCTTGCCGAGGGCATCGGTGTAGGCCTGGCCGACCAGGCTCTGTACCTGGCTGGCATCGCAGGTGCCGACCGGCGGAGCCTCGGTGGCCTTGCCGGCGTCGTCGGCCGGCGCCTTGGCTGCTTCGGCGGCCTGCTGGGCGTGGGCGGTGGCCGAATCCTGTTCATCCAGCGCCGGTGCCTGGCAGGCGGTCAGGGCCAGCACGGCCGGCAGCAACAGGGCGGAGAGCGAACGGGCGCGAATCGGGAACGACATCATGACTCCGGAAGGGGTTGTGAAGACCCGAGCATAGCGGCGAACCGGCCCTCACGTGTTTGTCTTGTGTTATCGACAGGATCGCGGCATGGCGACGGCGACACTGGAGGCATGCCAACTCCCTCCACCCCCGAACGACAGGCAGCGCGCGCGGCCGGCCTGCGCTATGTCGACGACACCCAGCCGGGCATCAGCCGGCGCCGCGCCGGCAAGGGCTTCAGCTACCGCGATGCTGATGGCCACGCGATACGCGACGCCACCACCCTGCAACGCATCCGCGCACTGGCGATCCCACCGGCCTACACCGCGGTGTGGATCTGCGCCCATGCCAACGGCCACCTGCAGGCCACCGGTCGTGATGCGCGCGGTCGCAAGCAGTACCGTTACCACCCCGATTGGGCCAGGGAGCGCGATGCCGGCAAGTTCGACCGCATCATCGCCTTTGGCGAGGCGTTGCCTACGCTGCGGCGGCGGCTGTCGCGGGATCTCAAGCGCCCCGGTTTCCCGAAGGAAAAGGTGCTGGCCATGGTGGTCGCGCTGTTGGCGGACACGCTGGTGCGGGTCGGCAATGAGACCTATGCGCAGCAGAACCGTTCGTTCGGACTGACTACACTGCGAAACCGGCATCTGGAGCTGCTGCGCGGTGGCCGCGTGCGCATGCGCTTCCGTGGCAAGTCCGGGCAGCTGCAGGAGGTCACCGTGGGCGACCGCAGGCTGGGGCTGCTGGTGCGGCGGCTGCAGCAGCTGCCGGGGCAGGCCCTGTTCCAGTACCGCGATGACGACGGCGCGCTGCAGCCGGTCGACTCCGGCGCGGTGAACGACTACCTGCGCGAGGTGATGGGCGAGGACTTCACTGCCAAGGATTTCCGCACCTGGGGCGGGACGGTTGCGGCGGTGCAGGCGTTTGCCGCCACCGAACTGCCGGAACCGGCCAGCCAGCGCGCGCTGGTGCAGGCGCAGCGCGCGGTGGTGTGCGAAGTGGCGTCGCTGTTGGGCAATACCCCGGCGGTGTGCCGCAAGGCCTACATCGACCCGTGCGTGTTCGCCGGCTGGGAGCGCGGCGAACTGGCCACGCTGGCCGGCCTGCGTGGGCCGCGCCAGTGGGAACAGGCGACCCTGCGCGTGCTGCGCAGGGCGCGCCGGCTCAGCCGCAGTAGATCGCGGTGATGTTGTTGGTGCGTCCCTTTTCGATGGTCAGGCGGTCGCCGCCTTCGCTGGCCGGCGGCACCCGCGGGCCGTCGTGGCGCAGTACCCGTACGTGCAGGCTGTCGCTGTCCACCCGTGCGCGTGCGACGGTGGCGTCCGACGCGGCCAGGCCAAGTGCGCCGCGCACCCTGTCGCTGTGGCACTGGCCGGAAATCACACCGTCGATCGGCTGTACCTGGGCCACCGGTGTGCTGCTGCAGGCGGCGAGGGCAAAGCAGACGGCGGCGGTGGCGATGGCGTGTTTCATGGAGGCGTTCCTTGTGTGATTGCGTGCAGGGTGCGACGGCGCACGTGGTGGCGGAATGAATGCCGTGCACATCGTGGACACGGCGCGCTCACCGCCGCCAACAGCGTGGGTGGAGACACTGCAGGAGCGGCAAGGGCCGCCCCCGGTAGTGCCGGCCGCTGGCCGGCAGCCCCTTTCCCTCCCGAGGAGACCTGCATGGCCACCACCAAGAAAGCCCCCGTCCGCCGCAAAGCCTCGCCCAAGGTGCGCAAAGGCAGCGCCGCAAGCAAGACTGTCGCCGCCCCCGATCGCCCGCGCGTGGTGAAGACCGCCACCCGTAAGGCGGCCGCCAGCGATCCACGCGCAGCGCGCGTCGCGGCCCGGCAGCGGCGCCTGCAGGACCAGGAGAAGGCCAAGGACGTGCGCGCGGCAAAAAAAGCAACGAAGAAGACCGCGACCCAGGCCGGGGCGCGCCGGCAACCGGAGGCGATGCCGGCGCAGCAGCTGGCCAAGCCCGGGCATGAACACGAACTGGAGCTGGCGCCGCGTTTCCTTGCACCGGATTACACCGGCAGCGGCAAGCTGCAGGGCATGCGTGCGATCGTCACCGGTGGCGATTCCGGCATTGGCCGTGCAGTGGCGGTGCTGTTCGCACGCGAAGGCGCCGATGTGGCGGTACTGCACCTGGACGAGGCTGAGGACGCGGACATCACCCGCCAGCACGTGGAGCGCGAAGGCGGCCGCTGCGTGGTGATCGCCGGCGACGTGCGCGATCCGCGCTTCTGCAACAAGGCGGTCAAGCAGGTGGCCAAGGCGTTCGGCGGCATCGACATCCTGGTCAACAATGCCGCGTTCCAGCTGCATTGCGCGCGGCTGGAAGACCTGGAAGACGCGCATCTGCAGGAAACCCTGCAGACCAACATCGGCGGTTACATACAGATGGCGCGCGCGGTACTGCCGCATCTGGGCGAGGGTGCCAGCATCATCAACACAGGATCGGAAACGGGAATCTTCGGCAGCAAGGCGCTGATCGATTACTCGGCCACCAAGGGCGCGATCCATGCGTTCACCAAATCGCTGGCGAGCCAATTGCTACCACGTGGCATCCGGGTCAACTGCGTGGCGCCGGGACCGGTGTGGACGCCGCTGAACCCGGCCGACAAGCCGGCGGAGGACGTGGCGGAGTTCGGCAAGGACAGCGACATGGGGCGGCCCGCACAGCCTGAAGAACTGTCGCCGGCCTATGTATTCCTGGCCTCGCCGGTCTGTGCCAGCTACATCAGCGGGGTGATCCTGCCGGTGATGGGCGGGCCGCACGGCTGACGCACCGATTCTGCCGGAAATGGCCGTCGGCGCGGCCGATGCTCCGGTAGTGCCGGCCGCTGGCCGGCAGCCTCAGGGCACGGTCACCGCAGGCGCATAGAGATCGGCAATGCGCGGAATGAACTGCTGTGGATTGGCACCGACCAGATTGGTCAGCGCCACCACCGCCACGCCGCGGTCGGGGTAGACGATGAAGGCCGATCGCGCGCCACCGATGCCGGCCACCTGCAGGTCGGGCGATGCGCGCAGCACCGGCCAGCCGCCCGCCCATGGGCCGGCACGGCCATCGGTGAGGCGCTCTGCGGTCCACATCCTCTTCCGAGCTGCATCCTGAAGCAGGCGCCCGTCGGTCAACGCGACCAGCCAGCGCGCGGTGTCATCGGCGGTGGTGAGGATGCCACCACCGGCCCACAGTGAAGGCGGAATGTCGTAGAACCAGTGCGACAGGCGCGCCGGTGCATCGGCTGCGTCGGTGGCACGCGGGGCCAGGCTGTACATCGTCGCCGCATCCGGAATCAGGTCGTAGCTGTCGCCGAAGGTGGTGCGGGCCATGCGCGCGCTGCTGAACTGGCCGGTGGCGAGGAAACGTTCGTAGGGCATGCCGGATTGCTGCGCGATGATCCGTGCCAGCAGTACGTAGTTGGTCTGGTTGTAGGCGAAGCGCTGCCCGGGTGCGGCTTCGACCGGCCGCGCAGTGACGGCTGTCCACGCCTGCGCTTCGGAGCCACCACCCAACAGCCCGTTCGCATCAAGGATGTCCGGAAGGCCTGAGGTATGCGCAAGCAACTGGCGTACGCGTACGTCTCTCCACGCTGGTGGAAGATCATCCAGGTAACGCGAGGCCGGCGCGTCCAGATCCAGCTGCCCCTGCTGGGCCAGCTGCGCGGCAGCCACGCCGGTGAACGCCTTGGTGGCCGAATTGAGCGGAAAGCGGGTGTCGCGCGAGGCAAGCACACCGTTCTCGACATTGGCCAGGCCGTAGGCCTCGGACAACACGATCTGCCCGTCTTTGATCACCGCGACCTGCAGCCCGGGAATGCGCTGCTCCAGCATGATCTGGCGGATCAGGCGGCGGGTCTGGTCGTTGGCCTGGTCCTGGCTGGCGGAGATGGCGGCGAAGGGCAGGGCAGTGATGAGCATGAGCATGACTCGAAGCGTTGGGCGGAACATGCGGGATTCCGGCGGGGCGTCGAGGATCGGATGCAGCGGGTGCGTAAAAGGTTTAAGCAGTACCTGCGCTGCGTGGCAGGTACTGGTTGTGCGCGCGGGGCGTGCCTGCTGCGGCTAGCGGATCCGGGAAGGAGACCTTCCGAACTGCCGCTTGAACGCGGCACTGAAGCTGCTGGTATGGGCGTACCCGGCCACGCTGGCCGCCACGTCCACTGACACCCGTCGTTGCAGCAGGGCATCGTGCGCCCGTTGCAGGCGCAGTGCACGCAGCCAGGCGGCGATGCTGCTGCCGTGCAGCTGCTGGAAGGCGCTTTGCAGGTCGACGGCGTTGGTACCCAGCCTGCGCGCCATCTGGTTGATGGTCAGGCCATCGGCTTCGCCGCTCTGCAGCCACTGTTGTAACTGGTCCACGCAACGCCGCAGATGTGCGCTGGGGGCAGGCGCCTCGCGTTCGGCGATCACGGATCGAACCACGCTGGCCGCGACTTCCAGCGCAAAGCTCTCGCGTTGCAGGTTGGCCAGCAGAGGCGGCTCCGCCGTTTCCGCCCCGAACAACGCTGCGGCCCGCCGCAGCAGTGGCGCAGGCGGTTGCCACGCCTGGTTGCGTGCGTGGCTCAGTAGCAGGCGGGTGAGTCCGGCCGATGCAATACCATCGAGCTGGCGCGACAACCAGTCCTGGCCGAGGTGCAGGCTGACCTTGGTTTCCTCACGACCCGCCTGCCAATGGCGCTGGAACGCTTCCTCCTCACGAAGGTGGACCAGCATCGCCGGGCTCCCGGTCCGGCGGCTGTCCATCTGCAGGCGCTGGTTGGCGATGACCACTTCGGCCTGCCCCTGCAGCAGGAAGCTGGCGGTGAGACCCGCAGGCAGGCAGTTCTGGCTGCGGCCGCCGACCATGTCCTGGCTGCGGCTGAGGTAGAGCACCAGGCCGCTGTCCATCGACTGCACCTGCTGCCAGCCGGCCAGCACCGGCAGCGCATCGGGGAGGCCCGATTCAAAGTCGACCCGGCCGCCCAGCGCGTGGGCGGCGCTCATCAGTTCGGCGCAGGAATAGACCTGCATGCAAGGCACCCGCGAATGCTGTCGTGCCTAAATTTTCTTTCGTCGCGCCTAAACTTTCAATGGTATTGCAAATTATTCTCATTTGCGGGGGTTCGCTGCCCCTTTCCCCTGTTCAGCAAGAAGGTCGATGGCGATGGGTCTGGTGATCAACGAGGCGGTGGTGCTGCGTGCCGTCTTCCATGGCGCGGTGGATGCGCACCAGATCCGGTACTGGCTGGACCGCGTGCAGGCGCTGATCGATGCCCACCGCCCCTTCTACTTCGTTGCCAGCACCGCGCCCGGTGCCACCTTCTGCGACGATTACCGTGCCCTGCAGGCGGTCTGGTACAAGCAGTACAAGGCCGCCTTCCGGCAGTACTGCCGGGGCCTGGTGCGCATCGCCAGCGATGCCGCCGAGCAGCAACGGCTGGACACTCCGGCGCTGCATGCGGCGTGGGCCGTGCCGTACTTCGTCACCGCCGATGCCGGCGCGGGCATGCGCTGGATTGGCGAGCACCTGGAGCAGGCTGATGCGCACTGAGCGCGCCGCCGCTTCGCCGTTCGGCCTTGGGGTGATCGTCGCGCTGTACATGGCGCATGCCTTGCCCCTGTATTTCTACAGCGTGGCGGTACCGGCCATCCTGCGCAGCCAGGGCGTGGATCTGCGCTGGATCGGCATGTTGTCGCTGCTTTACCTGCCGTGGGCGCTGAAGTTCCTGTGGGCACCACTGGTCGACCGCTGGCATCTGCCGGCCCTCGGTCGCCGCCGCAGCTGGCTGTGGCTGACCCAGCTGTTGCTGCTGGCCGGGATCCTGGTGCTGGCGTTCACCGGCCTGGATCATGGCCTGGTCGTGTTCGTGCTGGTCGGCATGTGGATCTCGACCATTGCCGCCACCCAGGACATCGCCATCGACGGCTATACCGTGGAGGCGCTGGCGCCGGCCGAGCACCGGCTGGGCAGCATGGCGCAGAGCGTGGGCGTGGCCCTGGGCAGCATGATCGGTGGCGCCGGCGTGCTGTGGCTGTATGAAACCCGCGGCTGGAGCGTGGCCCTGCTGAGCCTGGCGGCAATGAGCGCACTGACCCTGCTGGCAGTGCAGCAGATCAACGAAACGCCGGCCAGGCCCGACGCGCCGCGGCCGAGCATCCTGCGTGCGCTGCGTCGCCGCGAACTGCGCTGGGCGCTGCTGCTGATCGTGCTGTACCGGCTGGTGGAAGCGCCGGCCATGGCGATGATCAACCCGCTGCTGGTCGACCAGCAGTTCAGCCTGACCGAGATCGGGTTGCTGATCTCGGTGGGCGGCGCCGGTACCGGCATGCTGGCTGCGGTGGCCGCCGCCTGGCTGCTCAAGCAGCGCCGGGCCGAGCAATTGCTGATGCACGCTGGCTGGTGGCGCACCGTGTTGTATGTACTGCTGGCATTGATGCTTTACAGCGGTGCGATGGCATCGTCACGGTGGGGCCTGGGCGCGCTGGTGATCGCACTGCTGGCGCTGCGCTATGTGGCGATGACCAGCCTGTATGCCCTGTTCATGCGGGTCAGTTCGCGTGCCCAGGCCGGCACTGACTTCACCTTGCTGGTGTGCTTCGAGCTGCTGGTCAATTTCATCGGCGGTGCATTGTCCGGCTTCCTCGCCAAGGGCCTGGGCTACCCCATCTACTACATCGCGCTGGCGGCAGTTTCGGCGCTCGGGTTGCTGCTGTGCCGGCCGCTGATGCGCCGCTTCGCAGCACCCACGAACTCCCCCTGATACGCAACGAGGACACCATGCGGCATACCGCAGCAACCCTTCCGCTGGCGATGCTGGCGATGGCCATCAGTGGCCAGCTGGCGGCGCAGAATGCGTCCGCTACGTCCGGCACCCGGCAACTGGATGCGGTGAGTGTCACCGCCGTGCGAGGTGCACGCAGCGTGGCCGAGATCGCCGGCACCGTGTATGCCATCGAGCGCGAGCAGATTGCCCAGCAGATCACCGCCGGGCGCAGCGCCGCCGACATCCTCGGCCAGCTGGTGCCGTCGCTGGCGCCGGCCAGCGGAACCACCAGCAACTACGGCATGACCATGCGTGGCCGCAGCGTGCAGGTGATGATCGATGGCGTACCACTGACCGGCGCGCGCGATGGATCGCGCCAGCTCAACAGCATTTCGCCAACCATGATCGAGCGCATCGAGGTGATCTCCGGTGCCACCGCGCTGTATGGCGCCGGTGCCAGTGGCGGCATCATCAACATCATCACCCTTCAGCCCGGTGAGCAGCCGGTGCAGCTGGCCAGCCAGTTCGGCCTGCGCAGTCCCTCGCATCTGTCCAGTGACACGCTGGCCTGGAACGCCGCGCAGACCATGACCGTGCGCGGCGATCAGTTCAGTGGCGCGTTCGGCTTCGCCTATGGCCGGCAGGGCGCATCGCTGGATGCGCATGGCCGCCGTATCGGCCCGGAGATCGCGCAGACTGATCGGCAGGACACCGAGACCCGCGAACTCAATGCGCGCTTCGACTGGACCCCGACGGACAGCCAGCAGTTGAGCGTGGGCGTGCGCTGGTTCGACGATGAGCAGGACAGTGATCATGGCCCCGACTATGGCCCGCGCCTGGCTGCGCTGTTCAACCCTGCATTCACGCCCAGCCACCAGGCGCTGCCCGGCCTGCAGCTGGAGGCGCAGCCACGTACCCGGCACCAGGGAGTGAATGCGCAGTACCGCAACCGCGATGTACTGGGCGGGCAGGAACTGAGCGTGGAAGCCTATTACCGCAACGAGCAGGGACGCTGGTTCCCGTCGGTGTCGACGCTGGTGCACCCGGCACTGCGCGGTGGCTTCGCCTATGTGGCGATGCAGTCCAATACCGATATCGATGTGTGGGGGCTGCGCACAGCGCTGCACAAGGGTTTCGACGTGGCGGGCAGCAGCCTGCAGCTGTCGTACGGCGTGGACCACGAGCGCGAGCAGGACAGTCAGCGCGGGCAGATGTATGACATCAACCGCTTCATCGCCAGCAACGGTCTCGATTACCAGCCCACCGCGCAGTACGCGATGGGGCCGGACGTGCGCGTGGATACCACCGGCCTGTTCCTGCAGGCCGACCATTCGCTGAGTGAGCGCTTCAGCGTGCAGGCCGGCGTGCGCCACCAGATCCTGCGCAACCGCGTAGAAGACTCGCTTCCGTACACCGAAGCGATCACCGCCGATGCCGTTGCCGGGTATCAGCCGCACCTGCTGCGGGGCGGCCGCGTGCGCCACTCGCAGACCCTGTTCAATGCGGGCGTGGTGTACCGGCTGGATGCATCGCAACAGCTGTTCGCCAACGTCTCGCAGGGTTTCAGCCTGCCCGACACCCAGCGCATGCTGCGCGATGTACCGGCAAGCTTCGTCATCGACAGCCGCAACGTCGGCCCGATCAAGGTCGACAGCTATGAGCTGGGCTGGCGCCGCAGCGATGCATCGCTGCAGAGCGCGGTGACCGCGTTCTACAACCGCTCGGACAAGACCGTGCAGTTCAACCGCGACTACAGCGTGTCGGTGGCCGACACCGATGAGCGCGTGTGGGGCGTGGAGGCCAACCTGCGCTACACACCGACGGCGCAGCTGGAGCTGGGCGCAAGCCTTGCCAGCACCCGGGGCCAGTACCGCGATGCTGCCGGACGTTGGCGTGAGCTCAATGCGTTCCGCGTTTCACCCTTGAAGGCGGGTGTGCATGGGCAGTGGCGCTTCGCCAATGACAGCCTGCTGCGCTTGCAGGGACAAGTGGTGGGCGGCACCGATCGTGCCTGGCGCGATGCGCCACTCGCAGCGATCAGTCCCAGCATCCGCGCTACCCCGGCGGCGAAGATCCACGGCTATGCGGTGTTCGACCTGATCGGCGAGCTGCCGCTGGCAGGCGGCCGCTTCAGTGTCGGCATCTACAACCTGGCCGATCGTGACTACCGCACGGTCTATGGCCAGCAGGCCGAGGCGACCTACGGGAAGATGTCCAGCCTGCCCGCGGCAGGGCGCACCTTCTCGATCGGGTATCGGGTGGAGTACTGAGCCGGGCGGCGTCCCCCTACCGTTCGTCGGCCCATGACTTCCGGGGGGTTGACTACAGTTGTCGTCACGCAGAAAGTGGCGACACGTGTAGTCAAGGGAGTGGTGTCATGCGTGGCAAGACGATCGGGGACCAGGAGCTGGCCCTGCTGCAGTACATCGATGAACATGCGCCGGCCAGCGTCGGTGAGGTCGCCAGTGGCTACGGCGAGGCCCGTGGCCTGGCCCGGTCCACCGTGCTGACGATGATGGAGCGGCTGCGGGCGAAGGGGTATCTTCGTCGCCAGCAGCAGGACGGCGTCTACCGCTACCAGGCCACGCGTGGCCCGGAAAGCGTGCTGCAGGGTGCAGTGGCCCAGTTCGTCGACAACACCCTGCAGGGCTCGGTGTCGCCGTTCGTGGCCTACCTGTCGCAGCGCCAGCAGGTCAGCGACAACGAGCTGGCCGAGCTGGAAGCGCTGGTCGCCGAACTCCAATCGCGCCGCCACGAGGGCTGAGCCATGGACACCACGATGCTGATCCCGTTGTTGGAACGGCTGGGCTGGACCAGCCTGCAGACCGTGCTGCTGGTGGCCCTGGTGTACGGCGTGTGCCGCGCACTGCCGTCGCTGTCGGCGGCCACCCGCTGCCGCCTGTGGTGGCTGGTATCGCTGCAGGCCGTGCTCGGCCTGTTCTGGAGCCAGCCGTTGCAGCTGGCCTGGCTGCCGGCACCGCAGGCGGTGGCGATGACCGCCACTGACGTTGCCGCAGATCTGGTCTACCCGCTGGCGCCGGAAGCCTCGGCGCAGCTGCTGGCGGCGATGCCGGTGCCTGCAGCGGACGTGCCGGCAGTTGCGTGGTGGGCCGTTGCACTGGCTGCGCTGTGGGCATCCGGTGTGCTGCTGATGGCCCTGCGCACCTTTGGTGAATGGCGCCGCTGCCGCGCGCTGCTGGCCGCCGCCTATCCCTGCGAGGACGAAGCGCTGGTGCAGGCCCTGCAACTGGCCTCCGATGCGCACGGCGTGCGTCCTGCGCCGCGGTTGTGGATGAGCACGCAGGTGGACGCACCGCAGCTGGTCGGGCCGTTCCGCCCGGTGCTGCTGCTGCCGGCCGGCGACAACGCCCTGCAGGGTGATGCGCTGGACCTGGCACTGACGCATGAACTGCAACACCTGCAGCGGCGTGACCTGCAGTGGGGCCTGCTGCCCGCACTGGCCCAGCACCTGTTCTTCTTCCACCCGCTGCTGCGCCTGTCGGTGCGCGAATACGCACAGGCCCGCGAAGAAGCGGTGGATGCGGCCGTGGTTGGCCAGCATGGCGCGAGCCGTCAGGCCTACGGTCGCCTGCTGTTGCAGCTTGGCGTGGCACCGCAGCCACACCTGGGCGTGGCCAGCGCCGCGCCGAACACCACCAGCCTCAAGCGTCGCCTGCTCTCGCTGCAGCCGCGCCGGGCCTGCCCGCGCATTCTGGCGATGGCACTGACCGCCGTCGTGGTGCTGGTGGGCGTGGCACCGATGCGGCTGGTCGCTGCGCCAGTGCCACCGGCACCGCCCGCGCCGCCGGCCGCACCGAAGGCCGTGGTGCCGCCGCCGCCGAAGGCTCCGAACGCGCCGCCCGCAGCGCCTTCGGCCGCGCGCGTTCCGGCCGTGCCGGTGGCGCCCGCGCCGCCTGCCGAGCCGGCCGATGTCGAGGCGCTGTCAGGCCCGGACGATGCCGATGTGGCGGTCGACGTGGATGTCGATGTGGATACCGACATGCACAGTGAGCATTCGACTTCCCACACCACCTCCATCACCACCTACGGGCGCCTGGATCTCGGCAAGTCGCCGTTGCAGGCCTACGTGCTGGTCGATGGTGATTCGACCTTCGCCAATGGCGGCATCGACGATGTAACGGTGGCCCGCAGGCAGCTCGGCAAGGGGCCGGCGCTGTGGTTCCGCCAGGGCGACAAGCGCTATGTGGTGCGCGACCCGATGCTGATCCAGACCCTGCAGCGCGCCTACAGCGGCGCCGTAGACCTCGGTCGCCAGCAGAGCGAACTGGGCCGCCAGCAGAGTGCGCTGGGTCGCGAGCAGGGCGAACTCGGCAGGCAGATGGGTGAGATGGGCCGCCTGCAGGGCGAGGAGTCACGCCGCCTTGCGCTGGCCGCCGCTGAGGTAGCGCGCAGCGCGATGGCCGCCCACGACATCAACCGTGAGGCCGCGGCAGAAGCAGCGAAGGCGGCGCGTGGTGCGACCAGCGATATGGCCGTTGCACGTGAGGCTGCACGCGAGGCCGCCGCTGAGGCACGTCGTGCAATGCAGGAAGCCCGCAGCGAGGCCGCGCAATCCGGCCGCACCCGTGACATGCAGCGCCTGGCCAGCCAGCAGTCTGAACTGGCCAGCCGACAGGCGGCACTGGGCAGCCAACAGGCCGCGTTGGGAGAGCGTCAGGCACGCGTGCATGCGCAGGCATCGCAGCAGGCACAGCAGGTGATCGCGCGCGCACTGGCCAGCGGCAAGGCCGAGCGCCTCTGAGCGGTAGTGCCGGCCGCTGGCCGGCAATGTGGGGTGCCGGCCAGCGGCCGGCACTACCCTGAGGCGATCATCCGCAGCTGGCGCGCTCGATGCGGTTCTGCGCATCCACCTGCACGGTCACGCGGTCCTGGCGGAAGTCCATGGTCACCGCCATGCCGGGTTTGACTACCCGTGCACCGCGCGCGCCGCTGTCAGCCACCAGTTTCTTGATCGTGGCTTCGTCGGCGGTCTTGCCGGTGAAGGCCTCCAGCGCCTCCGGCCTGCATTCGTGCGCAGCATCGGCCACGGGTGCCGGCGCGGGATCGTGGGTGGTGCTGCTGCCGGCGTGACTGCAGGCGGCCAAGGGCAGGATGGCGAGCAGGACCAGAGGGTTGAGGCGCATCGTCGGGCTCCAGGCGTGGATGGTGGCGGCAGTGTCACCGCTGCCACCGTCAGGCTGCGTCAACGCCTACTGCCCGACCAGCGCCAGGGTTTCGCGCTCACGTTGTTCTTCCCGTACCAGCCGCTGCAGCAGCAGGGCCAGGGTCACCACGTCCTGGTGGTTGTGGTCGGCCACCCGGCGCAGGTTCACCGCGTCGCCGCCGCGCAGGAAGCGCAGCCATGCGCCCGGCGCTTCAGAACCGGGCAGGTCGTCCTCGCGCACCACGCGCAGCAGCTGGCGTTCGATGGTGGACAGCTTGCAGTTCTCCCACGTGCCGCGATAGCGGCGGCGGGTCGGATAGAGCAGGTCGACGTGATCCAACGCGCTGATCGGGCAGCGCTGGCGGGCCAGCCGGTAGCGCGCCTTCAGCAGCGGCGCATCGTAGCTGCGGCCGTTGTAGCTGCAGAACACGGTGGACGGCTGCAGCCAGCGGGCGAAGGTGGCCAGCATCGCGTCCTCGGCGGCCATCGTCGCCATCAGCAGCTGGCGGATGCGCAGGCCTTCGCCGCGTTGCGGGCACACATGCCAGTCGGCGGCCCCGATCATGAAGGCGCGGGTGCCGGTGCCGCCGGCCAGGCCGGTGGTTTCGGTATCGAAGAACAGCAGGTCGAGCGGGGATACGTGTTCGCCTTCGCGGCGGGCGAAATCCAGCGACAGCGGCTGCGACGGAATCGGCTGTGGCTGCAGCGACTGGATCAGGAACAGGCCCGGTGCGATTTCCTCGCCGGGCAGCTGGCGATCCTGCGCGCTGGCGCGTGCCGGCGCGGCTCCACCCCGCGAACGCAGGCCGAGCAGGCGATGCAGGCTGCCCACTTCCGGCCGACGCAGCGGTGCGGGTGCCGTCACGGGCGCGGCAGCGCCGGTCGGCTTGTGGCGGATCTCCTGCTCGACCCAGGCGAACACCGAACGCTCGGCCGGTGGTTGCCGCGCATCGTTGGCGGCAACCGGTGCCGCAGGTGCTGCGGGCGGCGGCTCGGGCGCAGCCGGCGTGACTGCCTTCGGGTCACCGGCCTGCTTCCGCAGCAGGCGCAGCTTGTCCAGGCTCAGGCTCACGGTGCCAGCAGCTCCATCGGATCGCGCGTGGTCACCACCACGTCGGGGACGTGCTGGCAGGCCTCGGCATCGAACAGGTCCAGCACACGCAGCGCCAGCGCGCGCGGCGAGGTGTCATCCTCTTCCTGCGCGGCCAGCACCGGGCCCACGCAGGCCGGGCAGCCGGCCTTGCAGTCGCAGCGCTGCACCAGTTCGCGCGCGCGCTGCACCAGCTCGGCCTGGCGCTGCCACAGCGGTTCGCTCAGGCCGACGCCGCCGGGGAAGTTGTCGTACAGATACACGGTGGGCACGAACTCCTGCAGCAGCTCCACCACACCGGGATCACCCTCGCTGCCGCGCAGCTGGCCGCGGCCGCTCTGGTCGGCAATCGCGAACCAGGAACCATCGCCGTTGCCGACCGACTTCTGCAGGTCACGCGCATCGGCCATCACCGCTACGGTGGCGACGATGTGCAGCGCATACGCGGCGCCGAGGAAGCCATCCAGCGCATCCTGCTTGCTGGCGAACGCGCGCAGCAGCAGCGCCTGCGGCAGTTGCCACCACACCGCAGTGGTGTGCAGTTCCTGGTCGGGCAGGTTCACCGGGCCGTAGCCGATGTTCTCGTGGGTGTAGTAGCGGATCTTCTTGTAGCCGGCCACGCGGCGCACCACGTGCACTTCGCCATGATGCGAATCCCCCCGGCCGGCCACGCCGCCGTCGAAGCGGTCCAGCACCTTGAGCTTGGTGAAGTCGATGCTGTCGGTGTAGTAATCCACATGCGTGCGTGTGACATAGGCCTTGCGGCCGTCCCAGTCGAGCGTCTCCACCTGGTAGGGCGTGGACTGCACCATGTGGATGGCACCTTCATACAGGGTGAGTGCGGCAGCGGAATAGTCGACCTCGGCGATGATCTGCTGGCGGCCATCGCTGCGATCGACCACCACGAAGTTGCCATCGGCCACCGCACGCAGGCTGACCGCGTTGGCCGGGTAACTGTCGGCGATCCATTCCCAGCGTTCGCCCTCGCGGTGGATCACTTCTGTCTCTGCCAGCGCTTCCAGGAACACTTCCGGGTCGATCGGGCCGAAGCCATCGCCGACCCGGAACGGCAGCTCGAACGCCGCGCAGCGGATGTGGTCGAACAGGATCAACGGCTGGTCCGGCGCAATACGCGCGTGTTCGGGCGAGGCCTCGGCGAAGAAGTCCGGATGCCGCACCACGTACTGGTCCAGCGGCTGCGAACTGGCCACCATCACCCCCAGCGCCGGCTGCTGACGGCGGCCGGCACGGCCGAAGCGCTGCCAGGTGGCGGCCACGCTGCCGGGGTAGCCGTTGAGGATGACCACGTCCAGGCTGCCGATATCCACGCCCAGCTCCAGCGCCGAGGTGCTGACGATGCCGTCGATGTTGCCCGCGCGCATCGCACGCTCGGTCTCGCGGCGTTCGGTGGGCAGGTAGCCACCGCGGTAGGCGCGGATGCGTGGCGGCTTGCGCGGGTCGTGGTCGAAGATGTCCTTCAGGTACTTGGTCAGCACCTCGACCATCAACCGGGTCTGCGCGAACACCAGGGTCTTCAGCCCGGACTTGATCGCGATGCGCGCGATGCGGTTGCTCTGCGAGCGCGCCGAGGCACGCAGGCCCAGGTCCGGGTTGATCACCGGCGGGTTCCACAGCAGCACCTGCTTGGGCCCGCTGGGCGCGCCGGACTCGGTGATGGCGGTGACCGGTGCCTCGATCAGCGCTTCGGCATGGGCCTGCGGGTTGCCGATGGTGGCCGAGCACAGGATGAACTGCGGTTGCACGCCGTAGAACGCGCAGATGCGCTTGAGCCGGCGCAGCACGTTGGTGACGTGGCTGCCGAACACGCCACGATAGGTGTGCACTTCGTCGATGACGATGTAGCGCAGGTTCTCGAAGAACTGCGCCCACTTGGTGTGATGCGGCAGGATCGCCTGGTGCAGCATGTCCGGGTTGGACACCACGATGTCGCCGTGCAGGCGGATGGCCTGGCGCGCGTCGCCGGGAGTGTCGCCATCGAAGGTGAAGGCCTTTACGCCCAGATCGCCGGCGCGGTTGAGTTCCAGCAGCTCGGCCACCTGGTCCTGGGCCAGTGCCTTGGTCGGGAACAGGTACAGCGCCTTGGCCTTGTCCTGCATCGCCGCGCTGACCACCGGCAGGGTGTAGCACAGCGACTTGCCGCTGGCGGTGGGGGTGACGATGGCCACGTGCTCGCCGCGCTGGCTGGCGTTCCAGGCCTCGGCCTGGTGGCTGTAGAGCTGTTCGATGCCACGCGCCTTCAGGGCGGCAGCCAGGGCCGGCGGAACCGAATCGGGAATGGGCGCATAGCGGCCTTCGCGGCCGGGAATGGCAAAGCTGCCGGTGATGCGGTCCTGGTAGCGGCGCTGCAGGCGCGCGCTGAGCAGTGCGCCGTCGCGGGCGGGCAGGCCATCGCGGGTGGCGAGCTTCTGCTCGGCATCGGCGGTGCGCTTGGCGAGTTCGTAAGCCATGGAAAGTGGAGCCGGGACGGATTGCGAGGGGTCACATGGCACCACACTCACGTCTCAGGATGTGAGACACCGCACACCAAGGGCATGAACCGTTCAGTGCTCGCGTCCCGTGGCGTCGCCGCATCTCCCCTGGCTGAACAGCTGCCAGTGCAGCAACGAAATCTGAAGCCGGCATCCGTATCCTTGGGTGCTGGACGCAACCAACAGGGTGGATGGCTGTGGCACGACGTGGAACGCAGGGAGCCGTCCTGGCCAGCATGCTGCTGGCCGGTATCGCGCAGGCGCAGCAGGCCACGCCGGTAGCGGTGCCCAACCCAGCGCCCGAACCTCCTGCAGATGCGCCGGCGGCAACCACCGCGCCGATCTCCACCACCCTGCCGCAGGACAACGTCACCACCCTTGGCGAAGTGCGTGCGCTCAAGCCCGAAGACGAGCCGCTGGATCTGTACCGTTTCAAGAACCCGGTGAAGTTCGGCGACAACCGCTTCAGTCGCGACTGGAGCGAACCGCCGTCGCCGGAGCAGGTCAGCATGGGCGGTGGCTACATCATGATGGGCGTGGTCAAGGGTGTGATGGCGGCGGCCAAGGGGATCAACAAACTCACCGGCGGACCGGCGCAGATCCAGGCCGCCGTGGCGCGGCCACCGCCGGAGCTCAGTGCCGAACAGCAGCAGCGTGCGCTGCGGTTCTCCCAGGAGCAGGATGCCGGCGATGCACCGCCGGTGAAGTAGGCCGGTATATCCTGCCGGCTCCCCACCGCTAGTGCTGCCATGTTCCTGCGTTCGATCTGCCTGCTGGCCGCATTGCTGCCGGCGTCCGCCTTCGCCGATGGCATCGCCGATGATGGCGCCTGCCGCAATGGCGCGTTTCCCTCTGAACAGAGCCGGTTCGCTCTGGCGCGGGTGGTCGATGCGCCCCGTCTGTACCTGCTTGGCGACATGGACGGCTGCCCGGCGAAGGGCGAACCGGCCTGCCGACAGCGCAGCTATGTGGTCAATGGCGATACCGTGGTGACCGGGCGTGATCTTGGCCGCTACCGCTGCGCGTTCTTCCCGAACAAGGTGGGTGGCAGTGCTGGCTGGGTGGACCGCAGCAAGCTGCAGGCGTTGCCGGTGGTCGTGCAGTCGCTGCAGGATTGGGCGGGCCACTGGAAGGACGGCGACAACGGCCTGCGCATCACCGTGCAGGGCGGGCAGTTGCATGTGGAGGGTGACGCCTACTGGCCCTCCGCCAACCCCACGCCGGAGCAGCGTCCCTACGGGCCGAACATGGGCCAGGTGGAAGCGCGCGCGGCGCCGCGTGGTGCCGATGTCGAGTTTGCAGAGGACACCTGCAAGGTGCGCGTGCATTCGCTGGGGGAGGTGCTGATCGTGGCCGACAACAGCGAATGCGGTGGCATGAACGTGCGCTTCAACGGCGTGTACCGGCGCGCGGGCACGCGTTGACCTCGCGGAAAGGCGCCAACCAAGGTTGGCATCTACCAGGGCAACCGGCCAGTAGATCCACGCCATGCGTGGATGCTGTCCGCGATCCAATCGATGGGCTCAGCGTCGCCGTTCCAGCCACCACAGCAGCGATGCGCACAACACGAACGCCAGCCACCACGGCCAGCGTGGGCCTGCCACGGGTTGCATCACTGACGCGTCTGCCGGCGTGCTGGCAGCCAGTGCACGCGTGGTCGCATCGATCATCGCCTGCCGATGCAGCGTCGGTGCATCCTTCGGATCGAACACATAGCGCCAGACAACGATGTCGCCGTGCTGCAGGCGCTGCCAGCCCGGTTCGCGGGGCCACCAGCCAGCGCAGCGCAGCGCCGACGTCGCGCCATCGACGATCAGGGGTACATCGTCGCCACGCCTGTTGAAGACCTGCAGCGGCGCCTGCACACCGCACAGCGTCTGTCGTTCGCCTGCCCAGCCGATCGGTTGCGGTGACCACAGCGCATCAGCGCTGCCCTGTGCACGTGCCAGCGTGGCCACCACGCCGCTCCACAGTTCGCCGTGGCGGTCGTCGCGCCCGGCCAGTACCCAGCGCCAGCTGTCGGTCAGCGGCAGCAGGCCGATGCGGCCCTTGCCGGCAGCGCGCCAGCCACCGACAGCCTTGCCCGTGCCATCCTGCAGCAGGGCGGTGCTGCCCGGTGCCTGCAGCGCGAGTGCTTCCAGCGCAGGCAGGGGAGCATTGTGCGAGCTGCGGTCAGCCTCTTCGCCGTAGCCGGTCGGCAGCGTACCCGCGGCGAGCGGGCCACGCCGTGCAGCGAGGACCGCGCTGTCGCCGTCGCCGGGAAGTTCGAGGGTGCGGCTGCTTCCATCGCCCTGCACCGGCAGGCCCAGATCGCGGAGGCGCTGGCGCGCGCTGGCCGAAGGTGCGCCCGCACTGCGTACCAGCACGCCCAGTCCCTCGCGCAACGCCTGCCGCACGGCAGCCAGCTGGCCGGCACTCAATGCGGCCAGGCTGCGCTCGTCCAGCAACAGCAGATCGCTGCGCGCGAGTGACGCCGCATCCAGCGCGACCGCGCCATCTCCCACGCTGACACCCGCCCCGGTATCGGCCTGCGCCTGCACGCGGATGCCGGCATCGGCCGCCCAACGCCGCAGGTACTTCAGCTCTGGACCCGGCGCACTGGCGCGCACCAGCAGGCGCAGCGGTGCGGCCGGCAGGGTCTGCTGCGGTACCGGTACGCTGTCCACCACATGGCCGTCGGCATCGAGCAGGCGCAGCTGGAACACGCTGCGGCCCTCGGCGCGGGCGATGCCGCTGAGCTTCACGCGCCCGTCCTCGGCAACGTCCGTGCGATCAACCACGCTGTCGGCGGGGTCAAGCAGCTCTGCTTTCGCTTTGGCCGCGCCACGCGCCTGTGCCTGTACGTCAAAACGAGCACCGGGAGCGACATCGGCCGGTGGTTGCAGTGCGATCCAGCCGCGCGGCTCCGGTGCGGCCTGCCAACGTACATCCGGTGGCAGCAGCGCATCACGGTCACGTGCGGCCAGGCCCGCACCGACCAGTGTCAGTGTGGACGCCGGATGCTGGCGCAGCGCGGTGGCCATGTCGGGAACGCGCTGTGCGCCGGGAACATCGGCAGCTTCGGGCAAAAGCAACAGCGGGCCTTCGCTGGCCGGGAGCGCGCCGGCCTTGCCGGCATCGGTTCCCAGCACGACCAGCCCGCCTGCGGGTTGCTGGCGGGTGGGCGGCACCAGGCAGAAATACAGCAGCGCGGCGACGATGATCTGCAGTGCGATCACGATCCACCGGCGGCCAGGGTGCGCGGTGTTTCCACGCAGCTGGCGCACGCTGGCGATGACCACGATCAGGACGAGTGCCAGCGCAATCCACAGGTTCACAGCGGAGGCGTTCATGGCTGCGCCTCCAGCGCGTCGAGGTAGCGCTGGCCCATCGCATCGGCGGCACTGCGCCGCATCGCCTGCGGCAGCGGACGCTGCAGCGCCCGCCACAACTGTGCGCGCAGGCGCTGGCGACAGTCGCTGCAGTCGGGCTCGATGCGCAGCTGCTCGATGGCCGCAGCCAGATCGAGTGCATCGGGCAGGTAGGCCGCGTTGCGCTGCTGCCAGGTCGCGAGCGCGTCCAGATCCGGCGCGCCGGTGTCGTCGCCGAGACGCTGCCAGGCTTCGACGATGGCCGGATCGGGCGGGGTGCGGGCGGCCAGCGGCAGTTCACGACTGGCCAGCCCGGCACGGTCACCGCCGAGGCGGCGGCCTTCATCGATCGGTGGCAGCTCCGGTCCGACACGGGCCAGATAGATGCGCTCGGCCTGCTGCACCTGCTTGATGAAGCCCAATGCCTTGTAGGCAAACGGAAGCGCCTGCTCCGGGCGGCCTTGGCGCAGCTCGCCTTCGGCCGACCACATCTGGTCAAGCGCCGCCTTCAGCGTGGCACGGGTCTGCGGATCGAGCAGAGTGGCCGCCTCGGCGTGGTCATGGGTGTGTCCGTATTCCGAGAGCACGTCGGTGGCGCTGCCGAACACCGGTGGCGTATCGGCATTGGACGCCTTGCCGCCGTGATCGTGGCCATGCTCATCGTGCGCTCCGGCCTCGGCGCCATGGTCGTGATCGTCGTCGTGATCGTGGTCGTCTGCGGCGGGCGTATCGCTGGTGGGCAGGTCGCTGGTCGGCGGTGGCTTCGGCGCACCTTCGCTTTCCTCACCCAGGAACTGGCCGTAGCGCAGGCGCAGGATGCGCTGGTCGACGCCGATCGCATCGCTGCGCTTCACGAAGTCCTCGGCGGCGAGAGTGCGGCGCTGCCGGATCAGCGCTTCGGCATCAATGATGATCTGCCTCTGGCTGCGGAAGTAGGCCGGCAGGGTCTTCTTGATGCGGCCTTCCAGCTCTGCACCGAGTGCGACTTCGGCGCTGGGCAGGCGCAGGATCACGCTGCTGCTGCGTCCGGTCTGCGGCGTGGGCGCATGGTTGTCGCGCACTTCCAGCTGGGCGATGACATCGTTGCCGGGCTGTGCGCCCAGCGCAGCAAGATCAAGGGTATGGGCGAAACGCCGCGCGGTGGCTTCGCCGCTGCCGGCAAGCGTGACGCTGCGCTTCACGAAGGTGATGTTCTCACCGCTGCCCTGGGTGGTGGTGATCGACAGCGTTGCCTGCGCCGCGACACCGTAATCGTCGCTGGCCTCGAAGCGCAGCGCCCATTGCCGTTGCCCGGGCGTGCCCAGCACCAGGCTGGCGGCCGGCTCCAGCACGCGCACGCTGGGCGCGCGGTCGGCCACAACATCCAGCCGGTACAGGCGGGTTTCGGCCAGCGCCGGTTCGCTCACCACGCGGTACAGCACCGGCGTGCGCGCCACATCCTGTGCCTGCCACTGCCCATCGCGCTCGCTCAGCGGCAGCCGTCGACCATCGTGGAACTGCAGCCATGCCTTGGCCGGTGCGTGGTCGAAGCGCAACGACCACGACAGCCGGCTGTCGGCGGCGACCTTTGCATCCAGCGTGCTCTGCGTCAGCGTGGCTTGCCCGGTGTAAGCCGGTGCGTCGATGCGCAGGCGACTGGACTGCAGTTGCAGCGGGCCTGCAGACGCCGTGCTGCCGGTCGTGGCGGAATGAACGGCTGCCGGGTCTGGGTTCGAACGCGGCCAGCCGAACGCGAGCAGGGCAACGGCCAAGCCACCGATCCAGCACAGCATCACCGCCAGGTGCGGCCAACGCGGACGCAGCTCCGGCATCGCGCGTTCAAGCGTGGCCAGCACATGCACACGCTGGCGCTGCTGCAGCGGATTGAGCGTGGTGGCGTCGGCGAACAGCAGATCGGCGCTGTCTTCGCTCGTACCGCTGCCATCGAGTTGGCGCTGCAGCCACTGGCGGTCCAGCTGGCGGGCACTTGCAGTGGCGAAGGCCGCGCAGGCGAGCAGGCTGACCGTGGCGACCACGCAGGCGATATCGAAACCGGACAGCCGCAGTGCGAGCGCCGTCGCAGCCAGCGCCCACGGCAGGCCCAGCAGCAGGGTGATGGCGGCGCGGCGACGACGCGCACGTTGCCAGGCATGCTGCAGCGTCTTCATGCGATCGCCCTGCGCCGCGCGCTGCTGGCCATCCAGCGTTCCAGTGCGAACAACAGCACGATTGCCAGCAGAAGCCACGCCGTGGGCTCACGCACCGGCGACGCTGCGGCGGGCAGTGCAATCTGGCGCGGCGCCTGGTCCTGTGCATCGCCCACGCGTGGCGACGGCGGCGGCTGCAGGGCCAGCAGCAGGGAACGCGGCAGCTGTGGATCGCGCAGCGCGGTGTTGCTGGCGGCATCCCAATCACCCGGTAGTAACAGCAGGCGGCCAAGGCCGACACGTTGCTGCCACAACAGCGGCACGCCTTCGGCGCTGCGCAGCAGGACCTGGGCTTCCGTGGCGGGCTTGGCGGCGATCAGCACACTGCCGCCGTCGCGCAGCCAGGCCTGCCAGTTCGCCGGCAGTGCGTCGTTGCGGCTCCATACGCCGACCTCGCCGCGTTCGGGCAGGGCATCCGCCACCAGAGGAGCGAGCGGCGCCTGCACGCCCCATGCGCGCTGCAGTGCATTCAACCAGTGCTGGGCAGCGGCCGAAGCATCGCTGTGCACGCGCAGGCGCGGCGACGTTGCGGCACGCGGTTGCGCAGTGACCGGCATCGGCTGCGTGTGCCATTGCACCTCACGCGACAGCTGCAGGCGGGCGCCATCCAGGCCGGGCAGGGGATCGGGAACGTGCACGGTCAATGCGGTGCCAACGGGCAGCTGCGTGTCCAGTTCGCGCAGCAGGCTGGGCAGGGATGCGCTGGCTGCGGCGGGCGCCTGATCAATGGCCGGGAAGCCGGGTGCCAGCCAATGCCAGTTGCCATCCTTGGCCGTGCCACGCAGCGCCGTGGCATCCAGTCCTGGGGCCACCACCGTCCACGCACTGGGGGTCGGAGCGGGACCGGTCAACGCAGGCCGTGCCAGCAACAAGGCCAGCGCGGCCAGCAACAGCAGGCGCACCAGCAGCAACGGCCAGTCATCGAAGCGGATGCGCTGGCGCGGCCGGATCTGCGCGCGCAGCCAGCGCAGCGCGGCAAAATCCAGCGGCGTATACGGATGGCGGCGGGCGAGGTGGATCAGCAGCGGCAGCAGCCATGCAGCGAGCGCGGCCAGACCCAATGGGAACAGCAGGGTCATGCACCGCCCCCACGGCCAAACAGCGCCTGCAGTGGTTGGTCCAGGGGCTGGTCGAGCCAGCCGGTGGCGCTGGCGATGCCGCTGGCCTGCAGGCGCGACTGCAATGCGTTTCGTGCGTCAGCGAAGTGCTGCAGGTAGTCGTTGCGGATCGCCGCGCCATCGCCCAGCAGTTCCTCGCCGGTCTCCGGGTCGCGGAAGCGGTGGCCGGCGTCGAATGGGAAGTCGCGCTCGTCGGCAGTCAGGATCTGCAGCAGGGCCACTTCGCGGCGCGCGCTGGCCAGTTGTTCCAGCAGTACGATGCCGGCCTCGTCGAAGCCATCACCGATCGCCAGCAGCAGGTCGCCCGGGCGTACGCGCTCCCACAGGGGACGCAGGCGATCGGCCGCAGGCCAGCCACCGCGTGCCTGCAGGGCATGCAGTTGCAGATGCACGCGATCACGCTGGCGTGCGCCGCTCGCTGCGGGCACCAGCTGCAGTCCATCGCCATTGATCGCCAGCAGGCCGAAACGGTCGCCCTGCTGCAGGGCCAGCTCCACCACGCACGCGGCCACGCCGCGCATATGATCCAGGCGCGTGCGCTGCGGTACCGCGCGATCGGCCTGGCCGGCGGAGGCGGTGGCATCGAGCAGCAGCCAGACCGTGATCGGGCTTTCGCGTTCGGATTCGCGCACGAAGAAGCGGTCCGAGCGTGCATACAGCTTCCAGTCGATCTGGCGCAGTTCGTCACCCGGCTCGTAGGCCCGGTACTGGGCGAACTCCAGGCCGGCACCACGGCTGCGGCTGGCGTGCTGGCCAATGCCGCTCGCACCGCTGGCCAGGCGCGGCCGCAACCGCAGCAGGCGCAGGCGCGCGCGCAGTTCGGGTGGCAACGTCAGCGGGGCACCTGCGTTCACGCGTGGCTCAACCCGGGAACGGCACGGCCTGCAGCAGGGCGGCGACCACGTCGTCGGCACGCTTCTGCTCGGCCTCGGCGGCGAACGACAGCAGCAGGCGATGGCGCATCACCGGTGCGGCCAGTGCCTGCACATCCTCGCGGGTGGCGGCGAAGCGGCCCTGCAGCAGTGCGCGTGCCTTCGCCGCCAGCACCAGCGACTGCCCGGCGCGTGGGCCGGCACCCCATTTCACCCATTGGTTGATTGCTGCCGGTGCGCCTTCGCCTGGGCGGCTGGCGCGAACCAGGCGGGTGATCCAGGCCAGCACATCAGGGCTGACATGCACCTGGCGTACTGCGGCCTGCAGCGCGATCACCGCTTCGGCATCCATCACCTTCGGCACCGCGTCGGTGGCACCGCCGGTGGTCTGTTCCAGGATCTGCCGCTCCTCGTCTTCGCTGGGGTAATCCACCAGCACGTGCAGCAGGAAGCGGTCCAGCTGTGCTTCCGGCAGCGGGTAGGTACCGGCCTGCTCGATCGGATTCTGCGTAGCCAGCACGAAGAATGGCGCGGGCAATGCGTAGGTGGTGCCGGCGTAGCTGACCGTGCGTTCCTGCATCGCTTCCAGCAGCGCGGCCTGGGTCTTGGGCGGGGTGCGGTTGAGTTCGTCGGCCAGCAGCAGGTGGGTGAAGATCGGGCCCTGCTGGAAACGGAAGTGGCGATGGCCGGTGCCGTGGTCTTCCTCCAGCAGCTCGGTGCCGAGGATGTCGCTGGGCATCAGGTCCGGGGTGAACTGCACGCGCCGGAACTGCAGTTCCAGCGCCTGCCCCAGCGAGCGCACCAGCAGGGTCTTGCCGAGCCCGGGCGCACCTTCCAGCAGGCAGTGTCCGCCGGCCAGCAGGCCGATCAGCAGCTGTTCGACCACGGTGTTCTGGCCCACCACCGCGCGTGCGAGCGCAGCGCGCAGATCGTGCAGGCGCGGCAGCAGGGAGTCGAGGTCAGCGGTGGTCATGGGCGTGCAGGTCCTATCAATTGTTCAACGCGTACATCACGATGTTGACGCCGAAGCGGGTGTTGTCTTCGGCCAGGAAGCGCTTGTTGCGCCAGTCGTAGTCCCACTCGCAGCCGTAGTCCTTGTTGCTGTAGAGCAGGCCCAGGCGGCCATCGACCTCGATGCCCTTCAGATAGTCGTGCACCAGGTCGTCGCCCCAGCCGTTGAGTTCGAAGCTGGTGGCGGGCGGGCCATCGGGGAAGCGGAAGAAGCTGCGGTACAGCGGGTGGCTGTTGGGCAGCTTCTGCAGTGCCTTGGGACCAAACAGGCGACCCATCTGTGCCTCGAACGAGGTGGCGAACAGGCCGTCGATATCGTGGTTGCAGTCGTCGACGAAGACGAAGCCGCCATTGCGCACATAGCGCACGAAGTTCTGCCGCTCGGCGGCGTTGAACTCCACCAGCGTGTGCCCGGCCAGGTAGCAGAACGGCGCTTCCAGCATGCGCGGGTCGGCCAGCGCCACCACGTGTTCCTGCGGGTCCACGCGCAGCGAGGTGTAGTCGATCAGCGAGGTGATCAGGTTGGACGGCATGCGCGCGTCCACGTCCCAATCGCCGGAGTCGTACTGCAGGCGGGTGAACCAGAAGTCGTAGCGCGAACTGCGCGGGCCTGACTGCGCCAAGGCCGGCAGCGCCGCCGCCGAAGCGGCAGCGGCCAACCAGCGCAGGCAGGCCCGGCGATCCATCAGACCGCGTCGGACAGCGAGGTGAAGGTGAAATCGCGCAGCTTCATCGGCGGGATCATCATCACGTAGCTGGATTCGTCACCGGCCACGCGCACCGGCTTGCCCAGCTCTTCGATGTTGTTGAGCATGATCACCGGCGATTCGTTGAAGCGGAAGTTCTTCACCGGGTGCTTGATCTGGCCGTTCTCGATGTAGAAGGTGCCGTCGCGGGTGAGGCCGGTCAGCAGCACGGTCTGCGGATCGACCATGCGGATGTACCAGGTACGGGTGACCAGGATGCCCTTCTGGGTGCCGCGCACCAGCTCGGCGGTGCTCTTGTCGCCACCGCTCATCAGCAGGTTGCCCGGCGTTGCCTTGGCGGTCTTGCCCTGCTTCTGCGCCCAGAAGCGCGAGTAGTCCAGGTTGGCGATCTTGCCGTTCTCGATGATGGCCATGCGCTCGCGTGGCATGCCTTCGCCGTCCCACGGCAGCACCGGTGCGTCCGGATGCCACGGATCGGCAATCATGGTCACGCGCGGGTCGTAGACCTGCTCGCCCAGTTTGTTGCCACCGCCTTTCTTCGACAGGAAGCTGCGGCCTTCATCGGCCGAGCGTGCGCTGAAGAAGTTCATCATGAAGCTGATCAGGCCCGCGGCCGCGGCCGGTTCCAGGATCACCGTGTACTTGCCCGGCTCCAGCGCTTTGGCTTCGGCCGATTCGGTGGCCTTGCGCATGGCGATGCGGATGTCCTGGTCGGCCTTGAAGTCGGCGGCATCCTTCAGGTTGCGGCCGACCCAGCCCGAACCGCGGCCATCTTCGGTACGCACGGTGCAGGTGTAATCGAAGTTGGTGGTGCGCTGGTAGGCGAAGTTGCCGTTGCTGTTGGCGGTGGCCTGGAAGCCCTGGCCGTCTTCGAGGAAGCCGGCGGCGATCAGGCCGTGGCCACGGCACGGGGCGATCGAATCGGCGGCGACCTTGGCGCGGAAGGCTGGATCGATCGCAGCGGTGGATTCGCTGAAGGTCGGGCTGGCGCGATAGCTCTGCTTGCCGATGGCCGGCATGAACTCCGGGTTCTCCGGCGCCAGGCGCGCCAGGTCTTCGGCGCGGCGTACCACGCGTTCCAGCGCGGCATCGTCGAACTCGTTGATCGAGGCGGTACCCACGCGCTTGCCGAAGGCGACGGTGACCGCCAGCTCGGTGTTGTCGACGATGCCGCTGGTGGAGACATTGTTCAGCGCGAAACGGATGTTGCCGCTGATCGCGCCGGCCAGCACGGCGGTGCATTCGTCGGCCTTGGACAGGGCGATGACCTTGTCGAGGATGGCCTTGGCCTGGGCTTCGGTGAAGATACTCATGGTGTAAGGGCTCCTGACCGATCAGCCGAGGCTGCGTGCGGTGTTGATGACGTTGATGCCGTTGAAGCGCGCGGTGGACGAACCGTGCGAGACCGCCGAGACCTGGCCCGGCTGGCCCTTGCCGTCGAAGAACGAACCGCCCAGGCGGTAGTCGCGCTCGTCGGCCACGGCGGTGCAGGCATTCCAGAACTCCGGCGTGCGGATCTGGTAGGCCACGTCTTCCAGCATGCGGGTGATCTGGCCGTTCTTGATCTCGTAGAACAGCTGGCCACCGAACTGCGCGTTGTAGCGCTGCTGGTCGATCGAGAACGAACCATCACCGATGATGTAGATGCCGTTCTCCACGTCCTTGATCAGGTCCGGCACGCTCAGCGGCTTCTTGCCCGGTGCCATCGACACGTTGGCCATGCGCTGGAACTGCACGCTGGACCACGAGTCGGCGTAGCAGCAGCCGTCGGACTCGGTCTTGCCGAGGATGTGGGCCTGGTCGCGGATGGTCTGGTAATCCACCAGTTTGCCGTTGCTGATCAGGTCCCAGCGCTTGCACTTCACGCCTTCATCGTCGTACGCCACCGCACCGAGGCTGCCCGGCTGGGTCTTGTCGGCGAAGATGTTGACCAGCTCGCTGCCGTACTGGAAATGCTGCTCGCGCTTGTCCAGGGTGGCGAAGCTGGTGCCGGCGTAGTTGGCTTCGTAGCCGAGCACACGGTCCAGCTCCAGCGGGTGGCCGATCGACTCATGGATGGTCAGCCAGGTGTGCGACGGGTCGAGCACCAGATCGTACTTGCCTGGCTTCACCGACGGGGCCTTCAGCTTTTCCTGTGCCTGCTTGGCGGCGGCGATGGCATCTTCCTTCATGTTGTAGGAAGAGCTGTAGTTGACCACGCCATTCGGGCTGACCACCTTGCCGGCAGCCGCGCCGTCCAGATACTCGTAGCCCAGGCCCATCGGCGAGGACAGGCCTTCGCGGGTACGGAACTTGCCGCTGGACTTGTCGATGGCGGTGATCGTCATCGGTGCCCAGATGCGGTGCACGTCCTGGTCGATATAGGAACCATCGGTGGAGGCGAAGTACTTCTGCTCGTTGACCAGGAACAGCATCGAGTTGACGAAGCTGGCACCGGCGCCCATCGCCGCAGCGTTGACGTCCAGCAGCAGGCCGACCTTGTCCTTGATCGGCACTTCCATCGCATTCTTGCGGATAGGCGTGCGCCAGCTCACCTCACCCACGCCCGGCGCCTTGGCCAGCTGTACCGGTGCGGTCTGCACGCCGGCATTGGCCTTGGCGATTGCTGCGGCCTGCTGCGCGGCCTTGGCTACATCGGCCGTACCCAGCGCATTGGTGGCGGCGAAGCCCCAGGCACCGTTGACGATCACGCGGATGCCCACGCCGGTGGACTCGGTGTTCACCACGTTCTGCACCTTGTCCTCGCGGGTGATCACGAACTGGCGCAGGTAGCGGCCGATGCGCACGTCGCAGTAGGTGGCACCGGCCTGGCGGGCAGCGGCCAGCGCCGCATCGGCCAGGCGCTTCTTCAGCCCCAGGTCCAGCGTGCTCTGCAGTTGTTCGGCGGCAATCGCCTTGCCGAAGAAGGAGGGCACGATCAGCCCGCCCGCGGTAAGCCCGGTCAGGGCCAGGAAGTCACGTCTTTGCAAGGCTGCTCTCCATGTCGAAGGATGGGTGGCTCAAGCGCCGAGACTGCGCGCGGTGTTGATGATGTTGATGCCGTTGAAGCGGGTGGTGGACGAACCGTGCGAGACCGCCGAGACCTGGCCGGGCTGGCCCTTGCCGTCGAAGAACGAACCACCCAGGCGGAAGTCACGCTCGTCGCAGATCGCAGTGCAGGCATTCCAGAATTCCGGCGTACGGATCTGGTAGGCCGCATCCTCGACCATGCCGGCGATCTTTCCGTCCTTGATCTGGTAGTACAGTTGGCCGCCGAACTGCGCGTTGTAGCGCTGCTGGTCGATCGAATACGACCCGCGGCCGTGGATGTAGATGCCGTTCTCCACGTCCTTGATCATGTCCTCGACGCTGAGTGGCTTTTTGCCAGGTGCCAGCGAGACATTGGCCATGCGCTGGAACTGCACGCTGGACCAGGAATCGGCGTAACTGCAGCCGTGCGAGGCGTTGCGGCCGAGGATGTGGGCCTCATCGCGGGTGGCCTGGTAATCGACCAGGATGCCGTCGCGCACCAGATCCCAGCGCTGGGTCTTGACGCCTTCGTCGTCGTAGCCGACCGCACCGAGGCTGCCCGGTTGGGTCTTGTCGGCGAAGAAGGTGACGATGTCGCTGCCCCAGCGGAAACCGGCATCGCGCTTGTCCAGCGTGGCGAAGCTGGTGCCGGCGTAGTTGGCTTCGTAGCCGAGCACGCGGTCCAGCTCCAGCGGGTGGCCAACGTTCTCGTGGATGGTCAGGAACAGGTTGGACGGGTCCAGCACCAGGTCGTACTTGCCCGGCTTCACCGACGGCGCCTTCAGCTTCTCGCGCGCGTGGCGGGCGGCGGCGATGGCGTCCTCGACCGGGTCGTAGGAATCGCGGTAGGCGGTGATGCCCCCGGGCAGCTGCACCTTGCCGCGCGCATCGCCATCGAGGAACTCGTAGCCCATGCCCATCGGCGAGGACAGCCCGGCACGGGTGCGGAACCTGCCGCTGGCCTTGTCGATGGCGGTGGCAGTGAACGGCAGCCAGATGCGGTGGATGTCCTGGTCGATGAACGAGCCGTCGCTGGAGGCGAAGTACTTCTGTTCATTGACCAGGAACAGGGTGGAATTGATGTAGTCGGCGCCCGCATTCAGCGCGGCGGCGTTGAGCGCCAGCAGCAGCTCGACCTTGTCCTGGATCGGCACCGCCATCGCGTTCCTGCGCACCGGGGTCTGCCAGTGCACCTCGCCCACCGACGGCGTCGGTGCCAGCTGCACCGGCCGGGTCTGGATGCCGGCGTTGGCGCGGGCGATCGCTGCGGCCTGCTCGACCGCCGCGCGCACGGCAGCCTCGGTCTGCTGGTGGGTAGCGGCAAAGCCCCAGGCGCCGTTGACGATCACCCGCACGCCGATACCGGACGATTCGCGGTTGGTCACATTGCCGACCTGGTGCTCGCGGGTGATGACCGACTGGTTGAGATAGCGGCCGATGCGCACGTCGCAGTAGCTGGCCTTGGCTGTGCGTGCGGCGGCGAGCGCAACGTCCGCCAGGCGTCTGTGCTGGGCGGTATCGACCGGGGCGAGCAGCTGCTCGGCGGCGATGGCACGGGAATGCGGCAGCAGCAGGCCCGCCAGGCCCAGACCGGAAAAAGCCAGGAACTCACGTCGTTGCACAGCGTTTCTCTCTCTCGCTTGCGTGCGGTTGGCAACGGGCCGGACCGATCACGTCAACTCCTCGACTTTCGCCAGCGCGGGGCGTGGGGACAAGTGACTGCAGTCATGGTTGGGTGGGTTTCGGCAGGGCTGCGCCCTGCACCTGCAGAGGCTACAAGCCAAGGCAACGTCAAGGTCAACGTCGAAAGCTGGCCATCCGTGGGTTGGCGGGGTGGGTCCGGTTGCGGGGGACGCCGTAAATCCGTCCATGGAGGCTCGGTCGCGCCATCCATGGCGCTCACGCCCCCGCAACCGGACCCACCCCGCCTTCGACGGTTTCCTGCGAGCTGTTGGAACCTGCTGCTGTTGGTGGGTGCCGACCGTTGGTCGGCACGCGGTCGGATCACGTCTTAAAAATTGATATCTGACAGATGTGTCGACCAACGGTCGACACCTACCAACAGCACACGAAATCTGTCAGAGGCGGGGCGGTGTGGGTGGGCAGGACCGTTGGCGCCATGGATGGCGCCATCGAGCCCCCATGGATGGGTTTACGGCGTGTCCTGACCACCCACACCGCCCCGCCATCCCACGGAATGCCCGCTTCTGACGTTGACGTTGTCCTGGCCTGAAGCAGGTGCAGGGCTGCAAGCCCTGCAGACACCCCCTCGTGCACAATGGGGCCGACCCCGCCTGGACACCGTCCCTGATGTCGAGCAAGCCGTATTCAGAAGCCTGCGAGCGCAACCGCGAACCCATCGCCACCGCACTCGACCCGTGGATGGGCGACCGCCATCGGCTGCTGGAGATCGGCAGTGGCACCGGCCAGCACGCGGCGTTCTTCGCCGAGCGCTGGCCCTGGCTGCGCTGGCAGCCCAGCGATCATCCGGACCATCTGCCCGGCATCGAGGCCTGGCGCGCGGAGGCGGCGTTGCTGAATCTGCTGCCGCCGGTGGCACTGCAGGTGGAACTCCCCCCGGCGCCGGGCCTGTCGTTGCCCGAGGGCAGCACGTTCGATGCCGCATTCAGTGCCAACACGTTGCACATCATGGGCTGGGAGCATGTGCAGGCGCTGTTCGCCGCGCTGCCGTCGGTGCTGCGGCATGGTGCGCTGCTGGCGGTGTACGGCCCGTTCAACTACGGCGGTCGCTACACCAGCGACAGCAACGCGCAGTTCGATGCCTGGCTGAAGGCGCGTGATCCACGCAGCGGCATCCGCGATGTGGAAGCGGTGCAGGCGCTGGCGGCGGACAACGGCTTCACCCGCCTGGGTGATGTGGCGATGCCGGCCAACAACCGGTTGCTGCTGTGGCGGCTGGGGTGATCAGGCGTCCGGCGACATGCTGGAAAGGCGTGCCGCCGCAGCGCGCAGCCCGTTGAAAATGGGTTCGGACACGTTTACGGGGAAATCACTTGGGAGCTGACGCGCGACCTGCTCGATGGCGGGTTCGACGGCTGCGATCAGCGCTTCGATCCACGGCTCCGCACCATCAGCGACACCACAGGCGCGTGCGGTTTCGTTCCAATGGCGTCGTCGCACAAGGTGCAGCTTCCGGTGGCGATTCTTGCCCTGGACGGACATGGCGAGCTGTGCATTCCGCGGGTCGAGCTGGTTTGGCCCCCTACCCAGGATGGGATGCACCGACAATACGTCGTAGACGGGTGTCAGGCGGAAGCGTCCACCGGCTTCGAGGTAAACACTGAAGTTCTTGGCATGTCCATCGGTTGCAGCCAACATCCAGAAAAGAATCTGCGTCTTGAAGAAGGTCGCCCGATCCTCGAAATGCTCGGATTGTCGAAGCAGATCCATGATGGTCACGATGCCTGGGCCGCCATCGGATTCATACTTCCTGGCAGCGGGCAGACCGAAGACCTGGCACATGTCTTCCTGCGGCAGCCGCAGCCACCACCGGCGATCCGCAGAAAGGCGGCGGTCGAATCGCTCCACAATAAGCGCGCGTTCGTCCTTGAAGCGTCCCATCTGCGTATTCGCAACGGGGATTCCAAAGGCGGAAAGCAGTTGCATGCACAGCCATTCGTTCTCGACGGATTGGTGCATGTCCGCCCGCATGTTGCCCACAATGCCAAGCGGCAGCTTGAAGATATGGGTGGATGGGGTACTGCCGGTGGGAATGCACCACTGGCCAGCATGCAGCAGAAGTCCCGTCTTCTCCTGCGCACCGGCGATGGATATGCGGAACGCATCATCACTGGTGGGTGCGCCAGGTAGATTCCCTGCCGTCACCTGACGCAGGATCGCAGCGACGCCTGATTCGTCCAACGCTTCGCACGTAATCTGCTGGATGTCCCCCGGTGTATGCGAAAGCGGCAGCAGTTGCACTGCGCCGACGCAATCCCGGCCAATGGCTTCGAGAAGATCGAATGTGTCGCTGCTGCGCGTGGAGAACCTGTCGCGGATCCGGTTGCGGATGACGGCGTTGTCGGGAAGAAGGTTGTCGAAGTAGTTGTTGACGACATCGCCCCGATGGCTCTCACCCTCCGGGAGCAGGGGCAGTGAGAGTGACAACGGCCGGGACTGGGCGGAGCTGATCCACGAGTCGACGTACGAAAGCCGGGAAGAGCCGCTCCGGACATCATCCCAGAGCGCGACCTCGACACCATTCATCCAGACCCGCAACGTACCCATGGCTCACCACTCCAACGTTGACGTTGTCTCCGGGGGGCTTCGCTGCTGCAATCTGACTTCCAGACCCAGCACTGCCCAGACCCGCATCAGCCGTTCGAAGCTTGCCGATGCCGGGTCGCGCTCCAATGCGCCTACTGCCTGGCGGCTTATGCCGAGCTGTGCCGCCAACTGCGCCTGGCTCAGGCCCGCCTGGCGCCTGAACGCACGCATCAGCGGTGCCAGTTGTTGAGGTGTCCTCACCGTGTGCAGCGGCCTGTCCATATCGGCAGTCCCCTAGAAAGTGACCGTACGCGAACGTGTACGCAAAGGATAGGTTGCATTACGACAAGCAACCTATCTCTTTCCTTCGCTGGAGGCAACCTATCGATTGCTATCTCAATATGCAATCAATAGGTTGCTTTCGTGCCGTCCGCGGTGCTCAAGCCACCTGCACGATGTGCAGCGCCTTTGGGTTCCGCCACTGCGCCAGCAGGGCGGCTTCGCGCGCCTTGGCCTGCTCGAAATGCGCTTCCTTGACGTGGCCGAAGCCGCGGATGTGCTCGGGCACGCTGGCGATTTCCACCGCCAGCGCCAGGCGGTCGTCATCCAGGCCGTCCAGCAGCAGCTGCACGGTGGCCTCGTAATCGCCGATCAGCTTGCGCTCCATGCGGCGTTCCTCGGTGCGGCCGAACACATCAAGCCGGCCGCCGCGAAGGAACTTCAGCTTGGCCAGCAGGCCGAAGGCCTTGAACATCCACGGGCCGTATTCCTTCTTCAGCAACCGGCCCTGCTCGTCCTTCTTGGCGAACAGCGGCGGTGCCAGGTGGAAGCGCAGCTGGTAATCGCCCTCGAACTGCTGCTGCAGGCGGCGCTGGAAGTCGCCACTGGTATACAGGCGGGCCACTTCGTACTCGTCCTTGTAGGCCATCAGCTTGAACAGGTAACGGGCTACGGTCTCGGTCAGCGCGGTGGAACCGCCGATGCGGTCGGCTTCGGCGGCGCGCACGCGCTCGACCAGGCTGCGGTAGCGGTTGGCGTAGGCAGCGTCCTGGTACTCGACCAGGAACGCGGCGCGGCGCTCGATCATTTCATCCAGCGAGCGCGACAGGCGCGCGTCGTCCAGCGGCAGGAATGCCACGTCGCCACCGTGCGAGGGCAGGCCACGCAGTTCGCGTTCGTCGCCGGTGTTGCGCGGTGCGGCGGTGGCACCCCATTCGTTGCCCTCCCACTCGCCCGGCGGCAGCGGGTGCAGCGGGCCCGGAGTGGATTCGGTATCGGTGTGGCGGTTGCGCACCAGGCCGGCGGCCTGCTGCACGGCCTGCGGGTCGACCACGGCCAGGCGGCCCCAGGCGAAGGCCTGCTGGTTCATCGCCACGGCCGCACCGTTGAGCTCGATGGCGCGCATCAGCGACTCGAACGACAGCGGCACCAGGCCCTGCTGCCACGCATAGCCGAGGATGAACAGGTTGGCGGCGATCGCATCGCCCAGCAGCGCGGTGGCCAGCTGGGTGGCATCCAGCAGCAACGGCTCCTGGCCGCCCAGCGCCACGCGCACACCGGCCACGATGTCGGCGGCGGGGAACTGCATGTCCGGGCGGGTGGTGAAGGTGCCGGGCATTGCTTCGTAGGTGTTCAGCACCACCTGCGAACGGCCGGCACGCACCTTCGATAGTGCCCAGTAATCGTTCACCACCACCATGTCGCAGCCCACCACCAGGTCGGCTTCGCCGGCGGCGATGCGCACGGCGTGGATGTCTTCAGGGCGACGGGCAATGCGGATATGCGTGGTCACCGCGCCGCCCTTCTGTGCCAGGCCGGTCTGATCGAGCACGGTCGCACCCTTGCCTTCCAGGTGGCCGGCCATGCCCAGCAGCGCGCCGATGGTCACCACGCCGGTACCGCCGACGCCGGTGATCAGGATGTTCCAGGGCTGTTCGAGGGTGCCGCGGATGGCCGGTGCCGGCAGGTTGTCCAGCAGGGTGGAAGCATCGCGCTTGCTGCCCTTGCGCGGCTGGCCACCGTGCACGGTGACGAAGCTCGGGCAGAAACCGTTCACGCAGGAATAGTCCTTGTTGCAGTTGGACTGGTCGATCTCGCGCTTGCGCCCGAACTCGGTTTCCTTCGGCAGTACCGACACGCAGAAGCTCTTCTTGCCGCAGTCGCCACAGCCTTCACAGACCAGCGAATTGATCAGCACGCGCTTCTGCGGATCTTCCAGCTTGCCGCGCTTGCGGCGGCGGCGCTTCTCGGTGGCGCAGGTCTGTTCGTAGATCAGGATCGAAACACCCTTCACCTCGCGCAGGCGCTTCTGCACCTCATCCAGCTCGCTGCGGTCGTGGAACTCGACGTCGCTGGGGAAGTGCTCGCGCTGGCCGGTCCACTTGCCGATGTTGTCCGACAGCACCACGATGGTGTGGATGCCTTCGGCGCGCATCTGCTTTGCGATGTCGGGCACGCTCAGCGGGCCGTCCACCGGCTGGCCACCGGTCATCGCCACCGCGTCGTTGTAGAGGATCTTGTAGGTGATGTTGACGCCGGCGGCGACCGCCTGGCGGATCGCCAGCGAGCCACTGTGGAAATAGGTGCCGTCGCCCAGATTCTGGAATACGTGCGGGGTGTCGGTGAACGGCGCCTGCCCGGCCCAGGTCACGCCTTCGCCGCCCATGTGGGTGAAGGTGTCGGTGCTGCGGTCCATCCAGGTCACCATGTAGTGGCAACCGATGCCGGCCAGCGCCCGCGAGCCTTCCGGCACCTGGGTAGAGGTGTTGTGCGGGCAGCCCGAGCAGTAGTGCGGTACGCGCGGGAAGCTGGCGCGCGGCAACGCAAGCTCGGCTTCCTTCTCCTGCATCCACTGCAGGCGCTGCTCGATCGATTCGTTGTTGAAGAACTTCTGGATGCGGCGACCGATCACGCCGGCGATGGTGGCCGGCGTCAGCTCACCGGTGGACGGCAGGATCCATTCGCCGCTTTCATCGTACTTGCCGACGATGGACGGGCGCTGGCCCCAGCTGGCCGGCCAGTTGAAGAACTGTTCCTTCATCTGGCGCTCGATGAAGGCACGCTTCTCCTCCACCACGATGATGTCTTCCAGGCCCTGCGCGAAGCGCGCGATGCCCTGCGGTTCCAGCGGCCAGGTCATGCCGACCTTGTACACGCGGATGCCGATGTCGGCGCACGCGGCTTCGTCCAGGCCCAGGTACTCCAGCGCCTGCAGCACGTCCAGGTAGCTCTTGCCGGTGGTGACGATGCCCAGCCGCGCGCGCGGCGCATCCATCACCACCTTGTCGATGCCGTTGGCGCGGGCAAAGGCCTGTGCGGCCTTCACCGCATAGCGGTGCAGGCGCATTTCCTGGTCCAGCGGCGGGTCTGGCCAGCGGATGTTGAGGCCACCCGACGGCATCTCGAAGTCTTCCGGCAGCACGATGCGGCGCGCCATCGGATCGACCTGCACCGACGCCGACGATTCCACCGTCTCGGCGATCGTCTTGAAGCCGACCCAGCGGCCGGTATAGCGGCTCATCGCCCAGCCCAGCAGGCCCATGTCGAGGATGTCCTGCACGCCGGCCGGGTTCAGCACCGGCATCATCGCGCTGACGAACTCGTCCTCGCTGCCGTGCGGCAGCGTCGAACTGCGGCAGGCATGGTCATCGGCGGCCAGTGCCAGCACGCCACCGTAGCGCGAGGTGCCGGCGGCATTGGCGTGCTTGAACACGTCGCCGCAGCGGTCCACGCCCGGGCCCTTGCCGTACCACATGCCGAACACGCCCTGCACGTTGGCGCCGGGGAACAGGTTGGTCTGCTGCGTGCCCCACACCATGGTGGCGCCCAGGTCCTCGTTCAGGCCCGGGGTGAACTTCACCTTGGCTGCTTCAAGGTGCTTGCGCGCGCGCCATAGCTCCAGGTCGAAGCCACCCAGCGGGCTGCCACGGTAGCCGCTGACAAAGCCGGCGCTGTCGATGCCTTCGGCGGCGTCGCGCAGCCGCTGCATCAGCGGCAGCCGCACCAGCGCCTGCACGCCACTCAGATAGATCCGCCCCTCGCTGCGGGTGTACTTGTGGTCGAGCGTGTAATCACGGTCGAGCAGGTCGGCGGACGAGGGCGAAGTGAGTTGCGCGGTACTGGTCATGGCTGGCCCGGTAGGATCGGCTGGCACCGGCCGCGTGCAGGCACGCGGCGGGAAAGGCGCGAATTGTAGCAGCGGGGCCGCGAGGCCCCGGCACTCGCGCCCGCGGCGGTGCTGGGGTTAGGATCGGGGAGAGAGAGGGAGGCTGCAGTTGCGGCCTGGGGAGAAGGGATGTCAGTTCCAGGAAAGATCCTGGCCAGCGTGCTGCTGGCCTCGGGAGTGGCCACTGCGTGGGCCGCGCCGGCCGTGCCGGCACCACAGGAGTTCTACTTCGACAACGACCTGGCGGCAACGCCGATGGTGGCGGTGCAGGGCGAGGGCGATGAGCTGGTGGCCCAGCTGGTCAAGCTGCGTGAGCGCGGCCGCCGCGCGGTGGAAGCGACGGTGCAGCTGGCCTCGGTGGCCGGCGCGCAGGGCCGTGGCGAGCTGGCCGAGCAGCTGTATGGCGAGGCGATGAAGGAGGCGCCGGCACAGAGCAGCAGCGGCCGCAGCGTGCGCTGGAACTACGGTTGGGACCTGCTGCGCCAGGGCAAGCCGGAGGCGGCGCTGGAACAGTGGCTGGTATCAGCCAGCAACGCCCGTACGAAGCCCACCTGGGTGCCACCGACCTATGCGTTGGCATTGTGGCGGATGGGGCAGAAGCAGGAGGCGGTGCAGTGGTATGCGGCTGCGGTACGCACCGAGCCGACGCAGTGGAGTACCACGGCCAACTATGGGCAGCTGCTGCCGCAGTGGCGTGAGGATGAGCGCGCGTCGCTGGCCGAGGTGCAGCAGGCCTGGGCGGCCGCACCACCTGCCTGGCCCTGAGGGAAGGGGTTCGGCCGGGTTGCACCCGGCACCCGCAGAGGCAACAGCGGAAGCAACAGCAACAGCCGAAGCAACAGCGGGCTTCCTGCGGGATGGCGGGGCACTGTGGGTTTGCGGGGCCGCCGTAAACCCGTCCTGGGGGCTTGGTCGCCGCATCCATGCGGCTCACACCCTGCAAACCCACAGTGCCCCGCCTTCGACAGATTCCGGCAGCTGTTGGTAGGTGTCGACCTTGGTCGACACGGTAGATCCACGCCATGCGTGGATGAATCTGTAACGGAATCGACTATTCGATATCTGATCGAAATGCAGCCGAATGTGGGCTCGGCTCTACAAAGAGCGGCCGGCCAAGCGCTTTTGCCTTTGCTTCTGCTCTTCTTTTTTCTTTTCCGTGGCGGACGCACTCGGAAATTGTCAGAGGCCGGGCGGGGTGGGTTCGCGGGGGTGTCCGCGGCATGGATGCCGCGGCCAAGCCCCCATGGACGGGTTGACGGCGTCCCCCGCGAATCCATCCCGCCCGGCCAAGCGCGGCTTTTGATGTTCACAGTCAACCAGCCGCCACGAGGGGCTGCGCCGTTCGCTGGAAACCCCTCAGTCGTCCGCGGAAACCGTCCGCCCCGACGCCCACGCACGCAGTGCTTCTACCTGCTCTGCCATCAGCACCGACAGCGGTCGGGTGGCGCGGATCTCGGTCATCAGCAGCTCGGTGTCCAGCGGCCGGCCCTCGGCATGCGCCGCATACAGGCCAGCCACGATCGCCTGCTCGATCTCGGCGCCGGAAAAACCATTGGCGGCCGCCGCCAGCGCGGGCAGTGCGAAGTCGTCGGCGTTGAGCTGGCGCCGGCCCAGGTGCAGCCGCAGCAGTTCCACGCGCACGTCGGGCGAGGGCAGATCGACGAAGAAGATCTCGTCGAAGCGGCCCTTGCGCAGCAGCTCGGCGGGCAGCTCGTGCACCTGGTTGGCGGTGGCGACGATGAACACCGGCGCTTTGCGTTCGGCCATCCAGGTCAGCAGGTAACCGAGCACGCGGCGTGACACGCCGCCGTCCTCGCCTCCGCTGGCCAGGCCCTTCTCGATCTCATCCATCCACAGCACGCACGGCGCCAGCTGCTCGGCCGAGGCCAGTGCCTGGCGCAGGTTGGCTTCGGTCTCGCCGTGGTACTTGTTGTACAGCGCGCCCACGTCCAGGCGCAGCAGGGGCACGCCGAAGCCGGCGGCGGTGGCCTTGGCCAGCATCGACTTGCCACAGCCCTGTACGCCCAGCAGCAGCATGCCGCGCGGCGGGTCCAGCCCGGCCGGGGCGGAGCCGGCAATGAACGCCACCCGCCGCTGGTTGATCCAGCGCTTGAGCCGGTTGGCACCGGCCACATCGCCGAAGCGCGCGCTGTCATGTTCGAAGAACAGGTGGCCGCTGCGGTTGAGCAGCTCGAACTTCAGCCGCGCCAGCTGTGGCAGGTCGTCGTCGCGCAGTGCGCCATCGGCGTAGATCAGCTGGCGCGCGATGCGCCGGGCATCGACCAGGCTCAAGCCCTGCAGGTTCTTCAGGATTTTCTTCACCGCCTCGCTGTCGACTTCAACCCGGCGGCCGCCATGCTCGCGCGCATAGGCGTCGGCCTCCTCGCGCAGCATCTTCAGCAGGGCATTGGCATCGGGCAGGCGCGGGTTGAAGCGCACGGCCAGTGCTTCCAGCTCGGCCGGCAGTTCCACCTTGGCACCGATCAGCACCAGCACATGCGGCTCGCTGTGGCGGCGCTGGATCAGGTCGCGAAGGGCGCGCTGGTGGCTGGCATAGCCCAGGTAGGGATGGAAATCGAGCAGCAGGTAGACGCCGCGCTGGTCGGCTTGGCGGATCATCTGCAGGGCCGCGCTGGCATCGGGTGGCCCGACCGGCGGGTCCTCGCTGTCCAGGTCGATCCGGCGCAGGCCCTCGGTGATCGACCAGCGGTGCAGCGCCCGCCATACGTGCATCAGCGTCTGCCGGAACAGCTCGACGATGCGACCCTCGTCCTGGGTCTCGATGACGATCAGTGGGGTATTGGCGCGGATCAACGCGCTCAGATCCTGCAGTTCGCTCATGCCGGTTCGATCCTTCGGGGGCGCCACGATAGCAAAGGCGATGGCCGCTGGTTCAGCACGACGCTACCTCCCGTCACCATCACCGGTGTACGCTCGGGGCACGTACCCGGAAGCGAGGCTGGCATGAAGACGATCCTGGTGGCCGGTTCCAAGGGCGGGGTGGGCAAGACCACCGTCGCCACCCACCTGGCCGCGTACGCGGCATTGCAGGGCAAGGCCACGGTGATTGCCGATGCCGACCCGCAGGGTTCCAGCACCCGCTGGGCACAACGCCGTGCCGGGCTGGAAAGCGCGGTGCTCCCCATCGACGTGTACCGGAAGAAGCAGTGGGCGCAGAAGCTGCCCGACGGCACCGACACCGTCATCATCGATGCGCCGGCCGGTGCCCTGGCTGACGATATTCCCCATTTCCTCGACGCTGCCGACGCGGTGGTGGTACCGGTGCTGCCCTCGGCGCTGGACATCGAAGCGATCGTCGGCTTCCTCAACAGCCTGGCCCAGAACCCGCGCGTGCACAGCCGCAAGCTGCCGGTGGGGCTGGTGCTCAACCGTACCAAACCATGGACCCAGACCTCGCAGCAGGCGCTGCAGATGCTGGGTGAATGGCCGTACCCGGTGGTCGCGCAGCTGCGCGACAGCCAGAGCTATGTGGTCATGACCGGCCTGGGCCGCAGCCTGTTCGACTACCGCTCGGCCCAGGTGCGCGAGCACCAGGCCGACTGGGAGCCGCTGCTGTCCTGGCTGAAGCTTTGATGCCTGCGTCACTCTTTCTGCTGCATCCTCTTCTTCATGGAAACCCGCGATGCGTGAACTGATCCTGCTGCGCCATGCCCATGCCGAACCGGCTACCCCCGGCCAGGCCGACCTCGACCGGCCGTTGTCGCCGGTGGGGCTCGCCGAAGCCGAAGCCGCCGGCAAGTGGCTGAAGGAGAACAACCTGCTGCCGGACTGCGTGCTGTGCTCACCGGCGCGGCGCACCCGCGAGACCCTGGAAGCCGTGCTCGGCACCATCGGCTATGTCGAGAAGCGCCTGGAAGACCGCATCTACGAGGCCACCCCCGGCACCCTGGCGGCGCTGGTGGACGACCGCCGTGACCTCGACCGGGTGCTGATCGTCGGCCACAACCCCGGCCTGGAGCGCCTGGTGGCGTTGATGACGGAAGGCACCAGCAGCGACTATCGCGGCATGCCGCCGGCCGGCATTGCCGTGCTCGGCTTCCCGCGCGAGGCCTCGATCGAGCCGGGCGTGGCCAGCCTGAACGCGTTCTGGTGGCCGTGATCCAATGACCCTGGCGCGGCGCAGCCGCTTTCTGCTGCCCGTGCTGCTGGCTTCCGGCGCGGCCTGGGCTGCCGCGCCACCGCCAACGCCCTTGCCGCCGGTGGTCGCTGAAGCGCACCGGGTCCTGCACCTGGATACCCAGCGCTCGCAGATCGGTTTCGAGGTGCGCACCCGCTTCGGGCAGCGCATCGAAGGCCTGTTCCCGCACTTCGAGGGTCGCATCGAGATCCTCTCCGACGGCCGCCACCAGGTGCACCTGAAGATGTTCACGCGCTCGGTCGAGATCCCCGGCAAGGCGCGCTACACCGGCTGGATGCGTGGCGAGGAGTTCTTCGACGCAGGCCGCCACCCGGTGGTCGAGTTCGACTCGCTGCCGTACTGGCCGGAGACCGTGGAAGACGGGGGCGACATCAACGGGCGGCTGACCCTGCGCGGGATCAGCCACCCCGAGACACTGAAGGTCGAGAAAGCGGATTGCGCCCGACCCGGCTATGATTGCGACGTCGTCAGCCGCGGTACCGTGCAGCGAGGCCGGTATGGAATGGACAGCTGGCAGCTTGCCTTGAGTGACCGAGTGACCTTCGTATTGCGAGCGCGCCTGAGCGAGGCGCCGAAACCGTGAACCTCCTGCTGCGTGTACTGGCGCTGGCAACCGTGTTGCTGGGCAGCGGTTGTGCATCGCTGTCCAATGCCGAGCGCGACCGCGCCGAAGCGATCGCCGTGCAGGCGCGCTCGATCCAGGTCGACTGCCAGCGCGCCGACCGCTGCGCACAGGATTCGCCGCTGCGGGCGTTGGCCGGCCGGGCGTTCACCGAATCCACCCCGGAGCAGCCGCGCCACTACGCCACCCTGCTGGACGAGGGGGAGGGCGCCCTGGTGGCGCGCCTGAACCTGCTGCGCAGTGCCACCCGCAGCATCGACCTGCAGACCTACATCTTCGACAAGGACGACAGCGCGCGGCTGGTCATCGACGAACTGCTGGCCGCGTCGCGGCGCGGGGTGAAGGTGCGGGTGCTGATCGACCAGCTCTCGGCGATCTCCGACCTGCAGATCCTCGGCGCATTGTCCGGCGCCCACCAGAACTTCCAGCTGCGGGTCTACAACCCGACCTTCGGCAAGGCCCGGCTGAACTACTTCGATTACGCCGGCAGCGTGCTGTGCTGCTTCCGTCGCTTCAACCAGCGCATGCACAACAAGCTGCTGGTGATCGACGATGCGATCGGCGTGGTCGGCGGCCGCAACTACCAGGACGACTATTACGACTGGGATCGCGAGTACAACTTCCGCGATCGCGACGTCATGATCGCCGGCCCGGAAGCGCGGGCGATGGCGGCCAACTTCGATGCGTTCTGGCGCGCCAAGCGCAGCGTGCCGGCCGAGCGCCTGAATGACGTGGGCCGCACCCTGCTGCGCGAAGGCGTGCCGGTGCTGCCGCCCGCCACGTTCCGCCGCCCGGAGCGGGTGCAGCGGGTCAGCGCTGAAGCCAATGACATGGAGTTCGTCACCCGTTCCTTCGTGGATACCGCGCTGCCGGTGGCCTCGGTGCGCTACGTCGCCGACCTGCCGCGCAAGCACCGCCGCGAGAAGGCCGATGCCCCGCTGGCCGGCCAGCATGTGACCGAGCCGCAGCTGGATGCACTGATCGCCGGCGCGCAGAAGGAAGTGATCCTGCAGACGCCGTACCTGGTGCTGTCCAAGCCGGCGCAGAAGCTGTTCCGCGAGCTGCGCAAGCGCCCGCAGCCGCCGCGCGTGGTGGTGTCCAGCAACAGCCTGGCGGCCACCGACAACCCGATCGTGTATGCGCTGTCGTACAAGTACAAGCGGCGCAACATGCGCGAACTGGGCTTCAACATCTTCGAATACAAGCCGTTCCCGCTGGATGCACCGGTCGACTACCGCAATCTGCTGCCCGACCCGATCGCCGCGCCCGGAGGCGACGACGACGGTGGGCGCAATCCGCTGATCGGCGGCAGCGCCGCTGGCAGCAATGCCGGTGGTGGCAGCGACGGGGATCTGGCCGCGCCCCGCAAGCAGGTGGCGGTGCATCATCCGCGTACCGGCAGTGCCTACCAGAACGCGCGCGAACGTCGCCGCGCCGCCGGCAGCGAGGTGGAAACGCGCCTGCTGCGCACCGAGACGCGTCCGTCGTTCCTGGGCAGCAAGGCGGTCAACAAGCCGTTGCCGGTCACCCGCAAGGGCGCCCGCATGGGCCTGCACGCCAAGTCGCTGGTGGTCGATCGCCGCATCGGCGTGGTCGGCACCCACAACTTCGATCCGCGCAGCGAGAACTACAACACCGAAGGCGCGGTGATCATCGACGATCCGGTGTTTGCCGAGCAGCTGGCCGAGAGCATCCTGCGCGATACCCATCCGCAGAACTCGTGGACAGTGGCGCCGCGGGCCAAGCCGCCAGTGCTGTCGGGCCTGAACTACAGCGTCGGCAAAGCCTCCGAAGCGCTGCCGATCCTCGACTTCTGGCCGTGGCGCTACGCCACCGACTACGAGTTCAAGCCCGGTCCGGACTGCCCGCAGCCGCTGCCACGGCAGGACCCGGCGTTCCACAACTGCTACGTCGCCGTCGGCGACTTCCCCGAAGTCAACGTCGGCCCGAAGTGGCTGCTGGTGCGCATGCTGACTGCATTCGGCGCCGGCCTCGTTCCCATCCTCTGAAGGTGCCCGCATGACCCAGGTATTCCGCGAAGCCGTTTCCATCGAGCAGCTCAACGCGCTCAGCCGCAACACGGCGATCGAATCCCTCGGCATCGTCTTCAGCGCTGCGGGCGAAGACTGGCTGCAGGCCACCATGCCGGTGGATGAGCGCACCCGGCAGCCGTACGGCATCCTGCACGGCGGCGCCTCGGTGGTGCTGGCCGAGACCCTGGGCAGCAGCGCCGGCAACCTGTGCGTGGATACCGGCAAGCAGATCTGCGTGGGCCTGGAAATCAACGCCAACCACGTGCGCGCCGTGCGCTCGGGCACGGTCACCGGCACCGCCCGCGCGCTGCACGTCGGCCGCAGCACCCAGCTGTGGGAGATCCGCATCGAAGACGAGCAGGGCCGGCTGGTGTGCATCTCTCGGCTGACCCTGGCGGTGGTGGCCGCCGGCCACGGTTGAGCCCCCGGCGGGCGTGTTGACGGCGGCAGAACCCAGCGTTCCCCGCCGATTGCCCCGGTCAATGGCGGTTATGGCCTAAATCGGCTGGCAGCTGCTGCGGCGCTCCGGTATCGTGCGCGGATGACTTCCCCCACTCCGGCCCCCCGTGGCGGCGTGGCGCGTGTGTGCCGTTACCTGTACCGCGTACCGCTGCTGTTGGTCCACATCATCGTGTTCCTGCCGCTGATCCTGATCGGCATGCTCCCGCCGTGGGGCGAGCTGCGCGTGGGCGAGGATACCTTCGGGGCGAAGGTGGTGAACTGGTGGCAGGGCGGCCTGATGTGGATCTTCGGCTTCCGCCTGTCACGGGTGGGCCAGCCCTTGCCCGGTGCCGTGCTGTTCGTCGCCAACCACGTCAGCTGGGTCGACATCTCCATCCTGCACAGCCAGCGCATGATGGGCTTCGTCGCCAAGCGCGAAATCGCCAGCTGGCCGCTGGTCGGTTGGCTCGCCGCGCGCGGGCAGACCATCTTCCACCAGCGCGGCAATACCGAATCGCTCGGTGGCGTGATGCAGGTGATGGCCGATCGCCTGCGTGCCGGCAAGGCAGTAGGCGTGTTCCCGGAAGGGCGCACCCGCGGTGGTCATGAAGTGGGGCCGTTCCATGCCCGCATCTTCCAGGCCGCGGTCGAAACCGGTGTTCCGGTGCAGCCTGTGGCGCTGGTCTATGGGTTCAAGGGTGACGCACAGACCATCGTGGCATTCGGCCCGGGCGAGAGTTTCGCCGCCAATTTCCTGCGCCTGCTGGGTGAGCCGGCGCGGCATACCGAAGTGCATTTCCTGGAGCCGATCGGTACCCAGGACCTGGAAGGCCGTCGACGCATCGCGGAAACCTCGCGCGCGCGCATCGTGGCGGCCATGAGCACCGGCTGAGGGCACGGTGGCCCTGGTCCCGCCACCCGTCCTGGACGCCGGTACACCGACGTTGCATGCGACTGACTACCAGCCGCCGCGCTGGCTGCGCAATCCGCACCTGCAGTCGATGCTCAGCTCCAGCCGCATGCGCCTGCAGCGCGGCCTGCTGCTGCTGGCCGCCACCGGTGCGGTCAGCGAAGAGCTGATCCTCGATGGTGGTGATGGCGTGCGCCTGCAGGGCTGGCACAGCCATGTCGAAGGCCGCGAGCCCAAGGGCATCGCGCTGCTGCTGCATGGCTGGGAAGGCAGTGCCGAATCCAGCTACATGCGCATGGCCGCCGCGCGCATGATCGAGCAGGGCTTCGACGTGGTGCGGCTGAACTTCCGCGACCACGGCAACACCCATCACCTGAACCCCGGCATCTTCCACTCCAATCTCATCGATGAAGTGGTGCACGCCGCGGGCGATATCGCCCAGCGCTGGCCGCAGCTGCCGCTGGTGGCCGCCGGTTATTCGCTGGGTGGCAACTTCGTGCTGCGCCTGGCCCTGCGCGCGCCGGCGGCCGGCGTGCCGCTGCTGCGCGTCGCCTCGGTGTGCCCGGTGCTGGACCCGGCGCTGACGATGGAGAGCATCGAGAACGGCCCGGCGATGTACGACTGGTACTTCCGCCGCAAGTGGGCCGGCTCGCTGCGCCGCAAGCGCGATCTGTTCCCCGAGCTGAGCGACTGCGACGACCGCGTGCTGAAGCTGGACATCCGCGCGCTGACCGCCTGGCTGGTCGAGCGCCACACCAGCTTCGGTTCGCTGCAGGCCTATTTCGACGGCTACTCGATCGCCGGCGACCGCCTGTCGTCCCTGCAGGTACCGGCCGACATCCTGATGGCGCAGGATGACCCGGTGATTCCGTACGCGACCTTCAGCAACTGGCAGCTGCCGGGCCAGGCGCGCCTGGAAACCGCCTGCTGGGGCGGCCACTGCGGGTTCATCGAAAACTGGCGCGGCGACGGCTTCTCCGAGCGCTGGGTGGCGCAGCGCCTGCAGCGGGTGCTGGCGGGCTGAACCGGCACCGGTGCGTGGACCGCTACAATGCGGGTTTGCACTTGAACCGGACCGCCATGCAAGACCAGATCATCCAAGCGTTGCGCCAGAACCAGGCCGACCAGGCCGTGCAGCTGGCCCAGGCGTGGACCCGTGATGAACCCGGCCAGGCCGAAGCCCACCGCTGGCTGGCGCTTGCGCTGCAGCAGCAGGGCAAGGCCGAGGATGCGATGGAGGCGCTGCAGCAGGCGTTGCAGCTGGCCCCCGATGATGCCCAGCTGCACCTGCAGCACGCTGGCCTGCTGCTCGCCCTGCGCCAGTATCAGCGCGCTGACGAAGCGCTGGCACGTACCACCGGGCTTGACCCGAATTCCTTCGCCGCCTATCTGATGCAGGCGCACCTGGCGATCGGCCGCAACGACTTCGATGAAGCCCAGCGCCTGTCCACGCTGGCCTCGCGCGTAGAGCCGGACCACCCGGAACTGCTGACCATCGACGGCATGATCGCGCTGCGCCGCGACGACCCGGATCGTGCGCTGACGCTGCTGTCGGCGGCCAACCAGGCGCAGCCCAACGACACCCGCGTGCTGTACGCACTGGGCTTCGCCTACCTGGGCAAGGACATGCTTGCCTTCGCCGAGCAGGCGTTCCGCCGCGTGCTGGAACTGAACCCGGCCATCAGCTCGCTGCATGGCCTGGTAGTGCAGTTGGCGCTGCGCCAGGGCAACCTGGAGGCGGCTGCCGAAGCGATGCAGATCGCGCTTCAGCAGGAAGGCATGGATACGCCGTCGATGCGTCGCCTGGCCGGTGAACTGTCGCTGCGCGGCGGCCAGCCGCTGCAGGCGCTGGACCATCTGCTGCCGTTGCTGGAATCGATCCCCGACGACCGCCAGGTGCTGCAGCTGCTGCTGATGTCCTGGCAGCGCCTGGGCCGCGAAGACGAGGCCCGCGCGCGCCTGGACACTGCCCTGGAACAGCATCCGCAGCTGCACGACCTGTGGCTGGCACGCCTGGCCGTGGAAGAAGTCGGCAGCCCGACCGCCGCGGCGACCGTGGAGCGCTGGATGGACGCGATGCCGGGTCATCTGCCGGCACTGGAAGCACGCCTGCGCCTGCATGACATGGTGGGCGAACACGAACAGGCCGAAGCCATCGCCGAACGTATCGTCAGCCTCGAACCGGGCCGCGTCAGTGGCGAAACACGCCTGGTCGAAGGCCTGCTGCAGCGTGATCCGGTCGCCGCGATCGCGCGCGTGCAGGCGCTGATCGACAGGGCGCCGGACAGCCATCGCGCCGACCTGCGTACCTGGCTGGGTGAAATCCAGGACCGCGCTGGCCAGCCGGAACAGGCGCTGCAGACGTGGATGGCGCTGCAGGCCGACCAGGCACCGCAGCGCCTGCCGCTTCCGCCACAGGCCAAGGCGCCGCCGAGCTGGCCGGAGAAGGGCGAGATCGACAGTGATGCCAGCTCCGCGCCGATCTTCCTGTGGGGTGCGCCGGGTTCGGGTGTGGAGCGGGTTGCGACCGGCCTGGCGGCCGCCAGCCCGGTGCTGCGCAGCGACCGCTACACCAGCAATCCGCCGGATGATGCCTTCCAGAACTACCACACGCTGCAGGACCTCGCCTCCGGCGTGCTGACCCCGGAGCGGCTGGTGCAGCGCTGGCGCGAGCAGCTGCCGGCGCGTGGCCTGCAGGGCGATGCCGTCATCGACTGGCTGCTGTGGTGGGACAACGCCCTGCTGTGGGCGCTGCGCCCGCAGCTGCCGCAGGGACGACTGGTGCTCGTGCTGCGTGACCCGCGCGACATGCTGCTGGACTGGGTGGCCTACGGCGCTGCCGCTCCGCTGGCGATGACCTCGCTGGCTGAAGCCAGCGAATGGCTGGCGCGCGGGCTGGCGCAGGTTGCCACCCTGCATGAGGAAGAACTGTATCCGCACGTGCTGCTGCGCATCGACCAGATCGGCAATGATCCGCACGCGATGGCCGAGCTGCTGGGACGCCTGTTCGAGCGGCAGATGCCGCCGGCCGCACAGCTGGGCGCACCGCGCTTCCCGCCGGGCCACTGGCGCAACTACCGCGACGTGATGAGCGCCGCCTTTGCCAAGCTCACCCCGATTGCGGTGCGCCTGGGTTACCCGGAAGAGTAAGGAGAAGCCGATGCAAGTGAGCAGCCACAGCCTGACCAACGGCGCGCCGATCGACCGCGCGTTCGCCGCCGGCGATGCCACCGGCTTCGCGCCGGACCGCAATCCGCACCTGGCCTGGAACGGCGCACCGGAAGGCACGCGTTCGTTCCTGCTGGTGTGCGTGGACCCGGATGTGCCGACCGTTGCGGAAACGGTCGGCCGCAGCGACATGACCGTGCCGCGCGACCAGCCGCGCTGCGACTTCGTGCACTGGGTGATGGTCGATATTCCGGCCTCGGTGCAGGAGATCGCCGCCGGCAGCTGCAGCGATGGCTTCGTGGTGAAGGGCAAGACCGCACCGGCTGGCCCGGCGGGCAGCCGCCAGGGCCTGAATGACTTCACCGGCTGGTTTGCGGGCAACCCGGACATGGCCGGCGATTACCTGGGCTATGACGGCCCGTATCCGCCGTTCAACGACGAACGCGTGCACCGCTATTTCTTCCGCGTGTTCGCGCTGGATGTGGCCTCGCTGGCGCTTCCGGCGCGCTTCACTGCCGCCGACGCATATCGCGCCATGCACGGCCACGTGCTGGCCGAAGCCGCACTGCATGGCACCTACACGTTGAACCCGGCGCTGGGCTGAGCGGCGCGATGGGGGAGAGCCGGCCGCTGGCCGGCTTTGCTTCTGTAGTGTCGAGCCACCATGAAAAGGGGCAGCCGGCCAGCGGCCGGCTCTACCCACCACGAAGAAGGGCGACCTCGCGGCCGCCCTTCTGTCGTCTTACTTCTTCTCGATGGCCGACTCGACCACCATGTCCAGCACGTACGCCTGCGACGGCGCATCGGCCGGCGGGTTCTTCACTTCGTAGCGCTTCACGCGCACCACGTTGCGCACGCCGTCCTCGTGGGTGTAACCCTCGATGTTGCCGTAGAAGTTCTCGAACTTGCCCGGCTCACCCTGCTTCAGGCCCTTGTCGTCGAACTTCACTTCACGCACCTGCAGGCACTGGTAGTCCGGGATCAGCGGGTGCGAGCACTTCTCGGTCTTGGCGGCCACTTCCAGGAATACGGTTTCGCCGGCGCCGCCGTAGCGGGTTTCAGCGGTCGGTTCCGGGTTGAACACCAGCACGTCGCCCTTCGCGTTGGTCAGGGTCAGCTTGCCATCGGCATCCTGCTCGGCCTTCAGCTCGCCCTGCAGGCGGCTCGACACGGCCTCGTCCAGCGCCATCAGCGCCTTGTCGGTGCAGGCCATCATGGTCGAGGCCATCGCACTGACCGTCAGCTTGCCGTCGGCCAGGGTGTAGCCGCCACCCATGTGGTTGCAGGCGTTGCTGACCGACAGGCGGCCATCAGCGAAGTCCAGGGTGACCGGCTTGTCTTCGCGGGCGAACAGCGCGTCGATGCGCTTGCCGTCGGCGGCAGTGGCCTGCTGCAGCAGCCAGTGCTGGCTCTGCAGGCGCTGCGCGTCCAGGTGCGCCAGCGTCTGCTGGTCTGCTGCCTTGGCCGCGGCCGGGGCCACGTCGTCGCCGCCGGTGCCGGCCGGGGCCGGGGTCTGGCTGCAGGCGGCCAGCAGGGCCAGCGGGAGGAGCAGGGTGAGCTTGCGGTTCATGGTGATTCTCCTTGGGGAACCGTGGGGGAAACGGGGTGGGGCCGGCAACGGGGTTACCGTGCCCCGGCGCTGTTCAGCTGCCGGACGGCAACCACAGCAGCAGCGCGGCGCCCAGCGCGATTCGGTAAAGCGCGAACGCGGTGAACCTGTGCGATTTGATGTAGCCCATCAGCCACTTCACTACGACGAAGCCGGTGACGGCCGCGGCAAGGAAGGCCACGCCCACCTCGGTCCAGTTCTCGCTGCCCAGCTGTCCGGCCTTGGCCATTTCCAGGAAGGTGTAGGCGCTGGCGGCGAACATGGTGGGAATGCCAACCAGGAACACGAACTCGGCGGCGGCCGCGCGGCGGCTCAGGCCCAGCAGCATGGCCAGGAAGATCGCCGAGGCCGAACGCGAGGTGCCGGGGAACACGCCGGCCACCACCTGCGCCAGGCCGACGCCGATCGCCACGGTCCAGGTCACCTGGTCGCGGTCGGGCAGGCGCGCGGTGTAGGCCTCCACCAGCAGCATCCAGATGCCACCGATGATCAGTGCCCAGGCCACCGGGCTGACCGTCTCGGGCAGCGACCAGCCGGCTTTGCGCACCACCAGGCCGACCACGGCGGTGACCAGGAAGGCCGCGCCCAGCTTGAAAACGTACTCGCGGTTCTCGCGCTGCCCGAAACCGGTGGCCAACTGCAGCAGGCGCTGGCGGAACACCAGTACCACCGCCACGATCGCGCCGGCCTGGATGACGATGTTGAAGAAGTCCGAACGGGCACCCAGCCAGTGCTGGGCGATGAGCAGGTGGCCGGTGCTGGAGATCGGCAGGAACTCGGTCAAGCCTTCGAGGATGCCCAGCAACAGGGCGGAGAGCAGGTCGGACATGGACGGTGCGGGCACGCGCGGCAGGAAGGAAGAAGGTCGAGAGGATAGACGATCACTGCCGCACCAAACGGGTGCGTCCGCTGTCGGCTGCACCCATTTGGTGCGCACGGTTCTGCACCGCTGCGGGGCGGCCTTTTTGAAATCAATGACTTGCAGCCTGCGAAAAGTTGGCACGGTCGTTGCTGTACCTCAGCAGGCATTCATCCCCATCCGAGGTCGTACCGATGTCCGTGGAAAACGTTGAGAAGCTGATCAAGGACAACCAGATCGAGTTCGTCGACCTGCGCTTTGTCGACATGCGTGGTGTCGAGCAGCACGTGACCTTCCCGGTCAGCATCGTCGAGCCGTCGCTGTTCGAAGAAGGCAAGATGTTCGATGGCAGCTCGATCGCCGGCTGGAAGGGCATCGCCGAATCGGACATGGTGCTGCTGCCGGATACCGCCAGCGCCTACGTCGACCCGTTCTACGCCGATCCGACCATCGTGATCAGCTGCGACATCCTCGATCCGGCCACCATGCAGCCGTATGGCCGTTGCCCGCGCGGCATCGCCAAGCGCGCCGAGGCCTACCTGAAGTCCTCCGGCATCGCCGAAACCGCGTTCTTCGGCCCGGAGCCGGAATTCTTCATCTTCGATTCGGTCCGCTTCGCCAATGAAATGGGCCACACCTTCTTCCAGGTCGACTCGGAAGAAGCGGCGTGGAACAGCGGCGCCAAGTACGACGGCGCCAACAGCGGCTACCGTCCGGGCGTGAAGGGCGGTTACTTCCCGGTGCCGCCGACCGACACCCTGCACGACCTGCGCGCCGAGATGTGCAAGACCCTGGAACAGGTCGGCATCGAAGTGGAAGTGCAGCACCACGAAGTGGCCACCGCCGGCCAGTGCGAAATCGGCACCAAGTTCAGCACCCTGGTGCAGAAGGCCGACGAACTGCTGCGCATGAAGTACGTGATCAAGAACGTCGCGCACCGCAACGGCAAGACCGTCACCTTCATGCCCAAGCCGATCGTCGGCGACAACGGCAGCGGCATGCACGTGCACCAGTCGCTGTCCAAGGGCGGCACCAACCTGTTCTCCGGTGACGGCTACGGCGGCCTGAGCCAGCTGGCGCTGTGGTACATCGGCGGCATCTTCAAGCACGCCAAGGCCATCAACGCCTTCGCCAACTCGGGCACCAACAGCTACAAGCGCCTGGTGCCGGGCTACGAAGCACCGGTGATGCTGGCCTACTCGGCCCGCAACCGTTCGGCTTCGTGCCGCATTCCGTGGGTGTCCAACCCGAAGGCACGCCGCATCGAAATGCGCTTCCCGGATCCGATCCAGTCCGGCTACCTCACCTTCACCGCGCTGATGATGGCCGGCCTGGACGGCATCAAGAACCAGATCGACCCGGGCGCACCGAGCGACAAGGACCTGTACGACCTGCCGCCGGAAGAAGAGAAGCTGATCCCGCAGGTCTGCTCCTCGCTGGACCAGGCGCTGGAAGCGCTGGACAAGGACCGCGAGTTCCTGAAGGCCGGCGGCGTGATGAGCGATGACTTCATCGACGGCTACATCGCGCTGAAGATGCAGGAAGTGACCAAGTTCCGCGCGGCCACCCACCCGCTGGAATACCAGCTGTACTACGCCAGCTGACCGGTGGCGATGGCGGTGGGCTTCCCCCTCCCACCCGCCGCCATCGCTTCCGTCTTCGCGGCTGGGGAGCCGCAGGGCGGGCCCCGGTCCGCCGTGGTAGAGCGGACCCCGACCCGCCGTGGCAGAGTGGGCCGCTGGCCCGCCGTGGTAGAGCGGGCCGCTGGCCCGCTGCAGTAGAGCGGACTGTTAGTCCGCTGAAACAGGGGCAAGAGAGACCGGATACGCGACCAGGGCCGCCCTCCCTCCCGCGTCGGTCGTGCAAGGAGAGAGGCACGGCCGTCCCGGCCCTGTACGTGTCCGGTGCAACAGCCACGGCCATCATCCTGATGGCCGCTGGTTGCCTGATGCCAACGCGCGCTGGCGCGCTGGCCCCATCCACCCTCGGGACATGCGCATGAAACTGATCTCCGCCATCATCCGGCCGTTCAAGCTCGACGAGGTCCGCGAGGCCCTCTCCGACGCAGGCGTGTCGGGCATCACCGTGACCGAAGTGAAAGGCTTCGGCCGCCAGAAGGGCCACACCGAGCTGTATCGCGGCGCCGAGTACGTCGTCGACTTCCTGCCCAAGATCAAGATCGAAACCGTGGTCACCGACGAGCGTGCCGACGCGGTGATCGAAGCGATCCAGTCGTCGGCAGGCACCGGCAAGATCGGTGACGGCAAGATCTTCGTCACCGCCGTCGAACAGGTCATCCGCATCCGCACCGGCGAAATCGGTGCCGACGCGCTGTAACCCCTTTCCGGAGACTCCCCCATGAAGATGCGCCTTCTCACCGGGTGGCAAGCCCGGTTCCACTTCGTGTGCCTGTTGATGCTGCTCAGCGCGCTGGCCGCCGGTGCGTGGCCGGGCAGTGCCCACGCTCAGGCCCAGATCTCGCCGCTGCCGAGCGAAAGCGTGGCGGTCGAACCACTGCAGGACCCGGTCGCTCCGGCCGCCGCACCGGCCGCGGCTGAAGCCGCCGCGACCTACGACCATGGCGACGTGGCCTGGATGCTGACGTCCACCCTGCTGGTGCTGCTGATGGTGGTGCCGGGCCTGGCCTTGTTCTATGGCGGCCTCGTGCGTTCGAAGAACGTGCTGTCGGTGCTCAGCCAGATCCTGGTGGTGTTCTCGCTGGTGCTGCTGCTGTGGGTGGCCTATGGCTACAGCGCGGTGTTCAGCACGGGCAACCCGTTCTTCGGCTCGTTCACCGAATTCGCCTTCCTCAAGGGCTTCACTCCGGAGTCGGTCGGCAACACCCCGATCAAGGGCCTGCCGGACTACCTGTTCGTCGCCTTCCAGTCGACGTTTGCTGGCATCACCACCGCGCTGATCGTCGGCGCGTTCGCCGAGCGCATCAAGTTCCGTGCGGTGCTGCTGTTCTCGGCGCTGTGGTTCACCCTCAGCTACATCCCGATGGCGCACATCGTCTGGGGTGGCGGCTACCTGGGTGAGATGGGCGCGATCGATTTCGCCGGTGGCACCGTGGTCCACATCAATGCGGGCGTTGCCGGCCTAGTGGCTGCCTGGTTTGTCGGCAAGCGCCTGGGCTACGGCCAGACCGCGCTGAAGCCGCACAACGTACCGTTCACCTACATCGGCGCGATGCTGCTGTGGGTGGGCTGGTTCGGCTTCAATGCCGGTTCCGCCGCCGCCGCCGATACCGTGGCCTCGCTGGCCTTCCTCAATACCGTGCTGGCCACCGCCGCAGCGGTGCTCGGCTGGACGCTGGTGGAAGCGATCAGCAAGGGCAAGCCGTCGGCACTGGGCGCGGCCTCGGGCGCAGTGGCCGGCCTGGTCGGCATCACCCCGGCCTGCGGCACCGTCGGCCCGCTCGGCGCGATCATCATCGGTTTCGTCGCCGGCGTGGTCTGCGTGTGGGGTGTGACTGGTTTGAAGCGCCTGCTGAAGGTGGACGACACCGCCGACGTGTTCGGTGTGCATGGTGTCGGCGGCATCGTCGGCGCGATTCTCACCGGTGTGTTCAGCGCGCAGTCGCTGGGCGGCACCAAGGCCGATCTGGATATCGCCCATCAGGTCTGGGTGCAGGTGGTCAGCGTCGGCTTGACCGTGGTCTGGTCGGCGGTAGTGACCACGCTGATCCTGCTGGTGGTGCGCAGCGTGGTCGGCCTGCGCGTGACCGAGGAAGCAGAGCGCACCGGCCTGGATGTGACCTCGCACGGCGAGTCCGCGTACGAGGCCTGATGCATGGCGGGCGGCCCTGTGGGGCCGCCTTTGCATTTGGTGGGTGCCAGGCTTGCCTGGCACTGCTCCTGCTCTGGTGGGTGCCGACCGTTGGTCGGCACAGCGGGTAGACCATCCACGCATGGCGTGGATCTACCGCATCCTCTCTGGTGGGTGCCAAGCTTGCTCGGCACGGCGGCATGCATCATCGCGCCTGATCGCGCACAATCGGGCCATGCACCCGATCCGCACCGCCCTGATGCTCTCGGCCTGCCTGCTGCTGGCCGCCTGTGCCTCCGCGCCGCAGGAAACCCACAACCCGCTCGCCACCTGGGTGCCGTCACCCAACCAGAACGCGCGCACGCCCGTCATCATCGTCATTCACCACACCGAACAGAAATCGGTGCAGCAGAGCCTGCGTACGTTGCGCACGGCCAACAGCGGTGGACCGGTCAGCGCGCACTACCTGATCGGTGCCGATGGCCATCGCTATCAGCTGGTTGCCGATGAGCGCCGCGCCTGGCACGCCGGCGCCGGGCGTTGGGGCACCATCACCGACCTCAACTCGGCATCGATCGGCATCGAGCTCGACAACGATGGCCGCAGCCCGTTCAGTGCGGCGCAGATCGAATCGCTGATTGTGCTGCTGCGCGATCTCACCGCCCGCCTGAACATTCCGCCGCGGCAGGTGATTGGCCACGCCGACCTGGCGCCGACGCGCAAGCAGGATCCGAGCCGGTTCTTCCCGTGGCAGCAGCTGGCCGAGGCCGGTTTCGGCGTCTGGCCGCGCGCGGCCGACGGTGCGGCACCGGAAGGCTTTGACGCGTGGAGTGCGCTGGCCCGCTTTGGCTATCCGCTCGACAACCGGGACGCCACCGTCGCAGCCTTCCACCGCCGTTTCCGTGGCCGCGACGACCTGCCGAAGACACTGGATGCCGAAGACGCCCGCATCCTGCATTCCCTGCTGCTGCAGACGCCGTGAACCATGCCTGGCGCGTTCCAGCGCAGGCATCTCCATGCGGCTCCCGCTCCCCGGTAGTGCCAGGCCGTGCGTGGCATCCTCTGGCGATCACCCCAGTCCCAACGCATCGCGTAGCGCCACGATGTGCGCGCGGCCAACAACCAGCTCGCTACCGTCGCTCAGCACCAGCCAGTAGCGGCTGCCGGAACCGGCATGCAACGTACGCACGTGCCGCAGGTTGACCAGGTGCGAGCGATGGCAGCGCACGAAATCCTGAGGCAGTACTGAGGCCAGTGCAGTCAGGGATTTGTCATGCAGTTCGCTGCGGCCATCGCGCATGCGCACCTGGCTGTAGTCGCCATCTGCCGCGATCCACATCACTTCCGAGAGCTCGACGGTTGCCGTTCCCTGCGCACGCCAGATGCCCAGGTAGCGCGCCCGGCCTGAACGCATACCGCCGGTATCGAACAAGCGTTCCAGCGCCTGACCAAGGCGTTCGCGCGAAAAGGGCTTGGGAACGAAGTCGAGCACGCCGTGTTCAAATGCCTGCAGCGCACGATCACGGTGGGCCGACACCACTACGCACTGGTAGCGGCCGGCTACCGCACGCCGCAGCAGTTCGAAACCGTCCTCGCCCCCAAGGTTGAGGTCCAGCAGCAGGCCGTCGTAGACATTGCGCTGCAGGCGGTCGCCGGCTGCCTCCAGATCGGCCACGGCATCGAAGCGTGCGCGCGTTCCTGCCAGCTCGGCGCACAGCCGCTGCAGGCGTTGGCGTATCAGCGGTTCGTCTTCAACGATCAGGATGCGCATGTCAGTTCGATCCGTCCGCACCATTGGTTGCCGTCGATGCCTTGCACGAAGCTCCATCCGCCGGGGCTGGCGGCCGCCAGACTGGCTTCGATGTAGCGCGTGCCCGTGCCGCGACCGCGATGCGAGGACGAGCCGTGCGCGCTGTGCAGTTCCAGCACCCAGCGTCCACCGCCGCGCTGCACGCGCAGACGGAACGGGTGCTGCGCGCATGCCAGCGCACCGGCATGCGTCAGCGCGTTTTCCACCTGTGCATGCAGGATGCCGGGCGGCAGCATCAGCGGCGCATCCTCGCCATCCACGTCCAGCACCAGGGGCTGGCCCAGTGCCTGGCCAACGATGTCCAGGTGGCTGCGGCACAGGGCCAGCTCGTCCTGCAACGGAATGCTCTGCCGGCTGCTGCTGTCACGCAGCCGATCGAACTGATCGGCCAACGACTCCACCAGGCGGCTGGCACGTGAAGGTGCCTGCTCGATCAGTTCCTGCAGACTTGTGAGGGTGTTCATCAGCCAATGTGGCTGGATGCCTCGCTGCAACAGCTGCAATGAAAGCCGTGCGCGCTCTTCACGCAGCAACGCATTGTGCCGGTCCAGTGCCTGCAGCTGTGCCGCATGACGCAGCAGCAGGAACACCATCAGCACCGCCAGCAGCAGGAAGTACGGCCCATCAAGGAAAGCGCCGCGCGCGACCAGCAACGCCAGCAGGCCGGCCAGCAGCAGGACCAGGATCGGCCATCGATCCTCTGTGTCGCTGCGCGCACGCAACAGCAGCCACACTGAAGCGAGCAGGCTCAACAACAGCACCGTGGCCGAGCGGGTGTCAAAGCCAGGCAGGACGATGGCGAGCACCGCGATCACGGACAGATAGACGAAGCACCCGGCACGCGGAACCGCCACCTGGAATCGCCGCGCCAGATAGGCTGGCAGGAGCATGGCCGCGGCTACGTGCAATGCCAGCAGTGCAATCAGGCGCGGGACATGCCACGGGTAGTCATACCCCAGCAGGGAGCGCCACGCTTCCACTGCAGGCAACGCCAGTCCCACCACGCCCAGTGCCAGCAGAAGGCGAGCGCCGGGCGTGCGGGTCTGGCCACGCAGTACCGCCAGGAAATACAGGCTGGCTGCCGCCAGTGCGCCGATGGCGAAGGCCGCAACCAGCCATGGCAGGATGATCTGGCCATACAGCACAGCTGCGGGCGCGATCAGTGCCATCGCGTCGGCGCCATGCAGGGTGAAATGTTGTCGCTGGCTGGATGCAAGCACGACCAGCTCATCGGTGGCATTGCCAGAAGCGGGGGGAAGCACGTGGACAAGGTCGATGCGTCCTGGTTGTTCTTCTTCAGCGGTGCGGCCCACGACGCCATTGCTGATCCAGGGCGTGCCGTTCCAGTACAGCTGGCTGGCAGCGCGCAGCGACAGCCGCAACGTGCGGTCATGATCGTCGGTGCCGGTTGGCGCCGGCACCTGCCAGCGCAGCCAGTACGGGCCGCGCCACTGCGCCAGCTGCTGCTGATCCAGCGGACGCCAGGCCAGGTCCTGCGGCGGCCGCGCAGGCAGGGGGCTGGATGCCCCGGCGTCCGCAGGTGCCATCTGCGCCCCCTGCACGAACACCACGCCGGCGGGTGGCGTCGACACGACCAGCCATGCGGCCACCGCCGCAAGCAGCAGAGCAAGAACAGCCAGGGTACGTGGGATCTGCATGGCGGCCATCGTATCGGTTGCGTGGAGCCATTGGACCGCCTTTTGGAGACGTTCGGCAGGCGGGTGCCCCCACAGCCCTGTGATCGAGCCGATGCTGACCGCGCACGTCCCTCCTTTGGAGTCCACCATGAGCCGCAACGCCTGCACATCGTCCAGCAGTCTCCATCCTCGTCGCTCTGCCCTGGTCGCCACGGTGGCCACGTTCTGTCTGGCGCTCGCTGCGGCCATGCCGGCGCAGGCCACGCCTAGGGCATTGGTGTTCGAGCCGTACACGCTGCAGACCAAAGCACATGGCGCCATCCCTGCAGAGATCGCCGTGCTGGAGGTGCCGCGCCGACACAGCGAGCCAGACGGACCGCGCATGGGGCTGAAGGTGGTACGCCTGCGTGCAACCGGTGGCAATGGCCGCAGCGCCCCCGTGGTTTATCTGGCCGGTGGCCCGGGTGGTTCCGGCATCGATACCGCGCGCGGCCCGCGCTGGCCGGTGTTCGACCAGGTCCGACGCGAAGCCGACGTGCTGCTGCTCGACCAGCGAGGTGCCGGTCTGTCTGAACCACCGCCGGAGTGTCCGCATGAAACCCGCTTCGACGATGGCCAACCACTGCAGCGCGATGCGGCCCTGGCCGCATTGCAGGCGACGGCTGCCAAGTGCGTGGAATTCTGGCGTCAGGCTGGCGTCGATCTGGGCGCCTATACGACCGCCGAGAGTGCCGATGACCTGGATGATCTGCGGCGCGCACTGGGTGTGCCCAGGATCAGCTTGTGGGGCATGAGCTACGGCACCCACCTGGCGCTTGCGACGGTGCGCCTGCACGGCAAAGATCTGGAACGCGTCGTGCTGATGGGCACCGAAGGCCCCGATGACACACTGAAGCTGCCGCTCAGCAGCGATGCGCTGCTACAGGAACTGACGCCACTGGCCCGCAGGGACGGCTTCGATGATCTGGCCGGATCGGCAAAGCGCGTGCTGCAGGCATTGCGTGAGCAGCCGCGACAGGGTCGCAGCCGCATGCATGACGGTCGCCAGGTGACCATCGGTGAATTCGATGCGCAGATCCTGATTGCCAATACTCTTGGCCAGCGGCATACCCAGCAGTGGCTGCCGTTGATACTCCGCGAGGCCGAGCGCGGCAACTACGACCCGCTGGCCGATCTGGTGCTGATCGTGCGCGCACAGTTCGCCCAGTACCCGGCGATGGGGCTGGCCATGGACGTTGCTTCCGGGCAGAGCCCGCAGCGCCTGGCGCGGGTGGAGGCGCAGGCACGCGAAAGCCTGTTCGGCGACGCCCTGAACTTCCCGTTCCCCGCCATCGGCAACGGCCTGGGCCTGGCCGATCTGGGCGAATCCTTCCGCGGGCCGCTGCGCAGCGACGTGCCGGTGCTGTTCATCAGCGGCACGCTGGATGGGCGCACGCCACCGGCCAATGCAGATGCGCTGCGTCCAGGCTTCAGCCATGGCCGCTCGCTACTGGTGCGCAACGCCAGCCATCACCACGAGCTGTGGACCGGCAATCCTGCCATTGCCCGCAGCATCGTCGACTTCCTGGCCGGTCGCATCGTGAACGATGCCGAGCTGGACGTACCGCCGCCGGTGTTCGCCACCAGCAACAGTGGCCTGCTGGGCAGTGGCGGACGCTGAAGGGAGAGCGTGGTGCCGGGCACCCGGCGCGTCCGGCACCGTGCTGTTTCCTCTACATTGGGGCAATGAAAGACATCATTGCCCCCCTGAACCGCACGAGCCTGGGCCTTGTTGCGCTGGCCGTGCTCGCCGGCTGCTCCACCACCGCTCCCCGCACCGGAACCGCAGTGCCGACGCCGGTCACGCCGCCCGCGGCCACCTATGCCAAGGCCGCATGGAGTGCACTGCCACCGGTCTCCGACAGCGACCTGCAGGCCGGTTTCGTCGCCTGGCGCAGCAGCTGCACCCGCCTGAAGAACGATGCGGTCTGGGCCAAACCCTGCGCCACCGCCGCGACGGTTTCGGACAAGGACCCCGCGGCGATCCGCCAGTTCCTGCAGCGCGATCTGGATGTCTATGCATTGCGTGCCGGCGGCCACCAGGCCGACGGGCTGATTACCGGCTACTACGAGCCGATCTACCCCGGCAGCCTCACCCGCACGGCTGCTGCCACCGTACCGGTGTACGGCACGCCCGATGATCTGGTGGTGGTGCAGCTGGACAGCCTCTACCCGGAACTGAAGGGCAAGCGCCTGCGCGGGCGCGTCGAGGGCAAGGTGCTCAAGCCCTATGACGACGCCGGCACCATCGCGTCCAAGGGCGCCAACGCCCCGGTGCTGGCCTGGCTGACCGACCCGATGGACCTGCAGCTGCTGCAGATCCAAGGCTCCGGCCGGGTGCGCCTGGCCGATGGCAAGCAGGTGCGGCTGGCCTACGCCGAGCAGAACGGCCACCCCTACCGCGCGATCGGTCGCTGGCTGGTCGACCAGGGCCAGCTGAAGAAGGAAGACGTCACCATGGATGCGATCCGCGCCTGGGCCCGGGCCAATCCCGCGCGCGTGCCGGAACTGCTGCGCAGCAACCCCAGCTACGTGTTCTTCGTGCGCAACCCGGACAGCCCGGAAGGCCCGCGTGGTTCACTGAACGTGCCGCTCACCGCCGGCTACAGCGTCGCAGTGGATCGCACCGTGGTGCCGCTGGGTAGCCTGCTGTGGCTGTCCACCACGCGCCCGGACGGCACCCCGGTGGTGCGCCCGGTGGCCGCGCAGGACACCGGCGGCGCCATTGCCGGCGAAGTGCGCGCGGACCTGTACTGGGGCAGTGGCGATGCCGCCGGCAAGCTGGCCGGCGACATGAAGCAGAAGGGCAACATCTGGATGCTGTGGCCGAAGGGCGTGGCGCTGCCGAACTGAACCGGCAGGGGTCGGATCCCTTTCCGCAGGAAAGGGTTCTGACCCCGGATGCCTGATAATGGCGCCATTCCGAACTCTCCGGCCGCGCCTGCGGCCAGGACCCCTGCAATGAAGAACATCAAGAACAACAACGCAAAGAAGTACTACAAGCACTGGGCCGAATCGGGCCTGGGCAAGGGCAACGTGCTGATGGAAGCCCGTGGCGAGAAGATCGTGCGCCAGGTGGAGATCTACGGCACCAAGATGGTCTGGGCCGACGAGCATGCCCACAGCGATGACCGCTTCCTGCTGGCCGACCAGCCGGTGTCGTTCCTGGATTTCGACGAAGACGACGAGATCAGCGCGCGCGAATTCGAAAGCGCCTGGAAGAAGGCCCGGGAAGCCACCGGCTACCCGGTGTAACGCTGCCCGCCCGGGCTCGGGTCCCTTTCCGCAGGGAAAGGGCTCTGCCCCCGGGCCAAGGCTCGGGCAGCCGCGTTGTAGGGTTCGATCCGGGCAAGCACGTCGGCCAGCTTTTCCTTGGTCATCGCGGCATCGAAGTCGGCCTGCAGGCCGATCCAGAACTTGTCGGAAACGCCGAAGTAGCGGGACAGGCGCAGCCCGGTGTCCGCAGTGACTGCGCGATCACCGGAGACAATCTCGCCGATACGGCGTTGTGAGACGCCAATTGCCTTGGCCAGCCGGTATTGGGTGATGCCCAGAGGCTCCAGGAATTCATGCAACAGGATCTCGCCGGGAGCGGGGTAGGGGGCGGTTCGCATGGGGTGGATCGCTCAGAAGATTGACGCTGGGAGCAGTGTGGCAATCCCGTGTGCCTGCGGAAATTGGGTTATGCGACCACGTACGACGCATTCGGCCTGAGGGGTCAGGGCCCTTTCCTGACGGAAAGGGATCCGACCCCGGACCCGCGTTTTGCACTACATTGGTGCAATGTCCGACCTCGCACCCCCGCCGTCCCTCGATGCCCTGGGCACGCCGTTGGCCTGGGCCGGGGCCGATGGCTGCATTGCCGGCTGCAACCCGGCCTTCGCCCGCTGGCTGGGCGTCAGCGTCCGGCGCCTGCTGGGGCGGCCGCTGGCCGCACTGGAAGTGCAGGGCGAAGCACTGGCCCATTTCCTGGCTCGCGATGAGCGCGACAGCCTGCGCCTGAACCGGTTGGCGCTGGCGGTGCCCGGCGAGGCCCCGCGCTTCGCCGAGGGCTGGATGAGCCGCCGCGACGATGGCGGTTGGCTGCTGGAGGCGCATCCGGTCGATGAATTCCCCGGGCTCGACCCGACCCAGGCCCTGCCCAGTGCGCTCAGTGCGGCGCTGAAGGGACTGGCCCACGAGTTGCGCAACCCACTGGCCGGGCTGAAGGGCGCGGCCCAGCTGCTGGCCCGCCGCGCGGCCCAGCGCGATGCCAGCGAACGTGAGCTGATCGAATTGATCGGGTCCGAGATCGAGCGCCTCAACGGCCTGCTCGACCAGCTGCTGTCGCCGGCCCCGGCCGCACCGCATGCCGAACTGAACATCCATGCCGCGCTGGAGCGCGTGCTGCGCCTGGCCGAGAACGAGGCCGGCTGGGCGGTACGCCTGCAGCGCGACTACGACCCCAGCATTCCCGAATTCCACGGCGACGCCGACCGCCTCACCCAGGCGGTGTGGAACCTGGTGCGCAACGCGATCCAGGCCGGTGCCGGCAACATCACCCTGCGCACCCGCGTGGAGCATGGCGTGCGCATCGCCGAGCAGCTGCACACGCTGGCGCTGCGCCTGGAGATCGCCGACGACGGCCGTGGCGTGCCCGAGGAACTGGCCGAGCACCTGTTCCTGCCCCTGGTCAGTGGCCGAGCCGAAGGCACTGGCTTGGGCCTGGCGCTGGCCCAGCAGGTCGCACGCGAACATCGCGGCACACTGACCTACCGCTCGCGCCCGGGCCATACCGTGTTCACCCTGCTGCTGCCGATCGGCAACGGCGCCGCCCCGGCCGAGGAGGCCCCACGCGATGTCTGAGTCCTCTTCGTCCCCGCAGCGCATCTGGGTGGTCGATGACGATCGGGCCGTGCGTTTCGTGCTGTGCACCGCGCTGCGCGAGGCGGGCTACCAGGTCGTCGATTTCGACAGCGCCGCCCCCGCCCTGCAGGCGTTGAGCGAAGGCCCGCCGCCGGCGCTGCTGTTCACCGATGTGCGCATGCCGGGTGACGATGGCCTGGTGCTGTTGGACAAGCTCAAGGCCGCGCTGCCGCAGCTGCCGGTGGTGGTGATGTCGGCCTACACCGACGTGGCCAGCACGGCCGGTGCGTTCCGCGGTGGCGCGCATGAATTCCTGTCCAAGCCGTTCGATCTGGACGACGCCGTGGCGCTGGCGCAGCGTGTGCTGCCGGCCGTTGCACCGGCACTGGCGGCGCCCACACCTGCGGCGGAAGCGCATGGCGACCAGCCACCGCAACTGGTGGGCGATACCCCGCCGATGCGCGCGCTGTTCCGTGCCATCGGCCGCCTGGCGCAGGCGCCGCTGGCGGTGCTGATCACCGGCGAAACCGGCACCGGCAAGGAGCTGGTGGCCAATGCGCTGCATCGCGAATCGCCGCGCGCGCAGGGGCCGTTCGTCGCGCTCAATACTGCTGCAATCCCGTCCGAGCTGCTGGAAAGCGAGTTGTTCGGCCACGAAGCCGGCGCCTTCACCGGTGCCCAGCGCCGCCATATCGGTCGCTTCGAGCAGGCCAACGGCGGCACCCTGTTCCTGGATGAGATCGGCGACATGCCGTTGCCGCTGCAGACCCGCCTGCTGCGCGTGCTGGCACAGGGCGAGTTCTTCCGCGTCGGTGGCCGCGAGTTGATCCGCGTCGACGTGCGGGTGATTGCCGCCACCCACCAGGATCTGGAAGGACTGGTCGCGCAGGGGAAGTTCCGTGCCGATCTGCTGCATCGCCTGGACGTGGTGCGCCTGCAGCTGCCGCCGCTGCGCGAGCGTCGCGAGGACATCGCACAACTGGCAAGTACGTTCCTGGGCGCCGCCGCACGCAAGTTGGATACGCCGCCGAAGCGCCTGACCGCTGCCGCACTGCAGGCGCTGCGCGAACACGACTGGCCGGGCAACGTGCGCGAACTGGAAAACGTGTGCTGGCGGATGGCGGCGCTGGCCGCCGCTGACACCATTGGCGTGGCCGACGTCGATACCGCGCTCAACCGTACGCGCGGTCGTCGCAGCAGCACCACCAACGCCGATCCGGGGCAGTGGGAGGCGCTGCTGGCCGAATGGGCACGCCGTCAGCTGGCCGAAGGCGTGGAAGGGCTGCACGCGCAGGTGCGTGAGCGGGTCGACCATGCCCTGCTGGAGGCCGCGCTGCAGATCACCCATGGCCGCCGTGCCGAAGCCGCGGCCCGCCTGGGCCTTGGCCGCAATACCCTTACCCGCAAGCTGGGCGCCGGGCGCCGTCGCGGGGGCCATTGAACGGTCCCTGCACGCGATCCTCGCGCCCGCTTGCCGAACCGTTGATCGTTCATGGACGATGCCGTCCGTAGTGTCACCTGCAAGGAGTCTTCGATGCGTCTGTCCTTTGCCATCCTGCCGTTGTCCGCCGCCGTGCTGCTGTCTGCCTGTGGCAGCGCACCGAAGAAGGCCGAACCCACCCCGCCACCGCCGACCGTGGTCAGCGCCGCCAAGCAGGCCGAGGCCAATCTGTCGCCGGCCTCGGCCAGCATCGTCAGTGGCCGCATCGCGCTGATGGTGGAGCCCGGTGGCATCCACATCACCGGGCTGATCGGTGGCCTGCAGCCGATGCAGCAGGCCGGTTTCCACATCCACGAGCGCGGTGACTGCAGCGCGGTGGATGCCAGCAGTGCCGGCAATCACTTCAATCCCGGTGGCGCTGCGCATGGCCGCGCCGGCACCGGCAAGCACCACCTGGGCGACATGGACAATCTGCGTGCCGACGCCCAGGGCCGCGCCAACGTCGATATCCACCTCAAGGGCGTTACCCTTGGCGGAGGCGCCGCCACCGATATCGCCGGACGTGCACTGGTCGTGCATGCCAACGCCGACGACTATCGCAGCCAGCCCGCCGGCAATGCCGGCGTCCGCATCGCCTGTGGCGTGATCCGGGTTGTCCGCTGATCACTGCAGGCATCATCCAGGGAGAGATTCCATGCGTTTGATCCACACTTCGCTGTTCGCAGCCATTGCTGCACTGGGCCTGGCGGCCTGCAACCAGCAGCCGGCCGCGCCGCAGGCTGAAACCGCGCCGGCCGCTCCGGCCGACGGCGCCACCGCCGAACCGGCCGCAGCACCTGCACCGGCTGCCGATGCCTCGGCCACGGCCGAGCTGGCGCCGACCCAGGGCAATGAGACCAAGGGCAGCGTCACCTTCAAGGTGGTTGACGGCAAGGTCCACGTGACCGGCCAGATCAGCGGCCTGAAGCCGGGCAGCGAGCACGGCTTCCACATCCACGAGAAGGGCGACTGCAGCGCGCCGGACGGCATGAGCGCCGGTGGCCACTTCAACCCGGGCAAGCAGGATCACGGCAGCGTGTCCGCCGATCCGCACCACGGTGGCGACATGCCCAACATCAAGGCCGACGACAAGGGCGTGGCCACCATCGACGGCCCGGTGTCGAGCAACGTCAACATCGGCAAGGGCGATGACTTCGACATCATCGGCCGCGGCCTGATCGTCCATGCCGATGCGGATGACTACAAGACCCAGCCGACCGGCAACGCCGGTGCGCGCCTGGCCTGCGCAGTGATCCAGAAGGCGCAGTAAGCCATCAGAAAACGCCGGCGCAAGCCGGCGTTTTTTCTTTATCGGTAGTGCCGGCCGCTGGCCGGCAATCGCAGATCCGGAGGTCGCCGGCCAGCGGCCGGCACTACCAACACCCGCATCAGCGCGCCAGCAACTCGCGCGCGTCCTGACCGGCCTCGCAGTGCACGAACAGCACCGGCACGCCGTGCGCTTCCAGCACCGCGGCCATCTGCCGCTGGCGCATCAGGAACTGCTCGTAGATGCCCTTCAGGCGGTCGCAGTCGTTCTTGCCGTGGTTGTAGTGCGCGCACCAGCCGGCCGGATCGAACAGCGCCATGCGTGCCTCGCCATGGGTATAGCGCAGCAGCGGCTCCGGCGCGGCATTGAGCCACTCGTCCTCGCCCGGCGCCATGATCGCGGTCTCGATCAGCGGCCACAGCGCGGCCAGGCCCTGGTTGTCGTACTGCATCGACATCATCGCGGCCAGATCATTCACGGTGAAATAGCGCGCATGCTCGATGCGGGCACCGAAGGTGTTCTGCGCCATCAACGCGGTGTCGGCATGCGCCATGCCGTTGGCCAGCAGCGTGTCTTCCAGCGCCTCGGCCACTGCATTGGTCGTCGCCACGTCGCTGCCGGTCAGCAGGAACGGCACCACGCGCAGGCCACCGCCCACCAGGCTGGCATCGGCCTGGAACGGCAGCGGCACATCACCAGTGGCGTCGGTACCGAAGGCCAGCAGGCGCGGGCCCTGGTTACGGCCCGGCGCACGCATCTGCAGTTCTTCCAGGCGGCGATGGATCGGCCAGCCCGGACGCAGTACTTCGGCCGGGTCGAAATGGGCGGCGGCGAACACCAGGTCCAGCTCGGCCACCTGCGGCACCAGCTTGGACAGGTCGCGGCCGACGCGATCGGCCAGTTCACCGGCCTGTTCGGCGCTGAGCACCGCCTGGCGGGGGATTTCGCCGCCGGCCAGTTCCAGGGCCAGCACGCCAAGGGCATTCATCGCGGGGTCGGGTTTGCTCATGGTTCCACGGTTGGCCCATCACAGGGCGGCAGCTACACTTGGCTCCATTATGCCTGCTCCGTCGTGCAGGCCATGTTGCAGACACCCTCATCCATGCCAGGTATCTCCATGCCCAACGCTCGTCCCGTCGCCATCCTCGGTGGCGTCCGCATTCCGTTCTGCCGCCAGAACACCGCGTATTCGGATGTCGGCAACCTCGGCATGTCGGTCCGTACGCTGGGCGCGCTGGTTGAACGTTTCGGCCTGCATGGCCAGCAGCTGGGTGAAGTGGCGATGGGTGCGGTGATCAAGCACTCCAGCGACTGGAACCTGGGCCGCGAAGCCACGCTGTCCTCCGGCCTGTCGCCCTTGACCCCGGGCATCACCCTGCAGCGCGCCTGCGGCACTTCGCTGGACAGCATCATCACGGTTGCCAACAAGATCGCGCTGGGCCAGATCGAATCGGGTATCGGTGGCGGTTCGGATACCACCTCCGACGTGCCGATCGTCTACGGCAAGAAGCTGCGCGCGCGCCTGCTGGCCGCCAACCGTGCCAAGAGCACTGGCGACAAGATCCGCGCGCTGACCGCTGGCTTCAAGTTCTCCGAGCTCAAGCCCGAGTTCCCGGGCGTGGCCGAGCCGCGCACCGGCAAGAGCATGGGCGACCACTGCGAGGACATGGCCAAGGAATGGAACATCTCGCGTGACTCGCAGGACGAGTGGGCGGTGTCGTCGCACAAGAAGCTGGCTGCCGCCTATGAGCGCGGTTTCTTCAACGACCTGATCGCACCGTTCCGTGGTGTCGAGCGTGACAACATCCTGCGCCCGGATACTTCGCTGGAGAAGCTGGCCACGCTGAAGCCGGCGTTCGACAAGGTTTCCGGCCGCGGCACGCTCACCGCCGCCAACTCCACGCCGCTGACCGACGGCGCCGCCGCCGTGCTGCTGGCCAGCGAAGAGTGGGCGCGTGCCCACGGCCATGAGCCGCAGGCCTATCTGCGTGACGCGCACGTCTCGGCGGTGGACTTCGTGCATGGCGAAGGCCTGCTGATGGCGCCGACCGTGGCCGTGCCGGAGATGCTCAAGCGCAACGGCCTGACCCTGCAGGACTTCGACATCTACGAGATCCACGAAGCTTTTGCCGCGCAGGTGCTGTGCACCCTGCGTGCGTGGGAGAGCGAGGATTACTGCCGCAATCGCCTGGGCCTGGATGCACCGCTGGGTCGCATCGACCCGGACAAGATCAACTTGCTGGGCTCGTCGCTGGCCACTGGCCACCCGTTCGCGGCGACTGGCGCACGCGTCATCGCCACCGCAGCCAAGCAGCTGGCCGAACGCGGCGGTGGCCGCGCGCTGGTGTCGATCTGCACCGCCGGCGGCATGGGCGTAGTGGCGATCGTCGAGCGCTGATCGTTGCGACCGCGCGCCAACCAAGGTTGGCGACTACCGGGTTCCATAGATGAAAACGCCGCCCATCGGGCGGCGTTTTTTCTTGCTCAAGTGGGTGCCGACCGTGGGTCGGCACGCTTCACGGCAACCGTGGATTGCCGAATTCGTCGCGCTCTTCGTTGGCGTCATACACCGGCGGCTGCACCGTAACCGGCTGCTCCTCCACCGTGGCACGCAGCGGCGCTTCGGTGCCGCGCACCAGTTCCACGCTGTCCTCGCCACGCTGCAGTCGCAGCGCATTGGCCAGGCACTGCGCGGCCAGCGCGTGCTCGCCACGCTGTGCGAACAGCTCACCCAGTGCCTCCCACGCCGGGGCACCGGCGCCCGCGGCGATGGCCTCGTGCAGGAACGCATCGGCGGCATCCCACTGCTGCTGGGCCAGGGCCACGCGGCCCTGTGCCAGGCGCAGCGCAGCCGAGCTGTCGTGCACGTTGCGCCAGCGCGCGAGGTTGGCCTGACGCGTGGCCAGGCGCTCGGCCGGCAGGCGGCCATACAGCGCCACCAGTTCGTCATCCCAACGCTGGTCCAGTGCCTGTTCCAACGCCAGCAGCGCCGGTTCGTCCCAGTTCAATGCAACCGCACGGCTGGCATACGCACCCACCACGTCCGGGGTTGGCCGCAGCGCCTTCGGCGTGGCTTCCCACTGCGCGGCCAGCGCATTGACGTCGGCTGCTTCCAGCAGCGCCTGTGCGGCCAGGCGTGCTTCCAGTTCGCTGTTGGCGTCGGCCGGCAGCACCTTGCTCTGGCGCAGTGCACCCAGCTGGCCATACGCCTCGTGGGCGCGGCCGGCCTGTGCCAGCGCTTCGGTACGCAGCCACAGGCCGCGCGGCGGCAGCGGCTGGATCGTCGCCACATCCAACGCGTTGATCGCATCCACCGGCAGATCGCGCGCCAGCAGCTGTTCGGCGCGCAGAAGCGCCTGCAGGGTGGCATCGCTCTCGCCCAGGCGCTGCAGCAGGGCTTCACCGGCGGGGCCGTCGGCACGTGCCTGCGCACTGCGCACGGCGTTGGCCAGCGCCACCGCGCTCACTTCCGGATCCTTGGCGGCACCGTCCAGCAGCTTTTCGGCACGCTGCCACTGACCGTGCTCATAGGCCTGCAGGCCGTCGATCAGGCGCACCCGGCCCTGCTTGCGGCGGTAGCGGCCCCAGGCGCGGAACGGTGCTGCGATCAGGCTCCACAGCAGCCACAGCACCAGCACCGCGATCACCGACAGCAGTGCCACCTTGGGCAGGTTGCTGTGGTAGTCGTAGCCGCCGTAGCGCAGGGTCACTTCGCCGAAGCGGTTGAGGTCATCGGCGCCGAGCCATTGCGCGGCCACCACGCCGATGGCCACGGCCAGCAACAGCACGACCAGGGATTGCAGGGGTTTCATGGGGGATTACCTCCGGTCGGTCTGGGTGCGCAGTTGCTGCAGGGTGCTGCCAAGAACGCTGTTGCTGGCCTGCAGCGGAAGCTCGCGCAAGGCCTTCAGTTCAGCACGTTGCGCGCGCAGGGCCGGTGAATCCGGCCAACGCCGCTGTGCCCAGTGTTCCACGCGCGCCAACGCGGTATCGCGACCGGTGCGGTCGCCACGTTCGATTGCGGCACGCGCCAGGGTCAGTTCCAGCTGCAGCGCATCGTCGGCATTGCGGCGTTCGGCGGCGGTCAGCGGGCCATTCTGGCGGCTAGGGGTGATATCCACGAACGGTGCCAGCGTGGCCTGCCACCAGGGCTTGCCGGCGCCGGGCGCGGTGCCACCCGTCACCTGCGAGGGCAGGCCCTGCAGGGCCTTGGCCAGGGCATCCAGGCGTTGCAGCGATTGCACGCGCGGGCCGGTGCCCAGCGCATCCAGTGCATCGCGTTCCTGTACCAGTGCCTGGCGCAGGTTCAGGCCGTCGCTGTCGGGCAGATCGGCCAGCGCGGTGGCGGCCTGTGCATACAGGCGGCGTGCGCCTTCCACGTCGTCGGCGTAGTTCAGGCGTTGCGCCGCCTGGGTCAGCAGCAGTTCGGCCTCATCGCGCTGTACCGCCTGACGGCCCTGGTTGGCGCTGTCGGCCAGCTTGGCCAGGTTCTCTTCCAGCAGCGCACTGCGCTGGGAAAGGCCCAGCATCTCGTCGCGCAGCACGCGGTTGGTGGTCGCCGCATCCTGCAGGCGCTGGCTGGTTGCGCGCTGGTCGCGGCGCAATGCATCCAGCGTCGCCTGCAGGCCCTGCAGTTGTACGGCCGTGGTCTGCGCCTGGGCTTCCTGTTCGTGCTGTTGCTGCTGCCAGACGTACCAGCCGGCATAGCCGCCCACGCCAAGCACGACCACCCCGGCCAGCGGCAGCAGCCAGCGCACGGGTCGACGGGGCGGGGAAACGGGCGGAGTCTCGTTCATGGGGCTTCCTTGTCGGCACCGTCGCCGGTCAGGTTCCGGCAGGCCGCGTTGTGCACAGCATCACTGTTGCCGACCACAGCGGCAAGCGTGACCCACGTCCCTGTTCAGTTCGCTGCCGGGACGGTGAGCGTGGCGTGTGCAGCCGCCACCAGCTGCGCGGTGGTGGGCCCGGCCGCGCGCACCACGCGCTGCAGCCCCAATGCGTGCGCCTGTTCGCCCAGCCGTTCGCTGGCCACGACGGCGGTGGCATGTGCCTGACAGCGTTGCTGCAATGCCGGCGGAAGCTGCTGCCAGAAATGCAGCAACGCCTCACCACTGCTGACCGCCAGCACCCACGGATACGCTGAATGCGCCAATCGAGCCAGCGTGCGTGGCGACAGGCGCAGCAGGCGACGCTGATAGACATCGGCGCGCTCGATGCTGCCGCCGGCCGCCTGCAGTTGCGCAGCAATCAGGCCGCGCCCGCCGGGGGCGGTCACCAGCCCGATGCGCAGGCCGCGTACGTCCGCCAGTACCGGCAGCGCCAGCAGGCCCTCGCTGTCCATCCGCTGCGGCGCATGCACCTCGGCGACACCCTGCGCCCGCAGCGCGCGCGCGGTGCCTTCGCCCACGGTCAGCCACGGGCTGCGTTGTGCCTCGGCCAGTGGCAACAGGGTGGCGGCTGCGGTAACGGCGGCCGGGCTGGTGAACACCACCCGATCGCAGTTCAGCGCGCGTTGCAGCTGGTGCACCACTGGCGTGCCGTTCAGGCGCTGCAGGCGCCAGGGTGGCAGGGCCAGCACATGCCCGCCCAGCCCAGCAACGGCGCGGCGCAGCGCGGAATTCTGGCCCTGCGGTCGCAGCGAAATGAAGGTCCAGCCCGGCTCGGAACCGGCGGCGCCAGTGGGTATCGTATGGTCGGCCATTGCCTGCATTATGCGGGCCCTTCGTTGTCGTGGTCCCTGCTCCGATGTCCGTTGATGCTCTGACTTCCTCGCTGGCCGCCCTGCAGGACGTGCTTGACTGCATGCCGGCGGTCCGCGCCATGCAGATCCAGCTCGACGGCTATGCCGATGGCGTGCTGCGCATCACCGCGCCGCTGGCCGCCAACGTCAACGACAAGGGCAACGCCTTCGGTGGCAGCCTGGCCTCGGTGCTGACCCTGTCCGGCTGGGCGCTGGTCAGCCTGCGCCTGCGCCTGGCCGGCCACGATGCCGAGGTCTACGTGGCCGACAGCAACCTGCGCTACCTGGCACCGGTCTACGAAGACCTGCACGCCCATGCCGAAGCGGCCGAGGCCACTGGCTGGGATGCCTTCCTGAACACCTTCCGCCAGCGCCGCAAGGCCCGCATCAGCATCATCGCCACCCAGCCCGGTGCCGATGGCAAGCCCGCCGCCGAGTTCAGCGGTCGCTTCGTTGCCTTCGCCAAAGGGTAGGATGGCAGGCTGACGTTCTGGGGAAACCACCGATGCGCCGCCTCATCCAGTTCCTGATGTGTTCCCTGCTGCTGGCCAGCGCCGTGGCTTCGGCCGACGACCTGAGCCGCAAGCAGCGCAAGCTGCTGGAAGAGACCCAGATCGCCTACGGCGCCACCATCCGCTGGGGCAGCATGGACGATGCCATCGGCTATCTGGACCCCAAGCTGCGCAAGGAAAAGCCGCCCACCGAGTTCGAGCTCAACCGCTACGCGCAGCTGCGCGTGTCGTCCTACCGCGAGCGCAGCAGCGCCGCGCTGGAAGGCGGCCTGGTCGAGCGCCGGGTCGAAATCGGGGTGATCAACCAGAACACCCAGGCCGAACGCACCGTGGTGGTGGTCGAGCGCTGGCGCTGGGATCCGGAGGCCAAGCGCTGGTGGCAGACCGCCGGCCTGCCGGACCTGTGGAAGGGGCAGTGACGGGCCGCGTCCGGCTTGTGCGACAATCGGCGCCCGCTTAATCGACCCGTGACCTGAGTGAATTACGAAGAGTTGCTGGCCTTTGCAGGCCGAAACCCGATGCTGTCCGCGGCCCTGGTCGGCCTGACCGTGGCCATCATCGTCACCGAGATCCGCCGCCTGTTCCGGGGCTTCAAGGGCATCAAGCCCGTCGAACTGACCCAGCTGATCAACGCGGGTGGCACGGTGGTGGTCGACCTGTCGGCCAGCGGTGACTTCGAGAAGGGCCATATTGCCGGCAGCCGCAATGCCCAGGCCAGTGCCTTCGGCCCGGACAACAAGCTGGTGGCCAACGCCAAGCAGTCGCCGGTGGTGCTGGTGTGCCGCAGCGGCAACGCCTCGGAAACCGCCGCCAAGGCGCTGAAGAAGGCCGGCTTCGAAAAGGTCTACGTGCTCGACGGCGGCATTCCCGCCTGGCAGCAGGCCGAGCTGCCGCTGGTCAAGGGCCGCAACTGATTGCCGCAGGTGGCGGATCCGGCCTTGTATGGGCCTGATCCCGCCCCCATCGCAGTAGTTCGACCATCGTTTTCATTGCATTCACCTGGAGTTACTGGAAATGTCCGAAGAGATCACCAACGGCGCCGCTGCGCCGGTCGATGCCGCTACCGGCCCTGCTTTCACCGTCGAGAAGATCTACGTCAAGGACGTCTCCTTCGAGTCGCCGAACGCTCCGACCATCTTCAATGACCAGGTGCAGCCGGAACTGCAGCTCAACCTGAACCAGCAGGTGCAGCGCCTGGGCGAGAACGCCTTCGAAGTGGTGCTGGCCGTGACCCTGACCTGCCAGGCCGGTGAGCGCACCGCCTACGTGGCCGAAGTGAAGCAGGCCGGCGTGTTCGGCCTGGTCGGCCTGGACCCGCAGTCGATCGACGTGCTGCTCGGCACCCAGTGCCCGAACATCCTGTTCCCGTACGTGCGTCAGCTGATCAGCGACCTGATCCAGGCCGGCGGCTTCCCGCCGTTCTTCCTGCAGCCGATCAACTTCGAAGGCCTGTACGCAGAAACCCTGCGCCAGCGCCAGGAGCAGGGCGACGCACCGTCGCTGGCTGACTCCGAGCCGGCTGGCAACGCCTGATTCCTGCCGCGATGTCACGGATGAGCACTACCGCTGACAAGATCGCCGTGCTTGGCGCCGGTTCCTGGGGAACCGCGCTGGCCAGCCTGCTCGCACGGCACGGTCACCCGACCGTGCTGTGGGGGCGCGACGCTGCCGTGGTCGAGGCCATCGACCAGCGCCACGAGAACCCGCGCTACCTGCCGGGCATCCCGCTGCCGGACAGCCTGCGTGCCACCACCGACCTGGCGTCGGCAGTGGAGGGCGCCGCCTGGATCCTGGTGGTCACCCCGTCGCATGCCTTCGGTGAAACCGTGCGTGCGCTGGCGCCGCTGCGTCCGGCCGGTGCCGGCGTGGCCTGGGCCACCAAGGGCTTCGAACCTGGTTCGGGCCGCTTCCTGCATGAAGTGGCGCGCGAAGTGCTGGGTGAGGACGTGCCGCTGGCCGTCGTCACCGGTCCGTCGTTCGCCAAGGAAGTGACCCAGGGCCTGCCGACCGCGATCACCGTGCACGGCGACGTGCCCGAGTTCGCGCAGACGGTGGCCGAGGCAATGCATGGCCCGGCGTTCCGCGCCTACACCGGCGACGACATGGTCGGTGCCGAGCTGGGCGGCGCGATGAAGAACGTGCTGGCCGTGGCTACTGGTGTGGCCGACGGCATGCAGCTGGGCCTCAACGCCCGTGCCGGCCTGATCACCCGTGGCCTCAACGAGATGCTGCGCCTGGCCGCGGCGATCGGCGCCAAGCCGGAAACGCTGATGGGCCTGGCGGGCCTGGGCGATCTGGTGCTGACCTGCACCGGCGACCTGTCGCGCAACCGCCGCCTGGGCCTGGCCCTGGGCCGTGGCCAGACGCTGCAGGATGCCGTGCGCGAAATCGGCCAGGTGGTCGAGTCGGTGCAGACCGCCGACGAAGTGATGCGACAGGCACGCCGTCATGGCATCGACCTGCCGATCTCGGACCGCGTGCGTGCCGTGCTGCACGGCGAGCAGACGCCTGAGGAAGGCCTGCGCGCGCTGCTGGCGCGGGAACAGAAACCGGAGTATCCGGATACGCTGTTCAAGTGAATCGAAAAACCCCGGCTACGTGCCGGGGTTTTTTTATGTGTGCGCCCCATCCACGCATGGCGTGGATCTACTCCGGAATCCGCTTCTGGTAGCAGCCAACCTTGATTGGCGCCCGGTAGCGCCGGGCCATGCCCGGCGGAATCCATCACCGCGCCCGCGGCGGTGCGTTGCCGTTGTCCATGTCCGAGAAGATCAACCACGGCCCGTCGCCCACGCGCTTCAGCGTCAGCGTGAACTTGCCGGTGTCCCCCACGTTGTTGCCGTAGCGGTAGGCACCAATGATGTAGCCCGTGCTGCCCTCCACCGAGTACGCCAGCGCGCACAGCCGCAACGGGCTGCCGCCCTGGCCGGCATACGCGACTTCGATCGCGCTGCGCCCACGCACCGGTAGCTGGTTGCTCTGCAGCACAAAACCATCCTCGGCGAACAGCGCAGCCAGTGCCCTGGCATCGCCCGTGCGCCAGGCCTGCTCGTAGTCGCGCAGTACGCGATCCAGTGTCGCGGGCAGGGCCGCATCGGGAAGCGGCTGTGCCGCCTTCGTGCTTTCGGCATCGTGGGCGATTGCCGGAATTGCCAGCAGCAGGGCACTGCAGAAAATCACGGCGAGTCGTGTGCGGCGCATGCGTCCAGGCCCTTGGGATGACAGGAAGTCGACGAACGCATCCTAGCGCGGCGCTGGTTAGAATCACGGAGGCGCCCGCGCAGCTGCATGCACCGCAGATCAGACAAGGACACGGAATGAAGATTCGAATCACAGGGATGGTACTGACGGTCGCACTGCTGGCCGCCTGCGGGCAGGCACCGGCACCCGATGCAGCACCAGCCGCACCGGCACCGGCCACCGAAGCACCGGCCGCCACGGCAACGGTGGTCGAGAAGGAACCGTCCATCGAAGACGGCGTAGACCCTTCGGTGTGGGACAACGAAGGCGAACCGGAAGACCCGAGCGCCGGCGGAGAACTCACCTGTGCGGACAACCCGCTGGCGACCCACTTCTTCACCCTGGTGGGCGGCAACACCGTGGACGACTGCGGCCGCAAGGACCCGAAGGTGCTGGCCGCGTTCAACGCCCTGATGAAGAACACAGCCGCGGCCGAATCTGCTGACAAGGAGATTCCGTCGCTGCGCGAACGCCTGTTGAGCGGGCCCAGCGGGCCCGGCGAGCTGGTGGTGCTGCAGGGCGAGCCATGGTGGTTCTACACCGCCTGCCAGGCCCACGACTGCCCCGGCACCGCGCTGGCGATGCTGTACTCGCCCGATCAGTCGAAGATGGTCGGCCGTCTTACCGCGCGCTGCAGAATCTGGTGGCTGGGTGAACCCAGCGACGAGCAGCGCGCGCTGATCGAGCGCGAGCAGCCGGTGGACAAAGCGATGCTGAAGGAAGAAGGCGAGTCCTGCGAGTAATCGGTGGTGACGCCGGATGATGTTCCGGCGGCCGCATCATGCGGGTGAAAGCTGCCTCACCATGTCGGCGATGATCACGTGGACCAGCGTTCTCAGGAAATGCACCTCGCCTTCCAGGGTTGGGCCGATGTCGAAACGGGTCAACCATTGCTGGTTTTCCTGCAGCACCTCCGCGTAAAGCGCCTGGGCTTCGCCTGCGATGCGGTCGATCTGATGGCGCAGCTGCCGGGTGGCGGCTGGTCTTCCCAGGCCCAGGGCTTCACCGGCAGAAACCAGATGCTCGAAACGAAGGTCGTGGAAGCGCGCGACACCGAGAATGGGCCACGACAGTTCCGAGCGTTCTGGCCAACGTGCGCCCTCGTCGGCATACGCGCGGGTCTCGTAACATGCGGTGGACAGCAGGTCGTAGTGGGGGGCCAGTTCGATGCCCCTGCTGTCGACCAGGAAGCTCAGGTTCTTCAGGTGCGCATCGTTGTTGCCGGTGAGTACATTGAAGATCAACCAGTCGAACAGGCGGACGCGCGTCTTGAGCTTGCTTCTGCATTGCTCGACGATGACCTTCAGGGTGTCGATGCTGCCGAGCGTGTACTTGAACTGCCGGTCGAGGTTGAGCAGCTGGCAGGCGTCGATGGCATGACGGCGATGGATGGCATCGGCGGTGATTTCGCGATCAAAGCGCTCGATGATGAAGACCGGCTCCGGTACGTAGCGGCGCTCGATCTTCGGCACCTGCAGCCCCAAGCGCTGTGCAAGGCGCATCACGAACCACTCGTTGGCCACGCTGTGGGGATAACTGCTGCTGGTGCTGTCAGGCTTGAGGATGTGGGTCGAGGGCTCGGCGCCCAGAGGTTGGTAGAGTTCTCCCCCTGTCTCGATGATTGCCAGCTTGTGCTGGGCACCTGCCAGTGACATGCGCTTGGCGGCACCCGCCGCAAGCGACGTGCGTGGCAGGCCTTGGATACGCGTGGAGAGTTCCGCATCGGGTAGTGGTTTTCTGCCGCCGGGTGGCAGGCGCTCGCCTGGAGGCAGCAGCGTCAACGAGCCTGCCGATTCCGCGCCATAGGCGGCCAGCAATGCGAACGCGTCCGCGCCATCCACCCTGGCATCGGTTGCCATCAGCGTGCGTTGCTGCTCTTCCGGCAGCAGATTGTCGAAGTACCACTGCACGGGGCGTTGGCTGGAGCCATCGAGGATGGCGGTGTCTTGCAGTGGCAACGCAGGCGCCAGTGGAAACCGATGTGCGCTGCCGAGCCACTCCGGCGTATAGGTGAAGCGCCACAGGTTTGCTGCTTCGGTCAGGCGGCCCACCGGCGCTTCGTCGATGCTGACCTGCAGTTCGCGTGGTGGAAGCGGATAGTGCAGTCCAGACAGGACGGTCGTTGTAATGACGTCCTTGAGATCGATACGGGGGGCGCTCATGGCACCTTCCCGTTGGCACGTTTGGCCAGCAGGGCCATCGCTTCGTCCGGCACGTCGATTTCGACATGCAGCCCCAGCTCGTCAAGCACGGTGAACAACTTGCCCCATTGCACCGTGGTACCGCCGCGTTCGACCTTGGCCAGGAAATTCTCGCTGACCCCGATGCCTTCGGCGGTTGCATCCTGGCGCAGTCCCTGATGCTTGCGGGCGGCTCTCACCAGTGGTCCCAAGGCCTCAGCCTTCTCAAGCCTGATCTTCAATGGGAACTCCCCCAGCAGAGCCTGACGCTCTGGATTCGACCCATCGTCTATACCATACAATCCTCACTGCAGTGAGGATTCTTCGCGCAAAGCCCAGGATTCCTTAGAATCCTTTCGGTCTTGAGGATTTCTTGGCAAAAGAGCTGGATGCAAGAAAATCCTCATTGAAATAAGGATTTATCTGCAAAGGCGTCCAGCGCCCAAAAAATCCTCATGAACTCAAGGATTCTTTGACGTCGTGGGAGCGCGATGCCTCATCCGGTCCATATGGGCAGCGCCACGAGGGTGGGACGTCCGCGATGAGTGGGGTCCAGGTGGGGCCTGCCAGGAGCGTGCCCGGGAACCTCTGCCTGCAGCGCAGGCTCGCAACGTCAACAGGCCTGGCCGCACCCCGGCCACAACCAGCCATGGCCGCAGGCAAAGCGTCTGTTACTTGCTCGCGCGCCGCGCGCCTTTCTCGTCTTCGTCCTTTGCATCGCCCCGGCTCTGCGCGAACTCCGGGAACGTCTTCGCGATCGAATCCTTGTCCGGAAGGATGTAGAACACGCCGCCCTTTTCGAACGTGGATTGCACGATCTGCTCGTAGAACGCAGGCGTGACGTTGATGCAGCCGTGCGTAACGCGGTTGTCGTCCGGCGAAGGTGATGCCAGCCGTTCGGCGCGCTTCTCTTTCGGAGTGCCTGGCGGCAGCGGGTGCATCGACACGGCGGAATCGTAGTCCACCCACAGCACGCGACCGGCATCGTCGGAGGGGCCATAGCCACCAATGAAACGGCCCGCCGGGGTAGTGCGGTCATGGCCTGGAATCGCACTCAGCGCGAGCTTGGCAACGCCGGGTGCGGAGTGATCGCCGATGGCCGAACCGAACAGCGCCGGTGCGGCACCGCGCAGCTTGCCGTCTCCACCGAAGACCAGTACCTGCGCAGCCGCCTTGTCCATGATCGCGAACGGATAACCCTGGTTGTCCTTGCTGGCGACTACCCAGCCGGCCAGTTCGATCACCGTCTCGGACACGCTCTGGTCAGCGGGCAGTTCATCGACTGCGGCGACCGGGGGTGCAGGTGCGTCCTTGTCCCTGGCGTTGGCTACGCCGCTGCACGCAACGGCCAGTGCCATGGCCAGTGCGGCATGGAGGGCGCGGCGCGCAGGGGAGGAGGAGGTACGAATGGGACGGCTCCTTGCAGTGCAATCTTGGTGGAAGGATGCCAGTGGCCGGCGAAGGCCACTGGTTCCCGATACAGAGATGGATCAGTTCAAACGGTGAGGGAGGATCAGCCGCGCGGCTTGCGGCCCGCTGGTGCCCTTTCAAGCTGCTGCACGCGACCTTCGATCTGGTCCAGACGCTGGTTGGCCTGCTGCGCCGACTGGTTGGCGGACTCGGCACTCTGGGCGGCGCCCTGCACCTTTACATCGAGCTGGTCGAGACGCGAGTTGATCGTTGCAAACTCGTTCTTGTAAGAGGCGCAAGCGCCAAGGCTCACGGTGGCGATGAGCGCCACGCTGAGTGCACGGGCCATCTTCATGTGTTGCGAGGTCAGTTTCATTCCACTCCCTCCTTCGTCTGGGGAAGCTGGAATATAGCGGCGTTTGTTCCCGGCGCTACCAAGCGCTTTCAGCTGGAATTTGAGTACGTGGATGGGCTGTGAAGGCCTGTAAATCAACGAACCTTAACAAGCGGGATCAAGCGGGCTGATCTGCACCGGCGTATCGCCTTGTGCCTGTTCAATATCACCCATTCACCTGCATGAAGCCGGCATCACGGCATGTGCGTCTGTGTGCTTTCGCCTGCTCCACACGCAGGCTGCCATCCACTTGCTTCCAGCAGCGCTGCAGCGTTTCCAGGCTGGACATCCAGCAGTTCGGCGATGGCGTTGGGCGTGTCGGGCGCGCGCGCAACATAGGCGTGGGCAATGCGGTAGCCGATCCAGTAGCCGAGATCTCCGCGGCGCGTATCGTCGCCGGGGCCGTTGTACAGCCACCTCGAAAGATCGGTACCCATGCTGTCCTGCAGGAACGCGCGCTCCAGCGCACACTCGCGACCCTGCGCCCAACGCTGCAGATGCGCGTTGGCCGGTTGCCCGGAGATCCGTTCGGCCACGTATTCGGCGCCGCCTTCCAGCAGCGTCTGATAGAGCAGGTTGGGCTGCTCGACATCAACGCGCGCGCCGGGCTGTTGCACGTGCACGTACTCATGGGCGATCAGGTGCACGAAGCGGTCGCTTGCATCGGCCTGCATCCAGTCGGCATTGCACAGCGCTTCCAGTCCAATGACCACACCTGCTTCGGTGGTAACGCCACCACTGTTGCCGCGGCCCACCAGTACGGTGACCGGAGGAAAGCGCGCAGACGGCAACAAGGCGCCGAGCTGATCGACGGCAGCGGCGACGCGCGTGCGGATCGATGGCAATGCGGTCGCGCAGGTTCTCGCTTTCGCAAACAATGCCGGCTTGTCCTGGATGGCCCTGGCCAGCCGCTCCATCGAGCCGATACGGCTGTCGGTGAAGCTGCGCAGGGCATCCGTACCCGCATCCAGATAGCCGTGCTGCAGATCATCGGCGCTTGGGCGCCCATGGTTGGCGTCCAGCACCTTGAAGAAGCGCGTGACATCGTCTGTCTGTACGACGATGTGCCCGGCAGGACCGACACGCTCAGCCGCCTGTGCCTGCAGCAGCGCGATCGGCGAGGCGATCAGGATCAGTGCCCGCATCAGGCATCGAGCGTGATGCGCGTAAGAAGCCGACAGTAGACGGGCAACCAAAGGTTTGTCGCCATCCGCAACCATAGGTTGAGCAAATTTCCTGCATCCATTGGCGCAACTATGGTTGCCAAGCACTCATAGTCTCCCCGCTGACCGGCAGGAACCCAGTTCCATCAAGGGAAACGTATTCAAGTCCGATCTAGCGAAAACCTATGCTTGCTCCCATTCAGCTTCATCTCCTGCGCTGACGTTGATTCCAGTGCCGCGTTGGGTTGCTATCCAATGCGCCCATTCAGGGGGAACCGTTGCCCTGTCCGGCCGTTGGGGCTGCAGCCGTAGCGGTTGCGTCCTTGAAGCCCTTTGCATGGAGATCGGCACGAAGGCTCTTCAAAGCTGTTACAGGGACAGCCAACCACAGCAGATCCCTTGCCCGGGTCACAGCCACGTACCCGATTCGCCCGTCCTCGGTGGAACCTCCGCCTAGCAGTGCAGATACATGCGGTTTCGTTGCCATGTAGAGGACGGCATCCAGGCTTTCGCCCTTGACCTGATGCACGGTACTGATTCTGACCCGCAAGGGCTGATCGGCACCTAGGTCAGGCGGGCTCATTAGCGGTGAGCCGGGCAAACTCCTCTTCGAGAGCCGAGCACCGAGCGTGGACGATGTATGGTTGAGACCGTGGGCTGTGCTCAGATTGGTCATCAGGACCCTTACACGTTGCAACATTGCCGGCTGCCAATCGCTAATAGCGGGCAGCGCCGCGCTGGGCAGGCCCGAGACCGGATCTCGCGTAAAAGCCCAGATGACACGACGAAGTGCTCGTTCCTCTGGGTACCTGACAGGCTGAGTCAGGCGAGCAACGATGCCCTTGGGCGCGTTGTCGATCAAACCCATGATGGCAGTTGCCACGAGTCTGAATGCTGTTGAGTAGTCGGAGTGGATATCGCGCGCCATCGCTGCCTGGGCAAGGATCTTGGTCGTTCCCACGCCAGGCGCACCCCCATGCCCAGCCAGCTCGTTGGCCCACTTGCGTGCGCGGCAGAGCACGGCGGAGCGTGCTGGGTCCAACCCAGCGGAGACCAGTGTTGCCTGGAAGGCCGCCACGACCTTTTTCGTATCGGCAGTCGTGTACGGAACGAAGTAGGCCCCGTGGAGCGTAGGTGGCGCTGTCCTATCCGGATCGTCCGTGCGCGCCGAGATTGCGTTGGCGAGATCGAGTACGGCCGGTACGGACCGATAGTTCCTCGTCAGGGCGGCCGCAGAAACACCGGGTTTGCTGTGGTAGCTGGACAGGAACGAGCCGGTCGCGCCCATGAACTCGTAGATGCCTTGATTGGGATCCCCAATAAGGGAAATCTGAGAGCCTGCTTGGCTGAGCCTCTCAATGATCACCTGGTGCAGGATGCCGATATCCTGGGCTTCATCAATGAGGATATGGGGATAGCGACGCGCAAGGACTCGGAGGATCTCGGGTTGTTCGCGGAGGGTAAGGTCGACCCAGTAGCGGGCCAGCTCATGGGTGTAAGCCCCCAGTTTTCCCAAGGCTGCGGCAACCTTTGGGCCATTGTTGATCCTCGCCAGCATGCCGGAGTTCTGATAGAAAAAGCCCGTTTCAGCCCCAGAAGGGCCTATGACAACGCGATGGATATGCCCTTGGGGCACTGGGTAGTTATCGGTTCTCGGCGATTCCACCCAGAAGCGATAGTCCTTTCCTAAAAGGAATGACTCGCTCCCTGATAGCAAGAACGGGGTCGTGGTACACCCCATCGTCCGATGGGCGTGGGGTCGCAGAATATTTGTCGTAATGAACCCGTCCAATGTGTCGATCTCGACACGCTGGTGGGACGGGATCTTGAGCGATCCCATTGCGAGTGCCTGGTACTCGCGCCTGAAGGTCTCCACGGCGATGTTCGAGAAGGACAGGAGCGCAACCCGGCCCCGGTGATCACCGAGGCATTGACGTATGTGGGCCAGCCTGCGTACAGCCGTGAAGGTCTTCCCACTTCCCGCGCAAGCGATGACCGACATCGGATGCAATGGTGCCGTGATGATCTCACGCTGTTCAGCTGAAGGAGTAGTATCCGTGCTCATTCGTCTTCAGCCTTCTTCGGGCCAAGCTGACAAGCGTGTTCGACTGCAGACTGGATGTACTCCGGAACAGTGAATTCTTCCTTTTTCGCCTTGGCGATCAGGTACGCCAAAGCTTGTGCAAAGCGCCCCTTCTGGACGTTTCCGTTCTTCCGCTCGAACATTCCGCTGAACAGTACGCGAGCCTTCTCTGCATCTCCCGTAGCGGCGTCTACCTTCTTCTCCAGGTTCGCAGAGATCTTCGGGTGTAGCTCCTTAAGCGCCGCAAGCATGATCTTGCGATTGCTGGCGTACAAGGCCAAGTCATACTCAAGCGTCTTTAGCCCATGGAAGATCTTGAGATATGAATCCTCGAACTTGAGCATACTCAAGGTATTGGCGGACACCTGCACCTTGTCGCCGATCGAAGGGTAGACAGGAGCCGCCTTCTTCTTTCCACTAGAGGTCCCATCTTCCGGCGCATGGTCGTCCGCTTCTGCGCTGCCATCGCCCTCTTCCTCTTCATCCTCTTCACTCGGACCTGTTGGGTCTGCATCCGTAAGCACGGAAACAGGAATCTTCAGCGCCTTCTCGCCGAACAGTGGAATGAATGAGTCGAAGTTGAGGCCTTCAACGCTGATGAGGCTTACCCCATGCTTACGTAGATCGCGACCGCACTTCTCGGCGAGCACACTGACAAGGACCAATTCCGCAGCGCCCTCGACCAGGATTGCGCGGCGTGCAAAGAAGAGCTCAGCCCGAGTGACGTCCAAATAGCGCTCAAGCTTCTCACGCTTTCCGACAGAAAACTTGATGTCTCGGGGAAAAAAAGTCTCCACCCTGATTCCGGTGTCGACAAGACAGGTGAGACTGTCGAGGTTGGCGATGCTGGCAAAGTTGGGTGAGTGGCTGGTAACGAACAGCTGGACAGGCTTCTCTTTGTCCACTGCCTTGATGGTCTCAAAGTATCCCAGGAGCACAGCCTGCAATTGGGGATGCAGATGTGCCTCGGGCTCCTCAATGATCAGGCCTCGATAGCTGGCTTGCGGGTTCTTGGTCAGCTCGCTGAGAACGACCGCCATGAAGATCAGATTGTTGAATCCGAGCCCGTTTTGCTCAAGCTCGAACAGATCAACGGTAAGGGAGAGACGCGAAGCCAGGCGTTGGAAATCGCTGACGCTAACCCCCAGCTCGAGCAGCTGGGACAGCTGTGGCCCCAACATCTCGGAATGGCGAGTGGTTATCGCCTTATGGGTGCTCACAATCGGCGCTTTCGTCTTGAGCTCATCATCCAGCAGCTTCAGTGCCTTATTGATCTCGATCTTGCCATCGTCATCAACGAGCAGCTGAAACAGTCGGGACAGCTGGCTTGTGCGGCCGGGTCTAAGAGCCTGAGAAGCATCGCGCAGGGGCTGTAGATAGACGCCACGAAGGTTCTCCATCATGTCCGTTGTCAAGCCGACATCATCATGGTCTCCGCACCAGCGCTTCGCTCTAAGTCGCCCCGTCTTATCCGCCTCGGAGAAGCTGATGGTGATATGCGCCTCCATCTGCCCGTCCTTGGCAGGTTTCAGGGCAGTCATGAAGTCAGCTTCATCATCGGGGCTCAACCCTCGGAAGATGTACTTGAACACGATGTTGCCGCTAGGCGATCCTGTCTTCGGCCGATGAATATCGTCCGAGTCCAACCGCGGGTACGGTTCATCGTGCCCGGCAAGGAGAGACCTCAACGCATCGACAATGGCGGTCTTGCCCGCGTTATTCGCACCAACCAGAACGTTCAGTCCACTTTGGAAGTGCAGTACTGCGTTGTTGATCTTGCGGAAGTTCGAGATAGACAGCTCTGCCAAGTACACCCTGATGTCTCCTTGTGCTCATGGCGGCGTAGCCGCCTCCTGTCCCTAGCTGCAGCACGACGATGGCCGGCTGACAGCCCCTATCTACCTGGGCAGATTCTAATCAAATCAGGGGAATTGGACGTTCCGGCAACACTCGTACGCGCATCGCCTTTTGGTTCCCCGGCCCCTCAGGCAAGTAAGGGGCGACGTCGGATCCGTCCCCCAAGCGAAGGCAGGGGGGTACGTCTGGTAGCAGTGCCTTTCAGCGCACCGACGCGCGATGAAGTGGCAGGCCCTATTCGGTCAATGCAGTGATGGCGCTTGTACATGGTGGCGGAGTTTGATTGGCGACGGCCCTCATGAAGGACAACAGTTTGTTATTGCAATTCGTAACACTGATGTCCCCGGATCGCCAATTCTTTCGGGAACGGCCTGGCGTAGCCTTCTCTTCCAGCGGTGCTGCCCATCGGCTGCCCTGAGTCAATCAACTTCTCATATCTGGAAACTGGGCTGTGGCCACCAATCGAATTTGCAGTGTTCTCGGAATTTCAAAGCCTGTCATTCAGGCCACGCTCTCATGACTGACGGATGCGCGCCTGATGGCCGCCGACGGCCTGCAGGGCTGGCCCCAGCGCAAGCGTCGCGGGCGGTGCGCAACTCCGGCCATGACAGCGCCGGGCGTGGTCAAACTGCTTGAACGCGATTTTCTCGCGCTGGAGCCGGAAACCGAGTGGGTGACAGATATTACCGAGATCAAGACCCGACAGGGCAAGCTGCATCTGTACGACCAGCGCATCGTGGGCTGGTCAATACACGATCGACAGGATCGCCAGATGGTGACCCGGGCTGTGCAGATGGCGGTGTGGCAGCGTCAAGGAAGCGATGAGGTAATCCTGCATTCGGGTTGAGGCAGCCAGTTCCGCAGCCCGACTACCAAGGGCATCTAGCGGCTAACGGGCTGATCTGCTCGATGAGCGCTGTGGGTCATTGTGGCGACAACGCGGCCTGCGAAGCCCTCTTTGGGCCACTCAAGCGTGAGCGGATCTATCGAACGAACTGCGCCACAAAGTATGCAGCACGAGCGGATGCGTTTGACTACATAGAGCGACGCCATAACCCAAGGATGCGACGAAGGGTCGCCAGGCAGGACCAGAAGGTTGCAGCTCTTTTAGAACCGTCCGTGATATCGGGGTAGAACCCCGCGGTTGAACAACCCGCTCGGCTGCGCAGGGAAGTGATGTCTTCTTCTGGCCTTCTTCAGCGGCACGGGAAGGGATCACCGGAAGCTCGGAAGGCCGGAGAGCGCATGGCCTTTGTAATAACAACTGCGGTCCGGGCGCACTCTCTAGCGATCTCTGCCGAAATGGCGAATCTCTTCAGAACTTCACTTGCTACGCCCCGCTCGCGCATGCCGCTCTTAAGCAGGGTCATGGACAGGGCCATAATTCTGCTCGCCATGTTCCGACCCGCAAGAAGGTCCTGGCCAGGTTGCCTCTGAAGATCTAGGTAGACGCTGAATGACGGCGCACGGTGGATAGAACTTTTTCGTTTAGAAACCAACAATAAGCTAAGGAACTGCTGGCTAGGGAAGACACGCGTATTGGCCTTGCAGAGCGCGTGGAGCACGACTTCGAATTTCCTCGCCTGAGCCCCCCAGTCCTCTAGATCAAAGGCGATCTCACCGTCCACCTCATGGCTTGGAAACAATGAAGTCGATGAGGCCGGAACTGGTTCGGTCAAAATTCCGATAATGTCAACAGATTTGATGGCGGATAGGTTGAGTAGCGTTCTGAAAGTGGTAGTAGTTCGTCTGAAGCGAATTGCATCCCTCCAGAACCTGTTATGAACGATCTTCAGCCTATCCAATGTCCCATCTTGAAGGAGCCCATCAAAGAAACGTTGATAGTTCTCCGCAGGAATAACCACATCAGGGTTGGTTGCGGTCCAGCGTACGACGTCCTCGATCGAGGCGTTGGCCCAGGACTGAAGTGCGCTCGGCCTCTCGTGCGTGGTTGCGCGCGCTAGGCTGCAACCGCAATAGGCGCACGAGGCCGCGTTGCCCCTTCGCAACTGTTGACTGTTGCCGCATTCTTGGCAGCGATCAATGATTCTGACTGAGTGCAAGGAGCAATGCGAGTAGTGAAGGAAGTTCCAGATGAGCCTCTCACTTAGACCGTTACTCTCGCCAGCCTCCAGCAGGCACTCAGGACACCAGCGGCGATTGATGCCAGCAAGGCCGCCATCCCGCATCTGCAGGACATTAATGAAAGGCGAGAGCGTGCAGCCGACCAGGCGTTGGTTAGTCAGCTGCTCTAGCGCGCGCGCGCGGTTAAGGCTCACCTGCCCTGGTCCCACGAAGCTATTTCGCTCACTCAGTCCATTTCTTGGCTGACCCGCAACTTTGTCAAGCACTCCTGCGAGGTGTGTCTTTGTAAACCCGGTCGTTTCGCACATCCTCTGGAAGTACCCTCCAAGTGACTCAGTCTGGGCGGTGGCTCCGTCGATCGGTGCAATTGGCGGCAGTGCTGTCCACCGATACCGCATGTGTGCCGTAGTCATTTTCGCTCTACTCCCCCGTACCCATGCGCTTCAGGAAGTCAGCAATTCTCTTCTCACCATTCAAGGGCCTCTGATCCGCAAGCTTGTTGAAGGCCAGCACGCTGCTCCACACGGTTCCAAGCTCCTTCTCGCTTGAGGAGCTGGCGTGCAAGTGCGCTTCAGTGATGCTGTTCGCTCCCTCATTCTTTCGGCGGAGCTCAGCCCTATGGACGACGTCGATAGTGGGGCCGAACACGCCAGCACCATTGGCGTACATCAAATCAGTATTCTTAACGAGGAGCTTGGGATCGGACAGGTTGAAGCTCTGCCCGATACCCTTCAGCACTGCAACGAAATCCCGCTCGTCTTGGGAATTCTTCAGGTTATACGGCCGGATGTAGACGAACCGGGATCGATTCCAGACGTCGGGGTGTCCCGCCCACAAACTCTCCGCAGTGTGGGTAGCCAGCATCACTATGACGCAGCCGATTTCTTCAATCAGTCGCACAAGGTTCGACATGTACCCATAGCTGGTTTGATGAAGATGCACCATCGTCAAGGTTGCCGCTTCTTCCAGGAAGATGTACTTAAGTTGACGTTGTTTCGCCACAGATTCGAAGCTGTGCTGCAATCTCGGCTGCGACTGCGTTGCCCTCACTCTCTTCCACAGCTGATTGTTTACCTCTGCCTCCGCCTGGACATGGTGCGCATCAGTACTGACCGATCGGTCCTTGTTCTCCAGCCAGCCGAAGTCTGGTTCCACCACAGCGTGATGGAGGCGCAGCGTGAGATCCTTGGAGTTGAACTTTCCCCGATCATTGGCCATTGCACGCACCGATATCAAAGGAAGCGTGCCAGCTGGCCAGAGGCTCTGCTTCCCGGCAAGGACGGGAAGAATAGCTTGTCTGATCTCACTCTTGCCCGAGCCAGAAGGAGCCAATGCCCAGACGAACGTACCTGGGCGCGCACCTTGGATGGCATTCAAGAGTTCGGAGTAAGCCGTCCTCATGCGGCTATGATTCACAAAAGGAATTCCAGAGTTGCTGTCCACTATCGGTTCCTGTGAATTTGAATGACTGGCGCGGGCTTGCCCCCAATTGCACAAGCTACGGCGACTCAATATCGTCAAAGTCATCCATCGCTCGCTTCTTGATTCCGCGCAGAGCGATCTCGTCAAGAGCGTCATTTGATTGAGAAGGGAGGCTACTGGAGTCCGCCTCCCCCGGCTTGGGTTGAGCCGCGGTGTTGGGCTTCGCGTTCGCGGCTGCCGTACGCATCGCCTGAGCGTGCCTCGCGCTCTGCTTTGCTTCGCGGAGCGATGGCGCGTAGAGCTGGTCATACATACCTCTGAATGACCGCTCAATCAGGGTGGAATTAGCTAGAGGCCCGATCAAGTTGCAGAACGCCTTGAACAGTCCACGATTCGTCCTAACCCAGATGAAGCTCGGGTCCTCCGGGTCTGTTCGAAGCTGCTCAACATCGAATGACGCGTCGAGCTCCCTCAGTTCATTGGAGTGAAAGTACCGACCATTCACCTCGAACCCTCGTCCGGGTACATACTTGTTATTGCTGTGCGGGATCGCGGTTCTGAAGAGGAATTCTTCGTCAACCAATGCGTGCAGGCCGGCACTAGGAAAGAGAAGATCTGCGTGGGCTGCCCGTTCGGCCGGACTTGCGAAGCCTTGTACAGGGACGCTCGGGAAGTGCTCATAAAGCGTTTCCCTGGCAACCGTATGAACGGTTTCAAAGCGGTGCTTGGCAGTTTTGTAGCTCTTGAACTTCCCATCCACGCCTCGGCCCGCCTTGTCGGGATCGGTGCTACCGACAAGCTCATGGCTGACCTGGGAATTGAACCTTCCAAAGTAGCGTTCTACGTCCGAGTTGAACCTCGAACCTGCCGTTGGGCAGATATGGATTGAGAACTGATATCGCAAAGCCAGAGCAATGAGAAAGTGTGACTGATTCTCCGTTCCTCGATCGACAAAGATGCTGTTGAACAGTCGTCCATGTCTGCGGACGTAGTCACGTATCAGGATGGCCAAACCATCGCGCCGTGCTGGCCCGAAGACAATGGAATGCGCCATCGGCAGATCAGTCGCCTCATCTGTCCCTAGATAAATCAGAGGGGACTCTGCGCTTGCTTCCATTCCATCGTCGCTCACCACCCTCACGTCGACTTTGGTACTGTCCACGTGCAGGACTGCATGTTTAGCTAAGGCTGTACCCGACCGGTCGCGCGCGTCCGAGCGCGGCCTTTGCTTTTGGTAGCCACGCATTCCCTGCGTTGCAAGGACCTTACGCAGCTCCAGGCGCGGATCAGCGAGCCTGCGTTCGAAGGCCTGGCGGCTCTGTGGCGACTCGCCGTCAGATTCACAGGCCTCCTTGAGCGCAGCGTATGCGTCCTTCTTCTGTGAATACTTGCCTGCGGCGTATGCGCGAATTGCCTCAGCCGTCCGCTTCTCCTGAACGGGGGTAAGCCGGCTCATTCGGTTTCCGCTTGCATGAAACCTGGTAAGGCACTGCTCGAGTTCGTTGTCACCTCTGCTTCGCGCCTCGATCACCTTCCGCGCTATCTCACGCAGGTGTTTGGGGACGGCTGTACCCTTCGCATGCGCGGATTGAATCAATGCGAGCCGCTTTTCGGCGTTGGTGGCGTCGACTAGCGTCGCCGTTGCGAACGCAGAGTTCAGTTGATTGCGAGAGTGCCTGGCAACCTCAAAGAAGTTGCTTCCTATCTCAATAGCCTGAGCCTGACTCAAGGTCAAAAAGAAGTTGCTCGTGTCCGTGAGCGGAACATGCTCAACTGGACCGAAGGCCCAGCGGGTTCCAAGCAGAAGCGCCGCTTGGCTCACGTTGAATCCCTCGATAGTCTCGATCATCCAATCGAGGCTCTTGGGGCCGTCGGCGAGATGCGCATGGATGCGTCTGCCCAAGGCTTGAGCCTCGTTGGCGGGTACCATACGCACCTCGTTATAGATGACCTGTAGGTTCCGGAGTGGCGTGTCGACGCGGGAGGGACTGAGCCACAGGACGTGCTCCATGCCGCGCTGCCTTGCCCAAGGGCCATAGGCAAGGTTCTGAAGATTTCCATCGACGTCGACCCATTCACCGGACTTTGCCGCAAGCAAGCTGTCACGAGCGGAGCCGGCCTTGCATTCGACCAGCTCAATGCGACGGGTGCGGACGACCAGAAAATCCAAGGTGCCGCTCCTTACATGATTGCCAAGTCTCACTCCCTTACAGGCAACCTGCGGGAAGTAGCCAAGCACATCCGGATCCAGCTCCAGAGTCAGCGCGAACATATGTTCAACGGTATGACTCTCCAGCGTGATGAGCTGGCCACACTTGACTGAGTTGAAGTGGGTCACAACGTTGTTCAGCGCGCCTTTTCCTGGCTTCCGCGCTGGACTCGAGCTAGCCATCTCAAGGATGTGCTGTCGCTGTTCGACAGTTAGGCCCTCATGCTCCCGCAGACGCTGGGCCAGTTCTTCTTGATTCATGGAACCCTGCCTATCTACTGGGAGGCGGGCAGCCGCCTCCCTCCCGGAATGCCTAGGGGTTGATTCTTATCGGGGTAAGGGGGTAGATTCGGCATAGCGGTTCTCATCGCTGCGCCTTAAACAGACCCCGGCCTGCCAGCCGGGGTTTGTCTTTTCTGCCCCAGAGAGTCTTCTTAGCTCATCTGGAGGACCTCCATGGGCAGATTGGGATCATTGAGCGGTCCGCCGACTGGTTACGGGATCTGCGCCGCGTGATGCATTGAACAACCATTGGGCGAGATCCCTGGATCGGATCATGCGCCCCTTCCTGCCGGGAATGGTCGAGGTTGCTATTCCCAGGCGGTTGTCATACGCCGCGCGCCTGGCCGCGCTGATGCTGTTGTAGCCAAGCAGCATCCACACTTCTGAGAGCCGGACATAGAGCCCGTACTCCTCCGCCACCTGCTCGGCGAGCTGGTCAGGAGTCGTTGCGCGAAGTGCTAGCGTTTGTATCGACAAGGGCACCATGTAGGCGAGCATCACTCACTCTCTTTCATATTGCAAACAGCGAGCACATCTTCTTGCTTGTGGGGCGCAGATTATCTGATCACGTATCAGATCATCTGATATGCATGCTGCTACAGCGGCTGGCATGTCAGATGATTTAGTACGCAATACAGTTTGTGGATTGCGCTAGCATGGGCATGCTGCCGACTGTTGAAAGAGATGTCGGCGCACCTGTAGGCGTGGGGTTGTGCTGCGCCACGATGTGCCTCTAAGGGAGGTTGATTGGAAGATGAGTACATGATGACCATCCCTACAGATGAGCTCAGTCGCGAAGAGCTTTCAGGCTCAGCATTGAGAGCGTTCTTCAACCTCGCTGCGCGATGGCAACTGTCCGGACCTCAGCAGAGAGCTTTGCTTGGAAGCCCACCCGATGCTTTTTATGAGGCATGGGCGCGAGGGGCCTACGAGCATATCGATGCCGAGGTCCTGGTGCGGATTAGCTATCTACTCGGCATTTACAAAGCTCTTCATATCCTTCTGCCTGACCCCATTCAGGCGGATGGCTGGATAAGGCGACCTAACATGGCGCCCATGTTTGCTGGTAACACCGTGCTGGATTTTATTTGTCGCGGAGGCTTGCGCGAACTTCGGGATGTGCGATCTTACTTGGATGGGCAGCACGTCAGCACCTAGGCAAGGGGTGCCATTTACCATGGACGCTGGAATACGGTCGTACTGCTGACTGTTGTTCATGCGCACCTGAAGCGGTCTGACTTTCGTGCAGGTCTGGCTAAAGATCAGAGGGATGTATGAGACCAACCATTCTTGCAATGGACCTAGAAGGAACGCTGATCTCAAATGCGGTCAGCCAGATCCCACGCCCTGGCCTGTTCGCGTTCCTGGAAGCGATGCGGATCAAGTTCAGTCAGCTAGTACTCTTTACGACTGTTCCGGAGTCAAGAGTGCGAGAAATCTGTAGGCTTCTCGTAGCGGAGGGTGTGGCCCCGAGCTGGTTTGGGAAGCTTCACTACGTTTCATGGTACGGACCAACTAAGGACCTGCGATTTGTTACATCTCACGCCGGGGAGGCCCTTCTGCTAGACGATCATGCGCCTTACGTACACCCCGGTCAGGAATGCTGGTGGGTAGAGGTCCCGTTGTTTGGCTCACCCTACGCCAACGATGACACGGGGTTGGATCTGGCGCGGTTAAGAATCGATGAGCGACTAGCTCAGCTCTCGCTTGGGGGAGGGCATTGAAGCAGCTCGGGAAGACTTCAAAGTTGAAAGGTTTCGCTTGGGGTGCAGTCAATTCGAATGCTATGACAGTGTCGCGCTCTCCCCCAATGACATACAGAACTTCCTTCTTGCGCCGCGCATGTGCCCGATGCAGCCGACACTAAACCGGCCTTGAAACGGCGCTAACAATGCGCGATGTGGAGGCTTAGGCAAAGGCATAGCGCTTCGCTGCGAAAGGGAGCGCTTGCAGCGGACATCGGCTTTTCGTCAAGCGGGGATAAGGTGGCTCGGTCGTCGACAAGGTCTCAACCATGTCTCAACCCAGTCGTTTGCAGGACTTTATGCCCGCTACAACGCCCGGACAGATAAGCGGGAGATTGATATGCAGCAGAACAGTGCGATGGAGGGGGTTGCCGCGCGGTGGCCAGAGCGGATCTGGGTGGTACGGCATGGCCAAAGCGCCGGAAACGTTGCGCGAGACCACGCTGAGGCAAATAACATCACCTTAATCGAGTTGGAACACCGCGACGCGGACGTGCCTCTCTCCTCGCTGGGGGAGCGCCAGTCGCAAGCACTGGGTGCTTGGGTACTGGGACTTGCCGAGCACCAACGCCCGCAAATCGTGCTGACTTCTCCATACATGCGTGCAAGGCAGACCGCCCAAGCCGTGGCCGACGCGCTTGGCCCTGGCCACCGTCTAATCATTGATGAGCGCCTGCGTGAGAAGGAGTTCGGCGTTCTGGACCGCTACACCTCCAGTGGCATCGTCGCTACCTTCCCGGAACTGGCCGCGCAGAGACGGCTGGTCGGAAAGTTCTACTTTCGCCCACCGGGCGGAGAAAGCTGGTGTGATGTCATCTTGCGGCTACGCGGCGTTGTCGGGGATCTCCAACGGAACCACGCCGGTGCACGCGTGATGATCGTCGCGCACCAAGTGATTGTGAATTGCATGCGATACCTTCTAGAAGGCATGGACGAGGATGCCATCCTCGACCTTGACCGCGAAGGCGATGTGCCCAACTGCGGGGTCACCGAGTACTACGCTGCTGAAGGTGGGCAGCTTGCCTTGGTGCATGCCAACTTCATTTCGCCTGAACTGGCCGAGGCCCCAACCACCGCTTCGTCGGATCAGCCCGCTGGAGCCAAGTAAGGTACAGCGTCGGGACCCGACCACCTAACCGCCATCTCTCTGCAGACATGCTCGCTACTCGTGCAGAACGTCCGGTTCTGGCCAGAAGCGGGCACTGAGGCAGGTTTCGGCCCGAGCGATGCTAGCCTCCAGTTTCGACTCCAGGGAGACCTCCGCTGAAGGGCTCGCTCCCGCCCTGTTCGTGGTGGGGGTATGCATGTGCTTGATACCCGGACGCAGCGGACATAAGATCGAGCGGTATCAGGGGATAGCCTGCCACAAGGTGCGCTGTGAATAATTCATTTGACCGGACTCTAGGGTCCGGCTACTAGGTAGTCAGGGTCTATGGCAGTAACTAATCCTCTGACAGAATAAGAGCTGGTCGCGCATAGGCGAGGCAAGTGGTCTGTAGCCGGAGTGCCGCATCGCGGCTGGACTTGCGTAGATATTGAGGATCTTGGAGAGCCGCAGATCGATTGCGAGATGTGCGAGTCGCAAACCATCCGCTACGTCCATCACATGGAGCACCCAGATTACCCGAACGTTCTCGAGGTTGGGTGTGTATGTGCCGGCCACATGGAAGGCGACCTGGCGGCCTCGCGAGCCCGTGAAGCCTCTATGAAAAGCAGCGCAGCAAAGCGCAAGCGTTGGACTGCGCGTGCGTGGAAAGTTTCGGCAAAGGGGAATCCGCATATCACTTCGGATGGATTCCGCATTACCGTTTACCCGCGCGGCGGAGAATGGGCCTGTACCTTGGCTGCGCTAGACGACTCAACTGTCCTGCACGCTCGCCGCAACTACAAGTCTCAAGCGGAGGCGAAACTCGCTGCCTTCGACCACATCACTCGTCTTCAATCCAAAGCTGGCGCATAGCAGTTCATTCAAGTTGAATCGCCACAAGGTTTTGTGGACTGTGATTGCTAGCATACGCGTAGGTTCCGGCCGAAAGCAGACGAGCTGGCGCCGACGACGCGATCAGGAATGCTAGGGCCCCTATTCGACCCGAAGCGAACACTGCCATGGATGCGAGGTGGCTACAGACAGGCGATCCACCCAAAGGGTGCGGTCCGGGTTGAGCATGATTTCCACGACGTCGGGGTCTTCGAGCGCGGTGGCGATCAGCGGCCCCATTGCCGTGCGCAGCATCTGGATGCGCCGGTCGAGCGACGTGGCGCTCATGGATTGGGGAACGGCGCTCATGACGCACGCTCCCGTGCTTGAGCGGCTGCCGCTGCGTCCTCCATCCGCATCGGGTCGGGGTGCAGTTCCTCCACCACGTCACGCACCAGGCTGCGCCCGCGCATCAGGTGGCGGCCAAGCTGCTCGGTGAACTGCTCGAATCGCGCCTTGCCCTGCGCGCGGGCCGCGTCTTGGTGCGCTTCGGGAACCGGCGTGCTGACGGTGAGGTAGTAGCGGATGAACAGCGCCAGCGTTTCGATGGCGATGTTCTGATCGCGCTCCATGCGCTCGGCTTGGCGCGACAGCCGATCCAATCGCTTGGCGATGGCTGCCTCGCGCTGGTCGGCCGCGTCCGGCGACAGCCAGGACGCCAAGGCGGCGGCGACGATGCTGGATTTGGACACGCCTTATCTGCTGCGGGTGGTCGTCAAGAACATGGCTCACTACTCTCGCTTCGTGCTCGACACGCTGCTCAAGCACCCCAGCGTGCAGGACTGCAAGACAAGCTTCGTGCTGGATCGGGTAAAGAGCACCACGGCCTTGCCCCTATGAGCATTCGGCCGATTGGTGTAGCGGGGATGCAAATAGCGCTTGACCTTCCAACCTTGGCAAGGACCAGACTTCAAACACCCAAACCCGAAAGGAGTTTTCCATGCAATTCCATCTCGAAGACATGACCTGCGGCGGCTGCGCCCGCACCGTTACGAAAACGATCCAAACGATCGACCCCAACGCTAAGATCGTCACGGACCCGCCGACCCGCCGTGTCGAGGTCCAGACCTCGGCCTCGCAAGAGCAGATCGCCGCGGCCCTGAGCGAAGCTGGCTTCCCGCCGCGCGCGTAGTAACACCGCGTCGTGGCCGGCCTGCACACAGGACAACCGATGCGAGCACGTGCGCTGTGCCGTACCTGGCGCGGCGCTCAGTGCATCCCAAGGTAGGCGACCTTGGCCCACATCCACAGGGCCATCGCCACCATCATCAGGTTCTCGGTCAGGGACACAAAGCCCAGCGGCACGTTGCTGTCCCCGCCCACACAGGCGCACTTGAGTTCCCGGCGATCGACATAGACCGCCTTGAAAACCGACACGGCCCCGACGGTCCCGATGAACAGCGCCAACGGAATCGACACCCACATCCCCACGCCCGCGACCATCAGGACGCCTGCGATGGCCTCCGCGAACGGGTAGAAATAGGCATACCGAACCCAGCGCTTGGCCAGCAGGTCGTAGTTGAGGAACATCGTCGCGAAGCCGTCCACGTCCTTGAGCTTCTGCAGCGCCAGGAGACACATGGCAAAGGCCACGAACCACTCTGCCGCCTGAATGCTCCAGAGCTGGCCGAAGGCCGCCCAGCTCGCCGCCAGCGCCATCGCGGCCGCCATGGCGAACAGCGCGATCACAGGGATGTAGGTCACGGCGTTCTTGTCCTTCACGGACATGCCGAAGAATTTGCGCAGGTCGTCGTAGCCGCCCACGCGCCGCCCGTTTATGAAGACCTGGGGCGTGGTCTCGACGCCATGCTCCTTCTTGAACGCATCCGTCTGCTCGCGGCTCGCCAAGTGTTTGTCCTCGACCTCGTAGCCCTTGCGGTTGAGCAGATCGAGCGACTTCAGCCCGTAGGGGCAGGTATGGCCGGGCATGACCATCCGGTAGAGCGTGGCTTGTTTGGGCGCAGACATGCTGGACTTCTCCTGTGGGACTTTTCATGGGCCGGCCGCAGCGCCGACTATCACGGATTGAAGGACTTTGACGACATTTCCAGCCTAACCGGCGGTGGTGCAAGGGGGTGTAGACATCTGGCTCGCGGGTCGGTCGTCAGGCTGCAACGCCGTCAGTCCTCCGTCTGCCAGAGCAACCCCGCCGCAGGCCGGCGCGCCCGCGGCGGCACGCTGGGTCCTAGTGGTTCTCCTTGGCATGGTTGATCGTGTATTTCGGGATCTCGACGGTCAGGTCCTCGTTCGCCACGATGGCCTGGCAGCTCAGGCGCGATTGCGCCTCTAGCCCCCAGGCCCGGTCAAGCAGGTCGTCCTCGCACTCCTCGACCTCGTTGAGGGAATCGAACCCCTTGCGCACGATGCAGTGGCAGGTCGTGCAGGCGCAGCTCATGTCGCAGGCATGTTCGATCTCGATGCCGTTGTCTAGCAGCGCCTCGCAGATCGAGGTGCCGACCGGCACGTTCAGCTCGGCGCCCTCGGGCGCCAGTTCAGGATGGGGCAAGACGGTGATCTTGGGCATGTCTCTCCCGGCTGCTCAGTGCGCACGCGGCTTCGTTGCCGCTGCGTTGCCACTTGTACGCCGTGGCACGGCGCCGGTGCGCGCTTCGGGCTCGTCGTCGCTGGTATCGAGTTGCTCCAGCGTGTGCAGGATCGGGCAGTCGGGCCGTTCGTCGCCGGCGCAGCACCGGATCAGCGCCTTGAGCGTCTCGGCCATCTCCAACATGCTCGCGATGCGCCGGTCCAGCTCGGAGATGTGCTGCTGCGCCAGGCGCTTGACGTCGGCACTCTGGCGCGACTTGTCGTTCCACAGTCCCAGCAGGTCCGTGATCTCGGCCACCGAGAAGCCGAGGTCGCGCGCACGCCGGATGAAGTGCAGCCGGTGTACGTCGTCCTGGCTATAGGCGCGGTAGCCCGAATCGTTCCGGTCGGCCGGGGGAATCAAGCCGATCTGCTCGTAGTAGCGGATCATCTTGGCCGAGACCTTCGAGGCCTTGGATGCTTCACCGATGTTCATGGTGTTCCTCCTTTCTCAATGAGCGGTATCCGCCGCCAGCGGCGGCTGGAAGCGGCGCAGGCGCAGCGCGTTGCCGAGCACGAACACGCTGGACAGCGCCATCGCTCCGGCCGCGAAAATTGGGGACAGCAGCACACCGTATGCGGGGTATAGGACGCCAGCAGCTACCGGGATCAGGGCCGTGTTGTAGCCAAACGCCCAGAACAGGTTCTGGCGGATGTTGCCGATGGTGGCCTTGGACAGCGCGATGGCGTTGGGCACACCCTGCAGGTTGCCGGACATCAGCACCACGTCGGCCGACTCCACCGCCACGTCGGTGCCGGTGCCGATCGCCAGGCCCACGTCGGCCTCGGCCAGCGCCGGCGCATCGTTAATGCCGTCACCCACGTAGCCGATCTGGCCGTGGGTGGCCTTTAAGCGGCGCACGGCTTCGACCTTGCCCTCGGGCAGCACTTCGGCCACCACCTCGTCGATGCCCAGTTGCTTGGCGATGGCCTGCGCGGTACGCGCGTTGTCGCCGGTGATCATCGCCACCTTCAGGCCGAGCTGGTGCAGCGCAGCAATGGCCGCGGGCGTGCTGGACTTGATCGGATCGGCCACCGCGATGATGGCGGCCAGTCGGCCGTCGATCGCGGCGTACAGCGGCGACTTGCCCTCATTGCCCAGGCGCTCGGCCGTGCGAGCGAAGCCGCTCACGTCCAACCCCAGCTCACGCATGAAGCGATCGGCACCGACCTCGACACGCGCGCCGTCCACGGTGGCACGCACACCCATGCCCGTGACCGAATCGAAGTCGGTCATCGTCGGCAGCGCGATGCCACCTTCCACGGCCGACTCGACGATGGCGCGTGCGATCGGATGCTCCGAGCGCGATTCGACAGAGGCGACCTTCGCCAGCACCTGGTTGCGGTCAAAGCCGTCGGCAATCTCCAGGTCGGTCAGGACCGGGCGGCCCTCGGTCAGCGTGCCGGTCTTGTCCACGGCCACCACCTTGGCGTCCTTGAGCAGTTGCAGGGCTTCACCCTTGCGGAACAGTACGCCCATCTCGGCGCCGCGGCCCGTGCCGACCATGATGGAGGTCGGCGTCGCCAGACCCATGGCGCACGGGCAGGCAATGATCAGCACCGCCACGGCATTGACCAGCGCGAAGGACAGCGCGGGCGACGGGCCGAACACCAGCCAGACCAAGAAGGTCAGCACGGCGGCCAGCATGACGGCGGGCACGAACCACAGTGTCACCTTGTCCACCACGGCCTGGATCGGCAGCTTGGAACCTTGCGCCTGCTCGACCATGCGGATGATCTGCGCCAGCATGGTCTGACCGCCCACGGCGGTGGCACGCAGCGTCAGCGCACCCTTCTGGTTGACGGTGCCGCCGACCACGGTGCTGCCTTCCGCCTTTTCCACGGGAATCGGCTCGCCGGTGATCATCGACTCGTCCACGAAGCTGCGGCCCTCGGTCACTTCACCATCGACCGGCACGCGCTCGCCGGGGCGCACTTCCACGATGTCGCCCTGCGCCACGTCGTTGATCGGGATGTCCACGATGCGGCCGTCGCGCAGCACGTGCGCCTCCTTGGCCTGCAGGCCGACCAGGCGCTTGATGGCCTCGGAGGTGCGGCCCTTGGCCCGTGCCTCAAGAAAGCGGCCCAGCAGGATCAGCGCCACGATGACGGCGGCCGCCTCGTAGTACACGTTCACCGTGCCGGCCGGCAGCAGACTGGGCGCGAATGTGGCGACCATCGAATAGCCGAAGGCCGCGGCCGTGCCGACCGCGACCAGCGAGTTCATGTCGGGACCCAGGCGGAACAGCGCCGGGAAGCCCTTCTCGTAGAAGCGCCAGCCCGGAATGGCGAGCACCAGCAGGGTCAGCACGAACTGCAGATACCAACTCTGCTGGATGCCGATGGTGGAAGCCACCCACTCATGCATGCCGGGAATCATGTGCGAGCCCATTTCGAGCACGAACACAGGCAGCGCCAGCACGGCGGCCAGGGTCAGGTCGCGCTTGAGTTCGGCGCGCTCGGCGTCCTTCTTCTCGGCGGCTTCCTCGTCGGCCTGCGCGCCGGTATCCACCGGGTTGGCCTCGTAGCCGACCTTCTCGATGGCCGCGATCAGGTCCGCCACGGCGGCCACGCCGCGCACGGTGGCACGCTCGGTCGCGAGGTTGACCGTGGCCTCGGTGACGCCGGGCACGGCCTTGAGTGCCTTCTCGACGCGGCCCACGCAGGAGGCGCAGGTCATGCCCTCGACCGCCAGTTCGACGGTGCCAGCCGGCACGTCGTAGCCGACCTTCTCGACCGCCTGGATCAACGCGATGCGATCGACAGGACCGGCCAGGCGGATGTCCGCCCGCTCGTTGGCGAGATTGACGGAAACGCTGTCCACGCCCGGCACCTTGGCCAGGGCGGCCTCGACTCGGCCGACGCAGCTCGCGCAGGTCATGCCCTCGATGGGTAGGCTGATCGCTGCTGCGGTGGCACGAGCATCACTCGTTATTGGCATGCTCATGGTTGTTTCCCATAGTTGATATTCGACACGGGGGGAGCTTGGGGTTTACCATCGTGGGAAGGTCAAGCGCTTTTTTCGGGTACTGTCAGGTTTCAGAAATGGCCCGGCGCACGGGGGAAACGAGGGGCCTTGGTCGCCAGGCTCGCCCTGGTCCCGGGCTGTGCGCGCGCTCAAGCGGTCGCAGCCTCGTTGATCCTGAAGGGCACGAACAGCCGTTCGAGGGTAGGAATTTTTGAGAGATGACTCCACGCAAACCAGTCAGTGCCCCACCGAAGGGCCCAAGCACCGATCTGGCCTCCCTGTCACAGAATGACGTGACCATCCTGGCCGAGACTTTCCGGCTCCTGGGCGATCCGTCGCGGCTCAAGGTCATGCTGTGCTGCATGAAGGGGTCCACGTCGGTAAGCGACATCGCGGAAGCCGTCGAACTCTCGCAGTCGTTGGTCAGCCATCACCTTCGACTGTTGCGTGGAGCCCGTCTGGTCAGGGGCGTGCGCCAGTCCAAGCAGATCTTCTATGAGGTAGCGGACAAGCACGTGAGCCAGGTGCTGCTGGACATGGCCATCCACATCGTTGAGGACAACAGCGACGACTAGCCTTGGTGCGAAACAGCCCTTACCGCGTCCCGTGAGGCCTATCCTTTCGGTCAGATCCGGTGCAAGTCATCCACGACCAGCACGTGATGGTGCCCGCCTTGGTTCGCGTGCTGACGCAAGTGGGGGTGATCCGCCGACAGGTTCGGATGGTCATGGGCCAAGTCCGACGGGTCGCTGGCCGGCCACAGCCGAAGCGCCAGCGCCACGCCAGCCAGGCCGATCAAGGACATGACGACGAACGTCGATTGCAGCCCCGTGGCCGCGCCGAAGCGTCCGGCCAGCGGGTAGCAGATGAGCCAGCAGGCGTGCGACAGCGCGAAGTGGGCCGCGAAGATCGCTGGACGGTCCTCGGCGTGGGCCGAGCGGCGCAGAAGACGGCCGGATGGCGTCTGCGCCACGCTGTAGCCAAAGCCGATCACCAGCCACAGCGGCAGCAACAGCACATAGCTCGGCAGCAGTGCGCCGATCGCCGTGCCCACGACGAGGACAGCGGCGCCGGTGAGCATCGCGGGTCGGTCGGCTACTTTCTCCAGTAGGGACGGCAAGACGAAGGCGGCCACCATCGAGCCGCCTCCGAACGCCGCCAGTGCCCACGCCACCTCGACTTCGCCCAGGCCGAAACGCGCCTTCACGAGCACCACCGTGTTCACGAACACCATCGCGCCTGCCGCCGAGACGGCCAGGCTGATCGCCAGCAGGCCCCGCAGGCGTGGCGTGGCGAGGTAGATGCGCGTGCCGCGCGTCGTTCGCTCCCAGATGCCGCGGCGCCGGCCGGGGACGGACGTGGGCAACCGCACGCTGACCACGAGAGCGGCTGAAACGAGGAAACCGAGCACCGTTCCTGCGAACAGGTTGTGAAAGTTGATGACGGTCAGCAGCGCGGCGGCCAGCATCGGGGAAATCAGGCTTTCCAGGTCGTAGGCCAGCCGGGACAGCGACAGCGCCTTCGTGTAGTCCTCTTCGTCGGGAAGGATGTCCGGGATGGTGGCCTGGAAGGTCGGCGTGAAGCCGGCGGACGCCGCCTGCAGAACGAAGATCAGCAGGTAGATCTGCCAGACCTCGGTGACGAAGGGCAGGGACAGCGCGACGGCCGCTCGCACGAGGTCCAGCGCCACGAGCAGCGAGCGCCGCGGGAGCCGGTCGGCGAAGGCCTGCGCGACCGGCGCGACCCCCGCGTACGCCAGCATCTTGATGGCCAGCGCCGTCCCGAGCACCGCGCCTGCATCCGCGCCGGCCAGCTCGTAGGCCAGCAGGCCGAGCGCCACCGTCATCAGGCCGGAGCCGACGAGCGCGATCACCTGGGCGGTGAACAGGTGGCGGTAGGTGCGGTTCTTCAGCACGGAGAGCATCGGACGGCCTCAGAGCAGTTTGGTCAGCGCCTTCATTTCGGTCAGAACGGAGTCCTCGTCATGGGACAGGCAGTGGTCGATGTGGTCGTGGATCAGGACGCGCTTGGCCGCCGTCACCGCGCTTTCCACCGCCGCGAGCTGGCGGGCGATGTCGAGGCAGGTTTCTCCCCCTTCGATCATCCCGATGACGTGCCGCAGATGCCCCTCGGCGCGCTTGAGCCGCTTCACCAGGTCGGGATGGGTGGTGTGCTTATGCATGTCTTCCATGCTGAAATCATATCCCCCCAGGGGGGATATTGCCACTGGATGTTAGATCAACGGCTGCTTGCCAAGCGTGGGGAATGGTCGCCGAGCCAGGCTAAGGCAATTGCCCGGAGCGGCATCCCGGCCGTGGTGAGACGCGGACACAAATGTGCAAATCAATTCACATGAACACATATTCATGTGTTATATTTTGAGCCACAGTCAAAGACCCAGTTTCCCGAGGCCCCATGTCCCAATCCCACGCACATGACCATGACCATGACCATGACCATGACCATGGTCACGATCACGACCATGATCATGACCACACCCCGACCGTGACCAGCGCCAACGAGCGCAAGGTCCTGCTGTCCTTTTTCCTGATCTTCGGCTTCATGGTTGTGGAGGCCGTCGGAGGCGTGCTGTCGGGCTCGCTGGCCTTGCTGGCCGACGCGGGCCACATGCTGACCGACGCCGCGGCGCTCGCACTGGCCTACGCAGCATTCCGGTTCGGCCGCCGCGCGGCCGACAGCAAGCGCACCTTCGGCTACCTGCGCTTCGAGGTCATCGCCGGTTTCCTGAACGCCGTGACCCTGTTCGCGATCGTCGCCTGGATCGCCTACGAGGCGTGGGAGCGGCTGCAGGCGCCGCCCGTGATCCTGGCCGGCCCGATGATGATCGTCGCCGTGCTCGGCCTGCTGGTGAACGTGCTCGTGCTGTGGATCATGACCCGCGGAGAGACCGATCACGTCAACGTGAAGGGGGCCATCCTGCACGTGATGGGCGACCTGCTCGGCTCGGTCGGCGCCATCGTCGCTGCGATCGTCATCTACCTCACGGGCTGGACGCCGATAGATCCCATCCTGTCGGTCCTGGTGGCGGCGCTGATCCTGCGCAGCGCATGGAAGCTGCTCGCCAAGTCGATCCACATCCTGCTGGAAGGCGCGCCGGAGGATGCTTCGCCGGAAAAGGTGGAGCAAGGCCTGATGGGCGCCGTGCCGGGCCTGGCGGCCGTCAGCCACGTTCACGTGTGGCAGCTCACCTCCGGGCGCACGATGGCCACGCTGCACGTTCGCCCCAACGTGGACGAGGAAGCACGCGCCGTGGTCAAACGCGTCGAAGCGGTGCTTCGAGAGCAATTCAGCATCGAACACGCCACGGTCGGGATCGACTGGAACTCGGGCACCGACGAGAACGTCTGCAGCTTGCAGCCCACGTCGGAGCGTCAGGACCACAGCGGCCACGATCACAGCGGTCATGACCACAGCGGCCATGATCATGGCAATCACAAGCATGGCGGCGGGCACAGCCACGGCCATGACCACGACCATTCCGCTCCTGGTCACAGGCATTGAGGCCGCGCGAGCCGGCTCGCACTCCACTTGAGGATTTGCATCCATGACGTCCCGCGAAACCACCAGCGCCGACACCTCGCAATGCTCGACCACCAGCCACGACGCGGCGACCGATGCCCTCGCAATGTCGCAAAGTGACGTCGCTGTTCTGGCCGAGACCTTCCGCCTGCTGGGCGACCAATCGCGATTGAAGATCCTGCTGCAGTGCATGCATGGCTCGGTCGCCGTGGGGGACATCGCCGAAGCGCTCGACCTGTCGCAGTCTCTGGTCAGCCATCACCTGCGGCTGCTGCGCGGAGCGCGCCTCGTGCGCGGCGAACGCCAAGCCAAGCACATCTTCTACAGCATCGCGGACCAGCACGTCAGCCAGGTGCTGCAGGACATGGCGGTCCACATTTCCGAGGACAAAGCCGACGACTGACCAGGCCCAAGCACCCAGGCGAATGGCAGGTTGCGAGGCGCCGGTACCCACGCCGCCGGTTAGCCTCAAGGACGTCCTCGATGCGGCCTGGGCGCAACAGCCTAAATCGCGGGCCCTGCCTGGGCGCCGGGATGCCGCGCAGGCACAGCAATGGGCGGCGGCAGCTTGGACGCCTGAGCCTCCCGCGCTCGCAATCACCCACAAGACCGACCGGTTCAACCGCATAACGGCATTCGTGAGCTGGATGTCGGAGTGGCCACGGCGACGACGCGGGGTTCCCCACCACCTTGTCCATGCAGCCTGCCCGCTAGGGCAACCCAAAGGGCTTGACCTTGCCTTCGTTGTAACGCCCAGCCTCCACACAAATTTCTGCAGAGCGCTTCGGAAGGGCCGGAGTCCTGCATCCAAGAAAGGGGCACTTCCATGCGTAAAAAAATCAGAATCGTTGTGGTGGCAGGCCTCATCGCAGCCGTCGGGGGCATAGCGATTGCCGCCCGCGACGCCAAGGACGAGAGCAAGGCCGCGGCACCCCCGGCGGACGCGCCGATGGCGCCGCAGGTGCCCGTGGCCGAGGTCATCACCCGCACGGTCGCGCCATCGGCCGAGTACACCGGCTTCCTGGCCGCGCCCAAGACCGTCGAGCTGCGCTCGCGGGTCGGCGGCGCCGTCGATGCTGTGAGCGTCCCCGAGGGCAGACTGGTGCGCAAGGGACAACTGCTGTTCCAGATCGACCCCCGGCCGTTCCAGGTCTCGCTCGACACGGCTGCGGCGCAACTGCAACAGGCCGAGGTGCTGGCCAGTCAGGCCCAGGCCGACTTCGACCGCGCCGAGCGCCTGGTGGCGACCGGCGCTGTCGCGCGCAAGACCTACGACGATGCCGTCTCCGCGCGCAGTGCGCGCCAGGCCCAGGTGCAAGCGGCCAAGGCCGCCGTCGCTGCGGCGCGGCTGGATCTGTCCTACGCCCGCGTCACGGCGCCCATCGCCGGGCGCGTTGACCGCGTGCTCGTGACCGAGGGCAACCTGGTCAGCGGCGGTGTCGCCGGCGCGGCCACGCTGCTGACCACGGTCGTGTCCATCGACCCGCTGCACGTGTACTTCGACATCGACGAAGCCACGTACCTCAACGTCGTGAGCCGCTCGCGGCCCGCTGCGGACGCCGGCGGCAAGGCCTCGCTGCCCGTGCAGGTCGGGCTGACCACGGACAAGGGTTTCCCGCACAGGGGCGCGCTCGACTTCGTGGGCAACACCATTGACCGAAGCACCGGCACGATCCGCGTGCGCGCCGTTGTGCCCAATCCGGATGGGCGCATGGCACCCGGCATGTTCGTCCGGGCCAAGCTGTCCACCGGCGCGGCGCGCGAGGCCGTCCTGATCGACGATCAGGCCGTGGGCACCGACCAAGGGCGCAACTACGTGCTGGTTGTGGGCGAGAACAACCAGGCCCAGTACCGGCCCATCGAACTGGGGCCGGTGGTGGACGGGCTGCGCGTCATCAACGGCGGCCTGCAGGCCGGTGAGAAGATCATCATCAAGGGCCTCGTGCGCCCCGGCATGGCGGTCACGCCGCGCATGGTGCCCATGCAGGCGCCCGCGGCACCGGCCGCAGGCGCGGCCGGCGCGACCAAGGCTGCGGCAAACGCTCCGGCTCCCGCTGCGGCGCCTGCCAAGGCCGGCGGCGCGGACCCCGCCAAGGCTGACGGCGCGGCCGGCTCGGCGGAGGCCCGCAAATGAATTTCCCCCGCTTCTTCATCAACCGGCCGGTCTTCGCCATCGTCCTGTCGCTGCTGATGCTGATCGCGGGCGCGATCAGCTACTTCCAGCTGCCGCTGAGCGAATACCCGCAGGTCACGCCTCCCACGGTGCAGGTCACCGCTAGCTATCCCGGTGCCAACCCGCAAGTGATCGCCGATACCGTGGCATCACCGCTGGAGCAGGCGATCAACGGCGTAGAAGGCATGATGTACATGCAGTCTCAGATGTCCACCGACGGGAAAATGGTGCTCACCGTCTCCTTCGAGCAGCATATCAACGCCGACATTGCGCAGATCCAGGTGCAAAACCGGGTCTCGCGGGCGTTGCCGCGCCTACCGCCTGAAGTTCAGCGCATCGGTGTTGTCACCGAGAAAACGTCGCCGGACGTTCTCATGGTGGTGCATTTGCTTTCGCCTGGAGGTCGATATGATCCGCTGTACGTCTCCAACTACGCCACACTTCATGTGAAGGATGAGCTGGCTCGTACGCCAGGCGTCGGCGATGTCCTAGTCTGGGGCGCCGGGGAGTATTCGATGCGGGTCTGGCTCGAACCCGCCAAGGTCGCTGCTCGTGGGCTGATCGCGAGCGACGTGGTTGCCGCCATCCGCGAGCAGAACATACAGGTTGCCGCTGGTTCGGTTGGTCAGCAGCCGGATGCCTCGGCGGCGTTCCAGGTCACGGTCAACACTCTGGGCCGACTGTCGAGCGAGGAGCAATTCGGCGAGATCGTCGTGAAGACGGGCGCCGACGGCCAGGTAACTCGCCTGCGGGATGTCGCCCGCATCTCGATGGGGGCCGATTCCTACTCTTTGCGCAGCCTGCTCAATGGCGAGCCGGCGGTGGGGATACAGATCATCCAGAGCCCGGGCGCGAACGCGCTGGATGTGTCTAGCGCGGTGCGCGCGGCAATGGACCGACTTCAAGCCAAGTTCCCCGACGGCATTGAGTATAGCGTCGCCTACGACCCCACGGTCTTCGTGCGCGCCTCGCTCCAGTCCGTCGCCGTCACGCTGCTGGAGGCCATCTTCCTGGTGGTGATCGTGGTGGTGCTGTTCCTGCAATCCTGGCGCGCGTCGATCATCCCGCTGATCGCCGTGCCGGTCTCGCTGGTCGGCACGTTCGCGGTGATGCACATGTTCGGTTTCTCGCTGAACACACTGTCGCTGTTCGGACTGGTGCTGTCCATCGGCATCGTGGTGGATGACGCCATCGTGGTGGTGGAGAACGTGGAGCGCCACATAGCGCTGGGCGAATCACCCAAGGACGCGGCGCGCAAGGCGATGGATGAAGTGACTGGCCCGATCCTGGCCATCACCTCGGTGCTGGCAGCGGTCTTCATCCCCTCGGCGTTCCTGTCGGGGCTGCAGGGCGAGTTCTATCGCCAATTCGCGCTAACCATCGCGTTCTCGACCATCCTGTCGGCGATCAACTCGCTTACGCTGTCGCCAGCGCTGGCCGCCATCCTGCTCAAGCCGCACCACGGCGCGACCAAGCCCGATCGCGTCACGCGCATCATCGATGGCGTGTTCGGCGGCTTCTTCCGCCGCTTCAACAGCTTCTTCGACCGCGCCTCGAATTCCTACGTCGGGGGCGTGCGCCGCGCGGTGCGCGGCAGCGCCATCGTGCTGCTGCTCTACGTCGGCTTCCTGAGCCTGACCTGGCTGGGCTTCCACAAGGTGCCTGCGGGCTTCGTGCCCGCCCAGGACAAGTACTACCTCGTGGGCATCGCCCAGCTTCCGACCGGCGCCTCGCTGGATCGCACCGAGGCGGTCGTCAAGGAGATGACCAAGATCGCACTGGCTGAGCCGGGCGTCGAGAGCGTGGTGGCCTTCCCGGGCCTGTCGGTCAATGGACCGGTGAACCAGCCGAACACCGCGCTGATGTTCGCCATGCTCAAGCCCTTCGATGAGCGCAAGGACCCGTCGCTGTCGGCCTTCGCCATCCAGGGCAAGCTCATGGGCAAGTTCAGCCAGATCCCGGACGGCTTCGTCGGCATCTTCCCGCCGCCGCCGGTGCCGGGCCTGGGTTCTATGGGCGGCTTTAAGCTGCAGATCGAGGACCGGGCGGGCCTGGGTCCCGAGGCGCTTGCACAAGCACAGGGCCAGATCATGGGCAAGGCCATGCAGGCGCCCGAGCTGGCGAACATGCTCGCCAGCTTCCAGACCAATGCGCCGCAGTTGCAGGTGGACATCGACCGGGTGAAGGCCAAGTCGCAGGGCGTGTCGCTGACCGAGGTGTTCGACACCCTGCAGGTCAACCTTGGCTCGCTCTACGTCAACGACTTCAACCGCTTCGGTCGCACCTACCGGGTAATGGCCCAAGCCGATGCGCAGTTCCGCATGCAGGCTGAGGACATAGGCATGCTCAAGGTGCGCAATGCAGCGGGCGACATGATCCCGCTGAGCGCGATCGCGACCATCGAGCGCAGTTCCGGCCCCGACCGGGTGATGCATTACAACGGCTTCCCCTCGGCCGACATCAGCGGCGGGCCAGCGCCGGGCTACTCATCCGGCCAGGCCACCGCCGCGATTGAGAAGATCGTGAGCGAATCGCTGCCGGACGGTATGACCTACGAATGGACGGACCTGACTTTCCAGGAAAAGCGAGTTGGCAATACTGCTATCTATATCTTCGCGCTGGCGGTGCTGCTCGCCTTCCTGTTCCTGGCGGCCCAGTACAACAGTTGGTCGCTGCCGTTCGCTGTGCTGCTGATTGCACCCATGGCGCTGCTCTCGGCGATCGCCGGCGTCTGGCTCTCTGGGGGGGACAACAACATCTTCACGCAGATCGGTTTCGTGGTGCTGGTCGGCCTGGCCGCCAAGAACGCGATCCTGATCGTGGAGTTCGCCCGCGCGAAGGAAAGCGAAGGGGCCGATCCGCTGGCAGCCGTGCTTGAAGCCGCGCGCTTGCGGCTGCGCCCGATCCTGATGACGTCGTTCGCCTTCATCGCTGGCGTGGTGCCGCTGGTGCTGGCCAGCAGTGCGGGCGCCGAGATGCGCCACGCCATGGGCATCGCGGTGTTCGCCGGCATGCTGGGCGTGACGGTATTCGGCCTGGTGCTGACGCCGGTGTTCTACGTCGTGGTGCGCAAGCTGGCGCTGCGCCGCGAAGCGCGCCATGCCCGTGTCGGCATGACCGACCAGCACGCATGACGGCCAGGAGGACATACGACATGAAAACATCTTTCGCATTCACACGACCCGCCAGGACGCTGGCGCCGCTCGCCCTCGCGACGGCGTTGACTGGCTGCTCCATGGCACCGAAGTATGACCGGCCCGCATCGCCGATCGACACGGCTTATCCCTCGGGCGCGGCCTATGTGGAACCGGCGGCCGCGACGCCCGACGACGCGATCACGGCCGAGATCGGCTGGCGGGACTTCTTCCGCGACCCGCTGCTGCAGCAGTTGATCGGCATTTCACTGGAGAACAACCGCGACATGCGCAAGGCCGCGCTCAACGTGGAGGCGGCTCAGGCGCTGTACCGTATCCAGCGTGCCGAGATGCTGCCGAACCTGGGCGTTTCCGCCCGCGGCGCGTCAGAGCGCGCACCGGCCGACCTCAGCACCACGGGGCAAAGCGACGTGCTCCGGCGCTACGACGTGGCCGGGGTGACGGCCGCCTGGGAACTGGACCTGTGGGGCCGCGTCCGCAGCCTCAGCGACCGGGCGCTGGCGTCCTACCTGGCCCTCGACGAGACCCGCATCGCCACGCAGATGAGCCTGGTGTCCGAGGTGGCCAGCGCCTACCTCACGCTGCGTGCCGACCAGGAACTGCTGCGCCTGACGAGCGACACCCTCGCCACGCAGAAGCGCTCCTACGGGCTGACCACCCAACTGGTGGAAGTGGGCAACTCCACGCAGCTCGACCTGCGCCGCGCAGAGATCGCGCTGCGCACCGCCGAGGCCAACCATGCCGCCTACACGCGGCAGGCGGCCAAGGACCGCAACGCGCTGGTGCTGCTGTTGGGCCAGCCGCTGACGCCGGAGCTGTCCCGGCAGCTTGACGAGGCCATGGCGCTGCCGGACGACATCGTGCCGACCGGCCTGCCGAGCGGCCTGCCGTCCGAACTGCTCGCGCGCCGGCCGGACATCCGCGCCGCCGAGCAGATGCTGATCGGCGCCAACGCCAACATCGGCGCGGCGCGGGCCGCGTTCTTCCCGATGATCAGCCTCACGGGCTCGGCGGGCACGGCCAGCGCTTCGCTGGACGGCCTGTTCGATTCGGGCTCGCGGGCCTGGAGCTTCCTGCCGCAGATCACGCTGCCCATCTTCCGCGGCGGCGCGCTGCGCGCCAACCTGGACGTGGCGCACGTACAGAAGCGCATCGAGATCGCCAACTACGAGAAGTCCATCCAGGCGGCCTTCGCCGAGGTGGCCGACGGCCTGGCGGGCAAGCGCACGCTCGATGAGCAGATCCGCGCGGAGCAGCTCCTGGTGGCGGCCAGCCAGAAGGCCTACGAGCTGGCCGAGCAGCGCTTCCAGGAGGGCGTGGACAACAACCTCACTGTACTCGACGCGCAGCGCACGCATTACGGCACGCAGCAGACCCTGGTGCGCACGCGCCTGACGCGGCTGAACAACCTCATCCATCTGTACAAGGCGCTGGGCGGCGGCTGGACTGAGCACACGGTGCAATCGGGCGCCACGGCGCAGCAGCCCGCCCGGTCGCCGGGATGAGGGCCGGCGCGCAGCGGTGGCGTCCCCCATCGCTGCGCGCGGAGAGCTGGATGAGGATTGGTGAACTCGCGCGCTTGACCGGCACGCCCCTGAGAACATCAGGTTCTACGAACGGGAGGGCCTGCTGCCCGCTCCCGAGCGGTCCCGCAACAACTACCGGCGCTATGGCCCGGCCCATGTCGAGCGGCTTTACCTGATTCGCAACTACCGCGCGTCGGGCATCGGCCTGGATGACATGCGCAACTTGCTGGGCTGGACGCATCGCGAGTCCCCGGAACCCGAGCTGCTGACGCAGGCTGTCCGGGACCATCTCGCCTGTGTCGAGGAACGCATGGCGCAACTGACCCGGGTGAAAGAGCACCTGCTCGCATTGGAACGGCAGGCTGTTTCTTCTGCCGCTCGGGAGATTTGCGAGGAGCGACCAGGCTGCGGCGGTTCATGAGCATCGTATGGCCGAATCATTGTCTAATAACTGAACATATATTCATGTGTGTAATAATTCCGGCCAGACAAACGAACAAGAAGGACCGCCCATGACCGACCAGAGCATCACGCGCCGAAACATCGGCGTTCTCACCGCCGCGCAGGCGCTCGGTGGCGCCAGCGCGCCCATCGTGATGTCGCTGGGCGGGCTGGTCGGCCAGCAGCTTGCCAAGGACTCGGCCTCGATCACCTTGCCTGTGAGCCTGTTCGGCCTGGGTCTTGCCATCGGCACCTTGCCTGCGGCGTTCATCATGCGGCGCCATGGCCGCCGCAACGGATACGTGGTCGGGGTCGGCTTCGGCGTGGCCTCGGGCCTGATCGCCGCGCTGGGCATCATGCTGGCCTCGTTTTGGATCTTCTGCGCCGGCACCTTCCTGGCGGGCTTCTACGGCGCGTATGTGCAGAGCTACCGCTTCGCAGCCGCCGACACCGCCGAGGACGCGCTCAAGGCCAAGGCGATTTCCTGGGTGATGGTGGGGGCTCTCGCGGGTGCCATCATCGGGCCGCAGTTGGTGATCTTCACGCGCGACGCGGTAGCGGGCACGCCCTACGTCGGCAGCTTCCTCAGCCAGGCGCTGCTGCCGCTGATCGCCCTGCCGATCTTGCTGATGCTGCGCACGCCGCGCCAGACCCCGGCCGAAGCCGCCGCCGACAGCGGCCGCACGGTGCTGCAGCTCCTGGCGATGCCGCGCTACGCGCTGGCCGTGGCCGCAGGCGTGGTGTCCTATGGGGTGATGGCGTTCGTGATGACCGCCGCGCCGGTGGCGATGGTCAACCACGGGCATTCGGTGGACAACGCCGCCCTGGGAATCCAGTGGCACCTGCTGGCGATGTTCGGGCCGAGCTTCTTCACTGGGCGGCTGATGGTGCGCTACGGCAAGGAGCGCGTGACCGCCGTGGGCATGGTGCTGCTCGCCGCCTCCGGGGTGGTGGCCCTGGGCGGGCTCGGCCTGTCCCACTTCTGGGGCTCGCTGGCGCTGCTGGGCATCGGCTGGAACTTCAGCTTCATTGGCGCGACGGCGATGGTCACCGATTGCCACACCCCGGCCGAGCGCAGCAAGGCGCAGGGCATGAACGATTTCTTCGTCTTCGCCGCCACGGCAGCCGTGTCGTTCCTCGCGGGATCGATCCTGCACAACTCGGGCTGGCAGGCGGTCAACTGGATGATCTTCCCGGCCCTGGCGCTGATCTTGGTGCCGCTGCTGTGGCAGACCGCGCGAAAGCCGGTGCGGCTAGGTCCGGGCTGATCGGGCCGATGCGGAAGGTGTTCCATCTAGCGGTCACCTCAGGCGCTACATCACCTGCCTCCACCGCTGCAGCTTCGACAGCGCGTTGTCGTAGGCGGCGGAAGTGAAGGACTGGATCTTGCGCCGAGGGTTTTCATCGGCATCAACGGCGAAATGAGGGCCTTGACCTTCCAACAATGGGAGGCCCTACAGTGACTCCATCAACCTCATTCAAGGAGTTTTTCATGAGAGTCAACAAGTTCAGCCTGTTGTTCATTGCGGGCGCCGTCGTGGTCGCCATCGGCCTGAGGGCCGTTCAGAAGAAGGTGGTCCCGTCGGGTGAAGTGATGCAGGCCAATGCGAGCGGAGGTCACCATGGGCACGCGATGCCCTCCAGCGCCTCGGCCAATGACAGTCCTTCCACGACCGCGTATCGCGCCGTGAACGACCAGATGCACGCGGGGATGGGAGCGCAGTTCACTGGAAACGCCGACGTCGATTTCATGCGCGGCATGATCCCGCACCACCAGGGCGCGATCGACATGGCCAAGGTGGCGTTGCAGTACGGCAAGGACCCGGAGGTCCGCAAGTTGGCCGAGGAGGTTATCTCTGCGCAGGAAGGCGAGATCGCCATGATGAATAAGTGGCTTGGAGAACGCGGCCAACAGGCGGGGACCGGCAGCTCGGGCGACGCCTCGACGACCGCCTACCGTGCCGGCAATGACCGCATGCACGCCGACATGATGATTGACTTCAGCGGCGATGCCGATGTGGACTTTATGCGCGGCATGATCCCGCATCACCAGGGCGCGATCGACATGGCCAAGGTGGCGTTGCAGTACGGCAAGGACCCGGAGGTCCGCGAGTTGGCTCAGGAGGTTATCTCTGCGCAGGAAGGAGAGATCGCCATGATGAAGAGCTGGCTTGCCGCTCGGGGAAAGTGAAGGCACGACCATGAACCAAGCCAGCACCCCGCGCATCATCATCTATAGCACTCCAGCCTGCCCGGACTGCCGGGTGCTGAAGGAGTGGCTGTCCCAGCAGAGCATCGTGTTTGAAGAACGCGACCTGACCGACCCGAAGATTTCTGCGGAAGCCAAGTCACGAACCGGCGTGCGCGTGGCTCCGATCACGCTCATCGGTAATGAGGTCTTCTATGGCACCTTTGCGAGCCAGAAGCCGGGGCTGATGAAGGCGCTCGGCCGTTCGACAAGTAGATGAAGGGTCTCAAGAAATACTTGGCCCGCGCTGCCGTCCAAGCTCCCAAGATACGCCGCCACCGCGCACCACGGCGGCGATATGCTGCCCCAGCCGCTGCTCGATCATCGGCCGCCACGGCACCAACCTGAATCCCATGCCGTCGTCCAGCATCGCGTAGCGCCCGCTGGCGAGCATGACGCTGCGCCGGTAGATGCCAGCCACACGCTGCCCGTCGGCCACCGGGCGATGCTCCAGGCCGGTTTCAGCGGCAATGTCCTTCGCGGCCTGTGCCAGTTCCCGGTTGCGCAGCGTGCCCAGCAGGTTGCGCGCCAGGATCACGCGCTGCCCGCGCCGCTCGGCCAGCGCCTGTTCGGCCAGGAAGTCGGCGCGCTGTTGCATGGCCTGGCCTCGCCACCAAAGCCTAGGTCGCCCAGGCCCGAGCCGCCGCCGATCAACTGCTGGTCGAGCCACGTGGCCCCGATCACGCGGGCCTGCCGCTCGATGGGCAAGTGCGATTTCAGCTCCACGGCCACGCCGCCCAGGCGCTGCGCGTCGTACTGGCGGCCACGCTCGGCCAGGTCGTCCGGCACCTTCCATAGCCCTTCGGCAACGCGCTCCACAATGCCGGCCCGACGCAGGGCCCATTTAGTAGATGGAGTGCCGCCGGTCTTAGCCGCATGCAGCGTTAAGGCGGGCTTGATATTAAGGCCTCTGAGAAGCGTCGGAGGTAGCCTAGCGATGTCAGCTTCTGGCATGAAGCAGCCGTGAACTTCAAGAGGAGCGAGGCGCGTCAGCGTACGGCCCGTAGCGGACGAGACTCTAGCGATGTCGACCACTACTAGTCCTGAGTCGCTAAGGCCAACCGCATGCTTCGTCCGACTCCCCGCGAACCCTCGTAGGGCACCTAAAGGGGCTCCTTACTTGTTAAGGACCGACAAGGTTGGACCGATGTCACGGCGGCGCTTGCCTCCTGGGCTGTTGGCGAGGGCCAATCAGCCGCGGACGTCAGCTCTGCCCCTAAGTCACTGCAACCATAGGTTCTCAGCCCTTGCGCAACCATAGGTTCAGCCAAAACGCAAACCTATGGTTGCCCGTCTAACAGCAATGCCATGCGGAGTTCCCTGAACGCCAGCCTTATTTATACACCAGTCAGTTCAATATTCAGGGTTGATTAGACCCCCTAACGGATAATTCACACCTGTCGACCGCCTCCTCTCTCTCCCCCTTCCCGGGAGGCGGTCGACGAAACCAAAATAATTAAAGGTGTGTCCCGATGAACAAGAATTCGCTGCTTGCCCTGGGTCTTCTGGCTGCTCTGCCGTTCGCTGCATCGGCAACCGATGGCCTGTCGTACAACTACGTTGAAGGCGGCTACGTGAACACCGATGCCAAGGGCGGCGACGCCGATGGCTGGAAGGTGAAGGGTTCCGTTGCGGTGCACCCGAACTTCCACGTCTTTGGCGACTACAGCGCCCAGGAAACCGACAAGTTCAAGAATGACGTCGACCAGTGGCGCCTGGGTGTCGGCTACAACTACGGCATCGCACCGAACACCGACCTGGTGGCCCGTGTTGCGTACCAGAAGTACGACGAGAAGCGCGGCCTGGACTTCAACGGCTACTCCACCGAAGTGGGCGTGCGCACCGCGTTCAACCCGTACGTGGAAGGCTACGTGATGGCCGGCTACGAAGATTTCAGCAAGAAGCACGGCATCAACCCGGACGGCGAGTTCTATGGCCGTGTCGGCGCCACCGCCAAGTTCAACCAGAACTGGGGCCTGAGTGGCGAAGTGAAGCTGGCCAAGGCCGGCGACCGCGAGTGGTTCGTGGGCCCGCGCTTCACCTGGTAACAAACGCCTGTCGTTAGTGCGTGTTGTGCTGGCGTGTGACTCTCTCTCTCTCCCACACGCCAACCGAAGCCCGGCCTCGCGCCGGGCTTCACTTTTATGGGCCCCGTGGCGCCACAATGCGGCATGGGCGACCCTTCCTCTCTTGCAGGCACCGGCACGACCTACCAGGAGCATCTGGCGCCTGCGCCGCTGCGCGGCCACTTCGGCCAGCTGTGGCAGAGCCAGCTCCCTGCCGATGCCGATGGGCACATCACCGTATTGCCCGATGGCTGCGTGGATATCCTCTGGCGCGACGGCGGGCTGTTCGTGGTCGGCCCGGATCGGGTGGCTGCACATCCGGCACTGGCACCCGGTGCACAGGTACTGGGGGCACGCTTCCGACCTGGCCAGGCATTGGCCGCGCTTGGCCTGCCCTTGGCCGAGATCATCGGCCAGGCGGTGCCACTGGCCGATCTGAAGGGCACGTGGGCGAAGAAAGCTGCGGCTTCCATCGGTGACACCGCGCCTGCGCAGCGCCTGCAGCGGATGGCGTACTGCCTGCAGCAGCATATGGGCGCGGCCGCACTCGACACCCCGGCGCAGCGTGCACATGTCCTGTTCCAGGCGCTCGCCGGGGGTCACGCCACGCTGGATACGCTGGCGGCGCACTTGGGCCTGAGCCCGCGCAGCCTGCGGCGTTTCAGCCAGTCGCAGTTCGGCTACGGCGCCAAGACGCTGGAGCGCATCCTGCGCCTGCAACGCTTTCTTCGCCATAGCCGCGCGCTGCCACTGCATTCGTTGGCGATGCTGGCCGCTGATGCCGGCTATGCCGACCAGGCCCATCTCAGCCGCGAGGCGCGTGAACTGGCGGGCATGACCGCCAGCGAGCTGCGCCTGGAGTGGGGACAATGATGGCCGTTTTGTTCAAGACCACTGTGCTGCATTGATCGATGCTGGGCTCCCACCACGGAGCCTCGCCATGAATCCTGCCGCGCCCCACGATGCCGAACGCCGCATCGATAACATCGAATTCAACGTCGCCGACATTGACCGTAGCACGCGCTTCTACGGCGAGGTGTTCGGTTGGCGCTTCACCGACTATGGCCCGGCCTACACCGAGTTCGACGACGGCCGTCTGAAAGGTGGCTTCGTGGCCGACGCGGCGGTGCGTGCCCACGGGGGGCCGCTGGTGATCCTCTACTGCACGGACCTGGCGGATGCACAGCAGCGCGTGGTCGCCGCCGGTGGCGAGGTGGTGCAGGCGGTGTTCGCCTTCCCCGGTGGCCGTCGCTTCCACTTCCGCGATCTGGATGGCTACGAGCTGGCGGTCTGGAGTGATATGGATTGAGGTCTTCGTACCTTCGCCGGTGGACGGAACGAGAACCGCTCCGTCCCCGGTCAGGCGGTTCCGTTATGATCGCCCGCACATCGCCACGCGCGATGCGCCCGCCTCAAGCCAGCAGGAACCGCCGTGAACTCCCAGCCCGCACCGATCACCGCCCTCAACCACACGCTCGACAACGAGCCGCAGCAGATCACCGCGCCGCTCACCCATTCGGCGGCGTTCCTGGTGCTGAAAGTGAAGGATGACGAGGCGTCGATCGCCAAGGCGCGCGAGGTGCTGGCCAGCACCGACGACCTGATCAAGAACACCGCCATCCGCGAGATCGAGCGCACCTTCACCTGCAACGTGGCCATTGGCCACCGCGTGTGGCAGCCGCTGGTGGGTACCACCCCGCCGCGTGAGCTGGCGCCGTTCCGCGAGATCAAGGGCGCGACCCACACCGCGGTGTCCACGCCGGGCGACCTGCTGTACCACATCCGTGCGCGCACCATGGACCTGATCGTGGCATTCGAGCGCAACCTGCTGATGGCGTTCGGCGATGCGGTGGAAACGGTCGATGATGTGGCCGGCTTCCGTTATTTCGATGGCCGTGACCTGCTCGACTTCGTCGACGGCACCGCCAATCCGGAAGGGCTGTCGTTGCCGGAAGCCACCATCGTGGGCGATGAAGATCCGGAGCATGCCGGTGGCAGCTACGTCGTGGTGCAGAAGTACCTGCACAATCTTGATGCCTGGCGCGCGCAGAAGACCGAGGCGCAGGAAGCGATCATCGGCCGCACCAAGCACGACAACATCGAGCTGGACGATGCACCGGCCGATGCACAGAAATCGCACAAGACCCTGTGCACCATCGAAGACGCCGACGGCGAGCACGAGATCCTGCGTGACAACATGCCGTTCGCCAACCCGGGGCGTGGCGAGTACGGTACCTACTTCATCGGCTACACGCGCCGCCTGTGGGTGATCGAAAAGATGCTCGAGCGCATGTTCATCGGCAATCCCGCGCCGCTGCATGACCGCATTCTCGACTTCTCCACCGCCACCACCGGCGTGACCTTCTTCGCGCCCTCGCGCAAGGTGCTGGCCGACCTGGGCGATTGATCGCGCCGGGCAGTGCCGACCGCCATCTGCCTGTCATCTACCGCGCCGACCATCAGACGTTGGATGGAGGCGCAGGAGACGGGCGATGGCCATGGCAGGAAACAGGACCGGCGTGCGCCGCTGGTGGCGGCCGTTGGCCGCATTGTTCGGTGCGCTCGCACTTGGTAGTGCCAGCGTTTCCGCGCAGGAGGCTCCCGCACACTGGATGGCCTATGCCGCCGCCGTGGGCGGCCAGTTGCAGCAGCGCCTGCAGCAGGAGCAGAACCCGCAGGCGCAGCGCGTGCTGGAATGGCTGCAGGCACACCCTGATGCACCGACGCCGTTGCCGGTGAGCGTGTGGATCGCGGCGGATGGCCGCATTTCGAAACTCGAATTCGACAGCCTGGGCGACGCCCAGATCGACGCCGACCTGCGCGCGACATTGCAGTCCGCGCCGTTGCAGGCCGCGCCACCAGCCGACATGCGTCAGCCGCTGCGGCTGGGCCTGCTGCTTACCCAGTAGATCCACGCCATGCGTGGATGCGCCTGGTAGATGCCGACCTTGGTCGGCACGCACGCCAACCAAGGTTGGCGACTACCGGTAGGCCCCCAGCCACGCATGGCGTGGCTCTACTGATCTTGCGGGTGCAGTAGATCCACGCCCTGCGTGGATGTGTTGGGTAGATGCCGACCTTGGTCGGCAGGTGTGCGCCAACCAAGGTTGGCGACTACCGGTAGCCCCAAGCCACGCATGGCGTGGCTCTACTGATCTTGCGGATGCAGTAGATCCACGCCATGCGTGGATATGTTGGGTAGATGCCGACCTTGGTCGGCAGGTGTGCGCCAACCAAGGTTGGCGACTACCGGTAAACCCCAGCCACGCATGGCGTGGCTCTACTGATCTTGCGGGTGCAGTAGATCCACGCCCTGCGTGGATGTGTTGGGTAGATGCCGACCTTGGTCGGCAGGCGTGCGCCAACCAAGGTTGGCGACTACCGGTAGCCCCAAGCCACGCATGGCGTGGCTCTACTGATCTTGCGGGTGCAGTAGATCCACGCCCTGCGTGGATGTGTTGGGTAGATGCCGACCTTGGTCGGCAGGTGTGCGCCAACCAAGGTTGGCGACTACCGGTAGGCCCCCAGCCACGCATGGCGTGGCGCTACTGACCTTGCGGGTGCAGTAGATCCACGCCCTGCGTGGATGTGTTGGGTAGATGCCGACCTTGGTCGGCAGGTGTGCGCCAACCAAGGTTGGCGACTGCCGGTAAGCCCCGGCCACGCATGGCGTGGCGCTACTGCGTTGCTACCTGTGGTTCACGGGCTGCCGCGCTCCATGCGCGCAGCCCGAACACGGCCAGGCCGAGGAAGAACACGTACAGCGCTGCGGTCACGTGCAGCGACTTGAACAGGTAGGCACCCACGTAGACCACGTCCACCGCGATCCACACCCACCAGCAGGCCACGTGGCGGCGCGCCTGCCACCACTGGCCGACCAGGCTCAGCGCGGTCAGCATCGCGTCCAGCCACGGCAGCGCGGCATCGGTGAAGGTGTGCATGGCCGCACCCAGCGCCACGCCGCCGCACAGGCCGATGGCCAGGTCGCGCAGCAGCTTGCCGCGCGCCAGTGGCACGATGCGGACGCTGCCCTCGTCGGCGGCGTGCTGCCGCCAGTTGAGCCAGCCGTAGACCAGGAAGCCACCGAAGGCGACCTGCAGCAGGGTGTCCGAGTACAGCTTGGCCTCGGCGAAGACCAGCCCGTACAGCGTCACCGACAGCAGGCCGACCGGCCACGCCACCAGCCGGCGCTTGGCCATCAGCCAGACGCCGAGGATGCTGCACAGCGCGGCGGTCCACTCGAGCATGACGCCGCTCACAGCGCGAACGTCACCGACAGGCGGGCCTGTCGCGGTGCGCCGGGGAACAGGTAGTAGTCACCGCCGCTGCTGCCGGTATCGCGCCAGTAGAAGCGGTTGAACACGTTGTCCACCGACAGGTTCCAGGTCACCGCGCGCTCGTGCAGGCGATGCTGGAAACGCAGGCCAGCGTCGAACACCGAGTAGTCCGGTGCGCGCACGCCACCGTCGGCGCGGGCAACGTTGGCACCGGCATAGCGCCAGCCGCCGGTCACATCCAGGCCCTGCACGAACGGCAGCGCATAGGCCACGTGCACGCTGGCGCGCACCTTCGGCACGTTCACCAGCTGATTGCCTGCATAGGCCGGGGTGCCGGTGTCGCGCGCGCGCGCCTGCAGCACGCTGGCACTGGCTACGATCTGCAGTGCGTCGGTCAGCTGGCCGTTGGCGGTCAGCTCCAGGCCGGTGTGGGTCTGCGTGCCTTCCTCGACGAAGGTGTAGCCGACGTCGCTGCTGTCCGGCTTGGCGTACTGGTAGGGCTGCGAGATGCGGAACACGGCTGCGCCCAGCGTCAGCGCCTCGACCGGCACGTACTTCACGCCCACTTCCAGCTGCCGCGACTGCACCGACGGCAGGAAGGTGTCGGCGTTGCTGGTCCAGAACGGCGCTTCCTGGCCCAGTGAAATGCCGCGCACGTAGCTGGCATAGGCGTTGAGCTGGTCGGTGGCCTTCCACACCACCGCGGTCTGCGGCAGGAAGCGCGACAGGCGGCTGTGCCGCTGCGGGTTTCCACGCTTGTCGTAGGCGTGCTCGTCCAGGCGCACGAAGCGGCCACCGGCCAGCCACTGCCAGTCATCACCGAAGCTCATCCGGTCCAGCGCGAAGAACGCGGTCTGGCGGCTGTCCAGGCGTCGTGCGGACGGCCCTGGCATCTTCGGCGACGGCGCGAACACCGGCACCTGTGCGTCGTGGATGTTGCTGGTGCCGACGTACTCGTTGACGCTCGGGCGCTTGTCTACCGTGCGGCGGAAGTAGTCGGCACCGATGGTCAACTCATGGCCGACGCTGCCGGTCTCGAAGCGGCCGCGCAGCTCGGCACGGGCCTGCTGGTTGCGGCGGGTGTCGTCCGGGCTGCGGTAGTCGTAGACGTCGTAGTCGCCATTGGGCGCGAAGTAGTTGCCCGGCACGCTGCCATCGGCGCACTGCGCGGCGTAGTAGCAGCCGTAGGCGAAGGCGACGTTGTCATCGATGACCGAGCGGCTGTGGCCGACCGAGACGCGCGACTGCCAGGTATCGTTGAAGTCGTAGGTGTGCAGGGCGGTGATGTTGGTGCTGGCGATATCCACCGGGCGCTGCCAGGGCTGGTAGCCGAGCAGGAATTCGCGATCCACGCCGTGCGGCAGCTCGCGCGCGCCCAGCAGCTGGTAGCCCGACACCGAACGCTGCGAACTGGTCTGGTAGTTGGCATCCACTTCCAGCTTGCCGCGCTCGCCGATCAGCCAGTCGGCGGCCAGCGAGTAGAAGTTGCGACGGCCATCGGCGTGCTCGACGTAGGAATTGCTGGAATCCCATGCGGCATTCAGGCGCAGGCCGAAACGCGGGGTGATCCAGTGGCCGACATCGACGGCGACGTAGCGCGAGCCTTCCGAGTCGGTACCGAGCGTGGCGGTGCGCACTTCGGCCGGGCGCTTGCCGATGTAGTTGATGATCCCGCCGGGCGCCATCACACCCGCGGCCAGGCCGGCTTCACCCTTGAGGATCTCAACCGACTGCACGTTCTCCAGCGCCAGGCGCTGTTCGCCGGCGATGGACAGGCCGTTGAAGCGGTAGCCGGTGGCGGCGTCCAGCGCGAAACCGCGGATGGCGATGTTCTGGTAGTAGCCCACCGGCGCATACGCATCGCCCAGCGAGGCATCGTTGCTGGCCAGCTCGGACAGCGAACGCACCTGCCGGCGGTCGAGGTAGTTGCGCTCGAGCACGTTCACCGAGGCCGGGGTGTCCTTCCAGGACCCACCACCGAAGGCGTTCACGCGTGAGGTATCGGCCTTGGGTTTGCCGGCCTGCACGCGCACTGCCGCCAGTTCGGTGGGCGAGCGCTCGGCGCCGGTGGCAGCCGCATCGGTGGCAGCGTCGGCCTCGCTGGCATGCAGCGGCAAGGCGGCGCAGAGGGCGAGGGAGAGCAGGGTGGGGCGCAGGCAGCGGTTCATTCGGTTCGTCTTCGGACAACAAGGGAGACGAAGCGACGGCGCGCAGGTGCACCGGCCCATGACGGGGGTGTGGCTGCGGCTCAAAGCTCCCTACGCCGGTGCAAACCGGATCAGGTTCCAAGGGACTCTCTCAGCCTGGCAGATCCAGGCACCCCCGCTTCAGGTGACCATTTCACTACAAATGGTACGGATTTGCGAGCCGGTGCCCTTCAGGCTGCCGCGTGCAACGCCTGCAGCAGTGCCTGTCCCGGCGCGCTGTGGAACCACGCCGGATGCCCCAGCATGAACGGCTGCCACGCCACATCCGCGTTTGCGGTGGAGCCAGTGATGCCTTCGAAGTACTCCACTTCGGACAGTGCGAAGTCGAAATGGACCATCGGCAGCAGTTCGGCCAGCAGGTGCACGCGTGCCGCCGACAACGGCAGCACCTCGCGGTAGCCGTCGAGCAGGGCCAGTGCGATATCGATGCGCACCGCCTCCATGCCGCGCTCCAGTTCCAGCCACGCCACTGCGTTGCGCTCGATCGCGGTGGCGAGGTCAAACAGTGCGCTGGTGGGCGAAGCCAGGCCGAAATCCAGCACGGTGCTGACCTGCCCGTCGCGCCACAGCAGGTTGGAGACATGCCAGTCGTTGTGCGCCCACAGCCGTGGCTCGTCGCGCAGGCGCTCGGCCAGGCCGGCATGCCACGGCAGCACGTCGCGCTGCAGCTGCGCTTCCCACGGAATGCGCGCGAGATAGCGGGCCAGCCCCGGTCGTGTGGGCAGTTCGGCTTTGATCGCGGCGATGGGATCGTCGGCGCGGATCAGATCGTCGCGCGCGACCAGCAGATGGGTACTGCGCTGTGGCGCGTGATAGCTGGCGGCGGCACGGTGCAACCGGGCCAGCATGCGGCCGGCTTCGCGGGCCTGCGCGACATCGGTCAGCAACGACCACGACACGGCATCGCGGTACAGGTCCTCGCCCACGCCCACGGCATGCAGCTCGAAGGTCCATTCGCCGTGCTCGACTGCGGTGTGGCCATCGGCTGCCGCCAGCACCTGCACCACCGGTACGCCGGCGGCAGCGAGATGGGCGATGAAGTGGTGTTCTTCTTCCAGGCAGGCGGCGCTGCGAACGCTGTGGTGGTGGCGCTTGATGAACACCGGTGCGCGCGTGCCATTGACGATGGCGGCGGCCGACAACGGTCGAGGACTGTGCCAGTGCGGCTGGCTGCCCGCATCCAGCTGCGGAAAGCGCTGGCGCAGCCACGCGAGGTCTGCGGTGCTGATCGGCGGCCAGTCGGCAGCGACCTCGTCGTTGTTGAGGCCCTGCACCCGGTGGGAAGAAGAAGTCATGCCGCAGCCCCAATGGGGAAAGTCACATCCAAGGCTGCGCATTCAACGCCATGGCCGCCCGCAACGCAAACGGGCGGGTCATCGACCCGCCCGTCGTCACATCGTCATCGGCGGTACCGCCGCGCCGGATTACCAGCCGCGATGGCGGCCGCGGTCGTGGTAGTAGCGGTTGTCGTAGTAGCGCTCGCGCTGCCAGCGACGGTCGTCACCGCGGTCGTAGTAGCCGCTGCGGTAGTAGCCACGGTCGTAACGGCGATCGTAGCGGTTGTCGTAACGGCGATTGTCGTAGTAACGACGGTCGCGGCGGTCAGATGTGGTCAGGTTGCCGATCGCGCCGCCGGCCACGGCACCGCCGACAGTGGCAGCGGGATCACCGTTGGAGAGCAGGTTGCCGGCCACGCCACCGACCACGGCGCCGACCAGGGTGCGCTTGTCCTTCCTCGACATCGCGCTGGCATCGCTGACCACGGCGACACCGGCCACCAGTGCCAGGGCCATCGCCAGACCACGGAAGCTGAGTGCGGAAGCTGAGTGCGGAAGTACTGAGCATGTTCGTTCTCCTGTGAGGTGCATGCCACGCTGGGCAGGGAGGGCGCGGGGCGCCCCGGCTGCCGTGATGTCCACGCTGGCGTTCCAACATTGCCGGAACATTGCCTGGTCCACCGTGCGGCTTGCGCATTCATCTAGCGGCAGGCGGCATGAAGCAAGGCTGAAAGCGGCCCCGGCCGCTCAGCTGGCAGAAAGGGAAAAGGCCACGCGGACGTGGCCCTCCCTTCTCTCCCAAGGCGCCGCGGGCTTAGACGCCCATCGCCTTCTGCGCCTGCCGGGCCTGCTCCTGCTGGGCGTCCTGCTGCTGATGCAGCACGTTCGGCGCGCCCTGCACGGCACCGCTGCTGAGCGCCAGGCTCTGCTCGCTGGCGGCACGGGTCTCCACCGCCACGCGGCTGGCGGCGGGGTCGCCGATGGTGCCCTGCACGGCGAACAGGCGCTCACCGTTCGGGCTGGGCACCACCGAGTCGATGCGCTGCAGGCCGGCGGCATGCGCCTCCTTGGTCAATGCCGCAGCAGCGCTTTCCAGCGCGTGGCGGTCCTTGAAGGTCCCGGCCGGCAGCAGTTCCAGACCCTTGCTGGCCTGGATGAACAACGGATTGCGCGGGTGCCGCTCGTCGTTCAGCAACGGCCGTTCGCGTGCGTCCTTGATTGCCTCCAGGGTCTTCGCCCCGACAATGCCGTCGACCACCAGGCCGTTGTCCTTCTGCAGCTGGCGCACTGCCGTGTCGGTGTTGCGGCCGAAGCGGCCATCTTCGACCAGCGGCTTGCCGTCGGCGCCGACGTAGCCCAGGTGGCCCAGCTGCTCCTGCACCTTGCGCACGCCCTCGCTGTGCGCGCCCTGCTTGTACAGTTCGGCGTGCGGCGTGGCAGCGGCCTTGTGCTCGGGCGCAGGCTTGCCCTGGCTCTGCTCGTGCGACTGGGTGCGGTTTTCCAGCAGGTCGCGCGCCTTGGACAGCGGATCGGAGGCGTACAGCTTCCAGTTCGGGTGGTCCTTCACCTGCTTGAGGTAGTCCTCGACCGGCATGGTGTGCACGCCCTTGCTGCCGGTGGACTGGCTGATCAGCAGCTTGTCGGTGTTGGGGTCGCGCACCACCATCACGATGTGGTCGATGCCGTTCCAGTGCTCATGGCGGGTCCTGGCCGTATCCAGGCCGATGATCATGCCTTCCTTCAGCGCATCGGGCTTCAGGATCGCGTCGCGGTCCAGCAGCACGCCGGACTGGTCGAACGCCTTGCGCACGATCCCACCGGAACCGAGGTTGCCCAGGTCGATGCGATCAGCCTTGCTGAACACCGCGTGCCCGGCCTTCTGGTTGATCTCGTCCATGGTCCGGTTCTGCAGCGTGCCGACCCAGCCGGAACAGTCGATGTAACCCTGCTCCACGTTCTTGCCGGTCTTGCCCGGTACGTACAGCGCGTGGCCCGGAATGTTGATGGCGTACTTGACGTCGTCGTACTTCACGCCGGCCTCGTAGGCGGCCTGCAGTTCAATGCCTGGCTTCGGTGTGGCAGCTGCCGTTGCGGTTGCCGCCAGCGTGGCTGCACCCGCCGCCACGGCTGCGCTGGCCTGCGCAGGTGCTGCCGGGGTCTGGCCCTGGCCCTGCACTACCGCCTGCGGTTCGATGTTCTTTTCCGGAATGCTGATCGCTGCGTACTTGTGGATGTAATAGCTGGAGAACGTCCGCGCCAGGTCGCCGTCGTTCATCCCGCGCATCTCGGCCAGGGTGTGGCCGGTCAGCGCCTTCGCGTCGGAGCCGATCTGGTTCAGCACGTTGCGGCGCATGTTGATCTCGTCGCCGTGGCTGTTGCGGACCACGCCGAAGGTGCCGGTGGCAATCGCGGTCTGTACCGAGCCATAGCCGGCGCTGCCCTGCTGGTGGGCCAGGTACAGGTCCAGGCCAGTCGGGGCCTCACCGCCGGACAGGTAGGGATTACCGGTGCGCTCGTTGCGGCGTGCCATCGAGTCCAGGTTGTCCTGGTACATCTGTGCGGCCGCTTCGGTGTTGCGGGTGGGGTCGAACTCGTGGCCGGTCAGGTGGTACTGGCGCGCGGAGCCGGGCACGAACTGGAACAGGCCCTTGGCGCCGGATGAGGTGTTGTGGGCGCGCTCGTTGAAGGTGCCGCCGGTCTCGATGTGCGCGAAGCGCATGAAGTCATCCACAGGGATGCCCTTCTGCCTGGCGACCTGCTCGACGATGTCCAGGACTTCCTTTCTGCTGTAGTCATGCTGTGCCATGACGTTTTCCTCGGGGTTGATGGAGCGGCGCGTGCCGCGAATCGCCAACCGGACTCATCCGTGAGTCAAGAACATGTCGGTCAACAGGGAACCCGCGCGTGGCGGGTGCTATCAGGGCGCGACGTACTGCTGGGTCGCGCTGTCGAAGGTGTAGTGCACGGCGTCGCCGGCACCCAGTGCGCGGGTCTTGCCGGGGCCTTCGATGGTGGTGCCCTTGAAGGTCACGGTCAGTCGCGGCAGGCCGTTGCCGTCGGCAGCGAAGGCCAGTTCGCCATCGCTGTCGGTGCAGGGCATCACGTTGCCGTCGTCGCAGGCGGCACTGTTGTCCTCACCCGTGCGCACTGAACCGACATAGCGCCAGACCTTGCTGTCCACGTCGTCTTCGCTGCGCCTGGGGTTGAACAGCAGCAGCGCATAGCCGGTGCTGCTGATGCCGCGGTCGAAGCTGCTGGTCGGCACCGCCAGCAGCAGGCGACCATCGGCCGTGCGATGTTCAAGCGGCTTGCGCCGGGTATCGACATCGTCGGCCTTGTCGTACGCGCCCAGTGCGCCGATGGTCCATTCCTGGCCACGGAACTTCCATGGCTTCCTGGCGTCGGTGCCGGCCAGCACGAAGGTGGCCTCGGCAAGGTTGGCGCGGTCATCCGGACCGGCCGGCGTCTGCTCGCCCGGCTTGCCGTAGTGCTCGCGGGTATCCCAGGAGAAACCCGTGTAGTACGTGGTGCCATCGAGAGTGAAGGTGTGGCCGAACCAGAAGGTCGCCACGCTGCCGTTCTGGACCTCATAGGAGGTCGCGCCATCGCCGTCCACCTGGTAGGTGAAATACATCACGGTCGGCGCGTCGGGCGGGGTGGCGGCGGCATCGGGGGTGGGGGTCTGCATCGGGGCAACATCCTGTCGGGGCGCATTGGCAGCCTGCGCAGGGGCGCCGGGCTGGGAGGACGAGGGGGCCGGATCGGCGGCGCTGCAGGCGGCAGCGGAAAGAGAGACGAGCAGGCACGCCGCGAATGCGCGCAGAGGCCGCAACGGCAGGGTCCAACGTAGCTTGGGGGGATGATGCATGCGCCTCTCCATGGTCAGCGTTGCCGGGCCAGACGGCCGGCAGGAAACCGCGCCACGTCCACCAGGGACGGGAGCGAGGACATGAGCCGGTCGATTCCTTCGACCTCGCATTGAGAACTCATGCCGTACCATCTTGGCACAGATCGGCGGCCGGTCAAAGAGGGCGGTGGCAGCTGCCCTTCTTGTGTGATCTGGCTCTCAGATCTTGCCGTCGCGCAGGTAATCGAACAGCTCGGCGTCGCCCTTGAGGCCCAGTTTGAGCATGGCGTCACCCTTCTGCCGGCTGATGGTACTGACGCTCTTGTGCAGCTGCAGCGAGATTTCCTTCACGGTCATGCCGGTGCCCAGCAGCCGCAGCACCTCCACCTCGCGTGGCGACAGTGGCTTGCCGTCGCCCTCGCGCATGCGCCAGCTGCCAGCGGCCTCGACCCGCTCGCGCAGGCTGCGGCTGATGTAGGGCTGGCCCCGGTAGACCGCCTGGATGGCCTGTGGCAGTTCGTCCATCGACGAACTCTTGTCGACCAGGCCGAGCACGCCGCTGTCGAGCACCATGCGCAGGATCGCCAGGTTGTTGGAGACACTGAGCATCAGCACCGGCAGGTCGGGATGACGGCGGCGGATCATGCCGATCATGGCGAAGCCGTCGGCCTGGGGACTGCCCGGCATGGAGTAGTCGGTGACCAGCAGGTCACAGGGCTGGCTGCCGAGCAGGGCCATCAGCGCCTGCGCGCTGTCGGCTTCGCCGACCACGCGGCCCACCCCGCTCGATTCGATGACGGCACGGGTACCGATACGGACCACCGGGTGGTCGTCTGCGATGATGATGCGCAAGCTCATGCTCTAGTATGGCCACCGGGCACGCCGGACCGCGACCATCGCGGTTCCTGGCAGATTCTAGGAGATCAACGCCGATGCGTAGCTGGGCTGTTCGCGGGCTGGTCCTGCTGCTGGCCGTGCTGGTGCTGCCTGCGGCGCTGGCACAGGCGGTGCCTGGGCTGTTGCCGCTCAGCCCGCTGCAGCGCGAGTACCTTGCCGCGCATCCGAGCATCGTCGTGGGCCAGTATGACAGTGGCTGGCCGCCGTTCGAGTCCCTCCGTGATGGCCAGCAGGTCGGCCTGGGCCCGGATTATCTGTCGCTTCTCGCCCGTCAGCTGGGCGTGAAGGTGGAGGCACGGCGCTATCCCGACTGGACATCCGTGCTGGATGCGGCATGTCGTGGCGAGATCGATGTAGTGATGAATGTCGGTCTCAGTGCCGACCGCACCCGCTGCATGGTCTATACCGCCGCCTATGGCGAGGCAGCGCTGGCCCTGGTGGGACGCCCGGATGACCTGCGTGCCTCCGACATCCCCGACCTGGATGGACTGCGGGTGGTGATCGAGCAGGACTTCCTGACCGGCCCGCAGGTGCGGGCGCGCTTTCCCCGGGCACGACAGCTTGTCGCAAACAGCTCGTTGGCGGCGCTGGAGATGGTCAGAGACGACAAGGCAGACGTTTACATCGGCAATGCCTACGTGGCCACCGAACTGATCGCACGCGAGGACCTGCAGGGGGTCGTGCTGCTGCGTCCCAGCGATCTGCCGCCCGAACGGCTGCACTTCGGTGTTCCCAACAGCAAGCAGCCGTTGGCCGAAGCATTGGACCTGGCACTGGCTGCGACCAGCCAGGCCCAGCGCGATGCGCTGGTGCAGCGCTGGCTGCCACCTCCGCAGTGGTCGGCATCGGCACAGCTGGCGTTGAGCCAGGCCGAGAAACGGGTATTGGAGCAGCCGTTGAAGATCGGCTTCGCGCCGAACGCGGCGCCGCTGTCGTTCGCGGACCAGGATGGCAACCCCAGTGGCCTGGCCAGCGAATACCTGCGGCGCCTGCTGCAGGCTGGCGCCAACCTGCAGGTGGAAAACAGCCACGACTGGTACGAGGTACGCGAGAAGGCGCGCCGCGGCGAGCTGCAGGCAGTGATGGGCATTCCTGCCGATTCTCGCTACCTGGGCCCGGACTGGGTGTTCAGCCAGCCCTTCATCAGCGTGCCGAACGTGATCGTCAGCCGGCGTGACAGCCCGGCGTTGCTGGGCCTGTCCGACCTGCAGGGCAAGCGGGTGCTGCTGTCCGATCCGGAACGTGTGCGTGGCTATGTGCTGCAGCAGGCGCCGCAGGCGCGGATCATCGCGGCACGCAGCGCGGAACAGGCCCTGCAGCGCCTGATCAATGGCGACGCCGATGCCTACGTAGGCAACCTGGCACTGGTTGACCATCTGCTGCGCAACCGCTTCCCGGGGCGCCTGCAGGTGGCGGCACCGGCAGGTTTCAACGATCAGCTGGTGCTGGCGGTTGAGCGCCGCCATGCCGCCCTGGCCACCACCTTCGACCGCCTGCTGCTGCAGATGACGCCGCGCAAGCGCGAGGCCCTGCGCGGGGACTGGCTGGCCGTCGAGTACCGCAACGGCCTGGACTGGAACAGCGCGATGCGCTGGGGCGTGCCGCTGCTGCTGGTGCTGCTCACCGCGCTGCTGGTGCACGCCATCGGGCATTGGCGGCTGCGCCGCGAGGTGGCCGGACGGCGTCACCTGGAACAGCGCCTGGCCGAAGTCACCGACAACCTGCCCGCCGTGGTCTATCAGGCTCGCCGCGCGGCAGACGGAACCCTCAGCTTCCCGTTCATTGCCGGTGACCTGCAGGCGTTGTTCGGGATCAGCCGGCAGCAGGCCGAACAGGATGCAATGTGCCTGCTGGAGCGCATCGAGGAAGACGACCGCGAGCACATCCTGCATGCGGTCGAGCAGGCGGCGCGCCAGTTCGCACCGCTTGTTCTCGAGTTCCGGCTGCGACCTGAAGGCACCGGCGCGCGCTGGGTGCGCAGCCAGGCCCATCCCTATGCGGCGGAAGCGGGCGTGGTCACCTGGAGTGGATACTGGGTGGATGTCAGCGAGGCGCGTGCACAGGCCGAGGCCCTGACTGCGGCCAAGGCTGACGCCGAACAGGCGGCGGAGGCGAAGTCGCGTTTCCTGGCGACCATGAGCCATGAAATCCGAACGCCGATGAGTGGCGTGCTGGGCATGCTGGAAGTGCTGGCGCATTCGCCGCTGGATGCCGAGCAGCAGCGCATCCTCGGGGTGATCGAGGATTCGGCGCAGATGCTGCGGCAGATCCTCGACGATATTCTTGACTACTCGCGGCTGGAGGCCGGCGCGCTGCGCCTGGAACCGGTGCCGCAGCCGCTGCGGCCATTGCTGGAAAGCGTGTGCCGGTTGTTGTCGGCGCAGGCCAGTGCACGTGGGCTGGACCTGCACGTGCAGATCGACCCGCAGCTGGCGGCCGCGCACGAAGTGGATGGCGTGCGCCTGCGCCAGATCGTGTTCAACCTGCTCAGCAACGCCATCAAGTTCACCGTGCGCGGCGAAGTGCGGCTGCAGCTGGACGTGCTGGGGCCGACCGCCGAAGACGGCAGCCAGCCGCTGTGCCTGAGCGTCACCGACACCGGTATCGGCATCGCGCCGGAACAGCTGCAGCACCTGTTTGCGCCGTTTACCCAGGCTGGTGCCTACATCCAGCGCGACCATGGGGGTACCGGCCTGGGCCTGAGCATCTGCCAGCGCCTGGTGCAGATGATGGACGGCGAGCTGGAGCTGCACAGCACGCTGGGCGAAGGGACCCTCGCCGAGGTGCGGCTGTCGCTGGTGGAAGCCGGCAGCGGTGATGTGGAAGCGCTGGTCGCCGAGCAGGAACAGGCCTCGCTGCTGCCGCAGGCGTTGCGCCAGGCGCGGGTGCTGGTGATCGAAGACCACCCGACCAACCAGGCGATGATGGCCTGGCGACTGCAGCAGCTGGGGGTGCCGCATGTGATGGTCGGTGACGGCCAGCAGGGCTTGGATCGGCTGTCGTCGGAGAGTTTCGATCTGGTGATCACCGACTGCCGGATGCCGGTGCTCGATGGCTTCGGTTTCACCCGCCTGCTGCGCGAACGCGAGGGCCGCAACGGCCAGCCGCGGCTGACCGTGCTGGCGCTGACCGCCAGCGTGCTGGATGACGATGCACGGCGCTGCCGCGAGGCCGGCATGGACGAAGTGCTGGCCAAGCCGCTGTCACTGGCCACGCTGCGCACCGCACTGCTGCGCTGGTTGCCGCAGGCGCAGGGACAGTCGTTCGAGGAGCCGCAGGCCGGGTCCGCTGCCGACGATGGTGGGACGCTGCCCGATCTGGACAGCCTGCAGCGGCGCTTCGGCTCGCGTGCGGTGGCCGAGCAGCTGCGCGACAGCCTGTTGCAGGCCAGCGAAGGCGATCTTGCCGCCGTGAAGCACGCGCTGCAGGCTGGAGATCGCGAGGCGGCCGCACTGCACCTGCATCGCCAGGCCGGTGGGTTGGGCGCGGTGGGAGCGACAGTGCTGGCCGGGCAGGCCAATGCGCTGGTGGAGCGTCTGCAGGATGCGGCGGAAACCGATGTGGCGCCGTTGTTCGCGGCAGTGGCGGAATTTGTGGCACGGCTGCAGCGACAGCTGCAGCGCCTGGCTCACTGAGCCGACTGCTGCTGCAGGTAGGCGATCACCAGTGCGCGGCGTTCGGCGCTGGGGAAGGCGTTGTACATGCGCGTGCCGGGCACCACGTGGGTGGGCGACTGCAGGAACGCATCCAGGGTCTGCGCGGTCCAGGTGATATCGGCGCGGCGCATGCCGTCGGAATAGCCATAGTCCGGCAGGCTGCCAGCGCGGCGGCCGATCACGCCGTGCAGATTGGGTCCGAAGCGGTGGATGCCACCAGGTTGCACGGTGTGGCAGCCGGCACACAGCTCGAACGCGCGCTGCATGGCCTGCTGCTGCGCCTGTTCCGGCGTGGCCGGTGCCGCAGGCGGGCGCTGGCAGGCCGTGGCCGCCAGGGTCAAAGCAATGGTGATGAGCAGGCGGAAAGCACGCATGGGCGGGCAGGATAGCGACGCAGCGGGGCAGGTGGGCTGCGACACGCGGTCGCAGCCCGGAGCAATCACATGCCCGAATAGTTCGGGCCGCCACCGCCCTGCGGGGTCACCCAGACGATGTTCTGGGTCGGGTCCTTGATGTCGCAGGTCTTGCAGTGCACGCAGTTCTGCGCGTTGATCTGCAGGCGCGCGTTATCGGCTTCACCGACGAACTCGTACACACCCGCCGGGCAGTAGCGGGCTTCCGGGCCGGCGTACTCGGCCAGGTTCACCTTCACCGGAATGCTGGGGTCCTTCAGCGTCAGGTGGCTGGGCTGGTTCTCGTCGTGGTTGGTGCTGCTGAGGAACACCGAGCTGAGACGGTCGAAGGTCAGCACGCCATCCGGCTTCGGGTAGGCGATGCGGGTGTGCTTGGCCGCCGGCTCCAGGCAGACGTGATCCGGCTGCGTGCGGTGCAGGGTCCACGGCGGATTGCGCACGCCCAGCTTCGGCAGCAGCCACTGCTCCACGCCGGTCATCAGCGTGGCCACGGTCTGGCCCTTCTTGAACCACTGCTTGAAGTTCTTGGCCTGCTGCAGTTCGGTGAACAGCCAGCTGGCTTCGAACGCCTTCGGGTAGGCGCTCAGTTCATCGTGCTGGCGGTCGGCGGCCAGCGCGTCGAACGCGGCATCGGCGCACAGCATGCCGGTCTTGATCGCGGCATGGCTGCCCTTGATGCGGCTGGCGTTGAGGTAGCCGGCCTCGCAGCCGACCAGCGCGCCACCCGGGAACACCGTCTTCGGCAGCGACAGCAGGCCGCCGGCGGTGATCGCACGCGCGCCGTAACCGATGCGGGTGCCGCCTTCCAGGTGCTTGCGGATGGACGGGTGGGTCTTGAAGCGCTGGAACTCTTCGAACGGGCTCAGCCACGGGTTCCTGTAGTCCAGGCCAACCACATAACCGATGGCGACCTTGCCGCCGTCGGCGTGGTACAGAAACGCACCACCGTAGGTGTCGCTGTCCAGCGGCCAGCCGGCGGCGTGCACCACCAGGCCCGGCTCATGCTTGGCCGGGTCGATCTGCCACAGTTCCTTGATGCCGATGCCGTAGGCCTGCGGGTCCTTGCCTTCGTCCAGCTTGTAGCGCGCGATCAGCTGGCGGCCGAGGTGGCCGCGTGCGCCTTCGGCGAAGATCGTGTACTTGGCCTGCAGCGCCATGCCCCGTTCGAAGGCCGGGCCGATGCTGCCGTCCTTCTCGATGCCCATGTCGCCGGTGGCCACGCCGATCACTTCACCATTGTCGCCGTACAGCACCTCGGCTGCGGCGAAGCCGGGGAAGATCGCCACTTCCAGCGCTTCGGCCTGCTGCGCCAGCCAGCGGGTCACTTCACCCAGGCTGATGATGTAGTTGCCTTCGTTGTGGAAGCACTCCGGCAGCAGCGCATTGGGCGTGCTGCGTGCGCCGGTTTCGCTGAGGAACAGGAATTCGTCGCGGGTGACCTTCTGCTTCAGCGGTGCGCCGCGCTCGGCCCAGTCCGGGAACAGTTCGGTCAGTGCGCGCGGATCCATCACGGCGCCGGACAGGACGTGCGCGCCCGGTTCGGAGCCCTTCTCCAGCACGCACACCGACAGGTCGCGGCCGGCTTCGATCGCGCGCTGGCGCAGGCGGATCGCGGTGGCCAGGCCGGCGGGGCCGGCGCCGACGATCACCACGTCGAACTCCATTACTTCACGCGGGGGCAGGGCGTTGGCTTCAGCGCTCATCGATTGCATGACTCGTGGGTAGGGCCGGCATCGGGGCCACCGGCGGTGCCTGGGAATCGCGCGTGCAGCCACGAGCGAAACGGTTGTTTGAATGTGTCAGGGTACCGGGCCGCGCGTGATCGAGCTAGATCGACGATGTTCACGTCATGATTGCTGCGGTGCAGCGTAATGCACGTGGCCGGGTAGGTGCCAACCTTGGTTGGCACATTGTTTCACCGCCCGGACCCGCTTCCGTGTGGACCAAGGTCCACACCTGCCAGACGCGATGCTTGCGGATGACCGACAATGGCTGGGTCCTGACTGCGCGTGAGTGCCATGGCTTTGCATCCGTACGATCTGTTCGATGTCCGTTCCCTGCTCAACGAGGAAGAGCGCGCGGTGCAGGAGAGCGTCGCCCGCTTCACCAACGAGCGCGTGCTGCCGATCATCGGCGATGCCTTCGACCAGGCCCGCTTCCCTTCAGAGCTGGTGCCGGAGATCGCCGCGCTGGGCCTGCTCGGTGCCACCCTGCCGGCCGAATACGGCGGCGGCGACCTCGGTGCGGTCAGCTATGGCCTGATCTGCCAGGAGCTGGAGCGCGGCGATTCGGGCCTGCGCAGCTTCGTCTCGGTGCAGAGCTCGCTGTGCATGTACCCGATCTATGCCTACGGCAGCGAGGAGCAACGCCAGCAGTGGTTGCCGGCGATGGCGCGCGGTGAGCTGATCGGCTGCTTCGGCCTGACCGAGGCACACGGCGGTTCCGATCCGGCCAGCATGAAGACCCGCGCGGTGCGCGACGGCAGCGACTGGCGCATCAGCGGCAGCAAGATGTGGATCACCAGCGGCCCGGTGGCCGATCTGGCCATCGTCTGGGCGCAGACCGAAGACGGCATCCAGGGCTTCGTGCTGGAAAAGGGCATGGCCGGCTTCACCACGCAGGAGATCAAGCACAAGATGAGCCTGCGCGCATCGCTGACCGGCGCGCTGTTCTTCGACGACGTGCGCGTGCCCGACAGCCACCGCCTGCCGAACGTGAAGGGCCTCAAGGGACCGCTGGGTTGCCTGACCCAGGCCCGCTACGGCATCAGCTGGGGCCCGATCGGCGCTGCCATTGCCTGCCTGGATGAAGCGCTGGGCTATGCCAAGGAACGCGTGCTGTTCGGTCGCCCGCTGGCGGCCACGCAGAGCGCGCAGATGAAGCTGGCCGAGATGGCCCGCCGCATCACCACCGCGCAGCTGCTGGCCCTGCAGCTGGGCCGCCTGAAGGAAGCCGGGCAGCTGCAGCCGCAGCAGGTCAGCCTGGCCAAGTGGAACAACTGCCGCATGGCCATCGACATCGCCCGCGAGTGTCGCGATCTGCTGGGCGGCGCCGGTATCACCACCGAGCATGTGGCGATCCGGCATGCACTGAACCTGGAATCGGTGATCACCTATGAAGGCACCGAGACCGTGCACCAGCTGGTGATCGGCCGCGAACTGACCGGCATCAGCGCGTTCTGAGCGGTGCGGGGAACACCATCCACGCATGGCGTGGATCTACTGCACATGGCACCTGCCACTACAACCTGGGATGTGCTTTGGTAGGTGCCAACCCTGGTTGGCACATTCCTTCAGCGCGCGACCGGGCATCGGTGCGGACCAAGGTCCGCACCCACCAGAAGCGATCCACAGCCATCAGAGGTTCTCGGCGGCGGCCTGGACCTGCCTTTGGTAGGTGCCAACCTTGGTTGGCACATTCCTTCAGCGCGCGACCAGGCATCGGTGCGGACCAAGGTCCGCACCCACCAGAAGCGATCCACAGCCATCAGAGGTTCTCGGCGGCGGCCTGGACCTGCCTTTGGTAGGTGCCAACCTTGGTTGGCACATTCCTTCAGTGCGCGACCGGGCATCGGTGCGGACCAGGGTCCGCACCCTCCAGAAGCGATCCAGAGCCATCAGAGGTTCTCGGCGCCTGCCTGGACCTGCCTTTGGTAGGTGCCAACCCTGGTTGGCACATTCCTTCAGCGCACGACCGGGCATCGGTGCGGACCAAGGTCCGCACCCACCAGAAGCGATCCACAGCCATCAGAGGTTCTTGGCGGCGGCCTGGACCTGCCTTTGGTAGGTGCCAACCTTGGTTGGCACATTCCTTCAGCGCGCGACCGGGCATCAGTGCGGACCAGGGTCCGCACCCACCAGGAGCGGTCCACACCCACCTGAGGCGGTCCACACCCACCTGAGGCGGTTTACGCGCCGCCAGCAAACCCGTGCTGCCGCCATGCTTCGTACATCACCACCGCAACGGTGTTGGAAAGATTGAGGCTGCGGTTGTCCGGCCGCATCGGCAGGCGCAGGCGGCGGCCATCGGGCAAGGCATCGAGCACGTCCTGCGGCAGGCCGCGGCTTTCCGGGCCGAACAGGAAGGCATCACCATCTTCAAACGCCACGCTGTCGTAGCGCACGCTGGCCCGGGTACTCAGTGCGAACAAGCGCTTCGGTGCGATCCGCGCCAGCGCGGTGTCCAGGTCGGGGTGGACCTGCAGGCGCGAGTACTCGTGGTAGTCCAGGCCGGCGCGCTTGAGCTGCTTGTCTTCCAGTGCGAAGCCGAGCGGCTCGACCAGGTGCAGCTGCGCGCCGGTGTTGGCGCAGAGCCGGATCACATTGCCCGTGTTGGGCGGGATTTCCGGTTGGAACAGGATCACATGGAACTGGGGCGCGGCATTCATCGGCGCAGTGTACCTGCGACGACCGCCGCCTTTACGGCGCACGCCCTGCGCTGGGCAGGGCGGCACCGCTTACGGGCGCAGCAGGACCTGGGCGGTTTCGGTGGCCAGGGCCTGCAGGTCGGCGGCGCTCGGGCGCACCTGCAGGGCCGGCAGGTTGACGATGACCGAGTTGGCGACGTTGGTGGCGGCAGCAGCCAGGGTGGCGGCGTAGCGCTGGGCTTCCATTTCGGCGGCCAGGGCGACGCGCTGTTCCAGGCTCGGGCGCACTTCCACCGAGGCCAGGGTGGTGATCGGCATCGCGGCAGCAACCGGGGCGGCAACGTAGCCATTGCGCTCGGCCAGCTGGTCGGCGCTCGGGCGCACTTCCACGGTGGCCAGGGTCGGGATGCCGCTGGCCTGTTCCCAGGCCTGCTGGGCCAGCTGGTCGGCGGCCGGGCGGACCTGCACGGTGGCCAGGGTCTGGATGGATTCGGAGGCCTGCACCGACGAAACAACCGCGGTGCCGGCGATCAGTGCGATGGCGATGGCAATGGTCTTGGCGTTCATGACGGGGCCTGTTTAGTGTTGGTGATCAGTGGTGTGGTAGTAATGTAGTACACCTATTCTGGGCTTGCAAGGAAAATTTTCGGTTTCCTGCATTTGTTCAGTCTTCAGTCAGCTTTCATCTGAAGCCCTTCCTGGCGCAGGAAGTACCAAGCAATCCCCGTGCCAACTTTTAGTTGTTGATTTGCAAGAGTTTTTGTTCGGTCGAGAAGTGTCCGGTAGGCGGACACCTGTCCATTCGATGTGCTGCGGACACTGTCCGGACGGTCCTGGCGGGCGCTTGTGACCGGTCAGGCAGCGCAGATCGGCGCTGCGGATGGGGCACAGGGGCAAACACCCCCAGTGACTGCTGGCCGATTCCTGCCGCTGCGTGCGCAGGCTAGGATCGGGGTTCACCTATGTGACCAAGGATCCGGATATGTCTCTCGCCCTTCGCCCGCGCGCTGCACTGCTGGCCGTCGCCCTCAGCACCGCCCTGGGCACGCTTGTGCCTTCCCATGCGCTGGCGGCCAAGCCGACCGCACCGGCCAAGGTCGATATCCCGTATGAGCAGTTCACCCTGCCCAACGGCCTGCGCGTGATCGTGCATACCGATCGCAAGGCGCCGATCGTCGCCGTCAACGTCTGGTACCACGTGGGCAGCAAGGACGAACCGGCAGGCCGTACCGGCTTCGCGCACCTGTTCGAACACCTGATGTTCCAGGGCAGCGAAAACCACGACGGCGAATTCTTCGAACCGTTCAAGCAGGTCGGTGCCACCAACCAGAACGGCACCACCAATACCGACCGCACCAACTACTTCGAGAACGTGCCCACCACCGCGCTGGACATGGCGCTGTGGATGGAGTCGGACCGCATGGGCCATCTGGTCGGTGCGATCGACCAGGCGGCGCTGGACGAGCAGCGTGGCGTGGTGCAGAACGAGAAGCGCCAGGGCGAGAACCAGCCGTACGGTCAGGCCTGGGACCAGCTCAACAAGGCGCTGTACCCGGTAGGCCACCCGTATCACCACGGCGTGATCGGTTCGATGAACGATCTGAACGCGGCGTCGCTGGATGACGTGAAGACCTGGTTCCGCACCTGGTACGGCCCGAACAATGCGGTGCTGGTGCTGGCCGGCGACATCGACCTGGCCACTGCCAAGGAAAAGGTCGGCAAGTACTTCGGCAGCATCCCGGCCGGCCCGACCATGGCGCAGCCGGCAGTGAACGTGGCCAAGCGCAGCGCCGACACGCGCGAGACGATGACCGACAAGGTGCCGCAGGCGCGCATCTACCGCGCCTGGAACGTGCCGCAGGTCGGCACCACCGATGTCGATCAGCTGCAGCTGTTCGCGCAGGTCCTGGGCGGCGCCAAGTCCTCGCGCCTGAGCCAGCGCCTGCAGCACCAGGACAAACTGGTGGACAGCATCGCCTCGGGCCTTTCGACCTCGCAGCTGGGTTCGAACTTCGTGATCATGGCGACGGTCAAGCAGGGCCAGGACCCGGCCAAGGTCGAGAAGATCATCGACGAGGAACTGGACCGCCTGATCAAGCAGGGCCCGACCGCGGCCGAGCTGGAGCGCGCCAAGACCGGTGCCCGCGCCGGCTTCATCCGCGGCATCGAGCGCATCGGCGGCTTTGGTGGCAAGGCCGACGCACTGGCCGAGTGCGCGGTGTTCACCGGCGACCCGGGCTGCTTCCGCACCTCGCTGGCCAACATCGAGAAGGCCAGTGCCGCTGATCTGAGCCGGCTGGGTGCGCAGTGGCTGGACAAGGGCAGCCACACCCTGGTGATCGCACCGGGTGAGCGTGTGGCGCTGAAGGAAGACCCGAGCCAGGCGCCGAAGCCGTTCAACGTTCCTGCGGTGGATCCCAAGTACAGCACGCTGCCCGAGCAGGTCGACCGCAAGGCCGGCGTACCGCAGACCCGCGAGTTCCCGCAGCTGAAGTTCCCGGCGCTGCAGCGCGCCACGCTGAAGAACGGCACCCAGGTGATCCTGGCCGAGCGCCACGAGATTCCGGTGGTGCAGTTCAGCTACCAGTTCCCGGGTGGCTTCAGCGCCGACCAGGGCCGCAAGCCGGGCACCGCCAACTTCACCATGAGCCTGATGACCGAAGGCGCCGGCAAGCTCGGCTCGCTGGCCTTCGCCGATGCTGCTGACGCACTGGGCGCCAGCCTGGATGCCTCGGCCGGCCTGGACTCCATGAGCGTGGACCTGTCGGCGCTGAAGGAAAACCTGGCACCGTCGCTGGCGCTGTATCGGGACCTGCTGCGCGAACCGCGCTTCGAGCAGGGTGAGATCGACCGGGTCAAGGCGAGCTGGATTGCCGGCATCCAGCAGGAGAAGGTCAACCCGGGTGCGGTGGCGATGCGCGTGCTGCCGCCGCTGCTGTACGGCAAGGGCCACCCGTATGCCATTCCGTTCACCGGCAGCGGTGACGAAGCAGCGATCAACGGCCTGACCCGCGAAGACCTGGTCGACTTCCACCGCGACTGGCTGCGCCCGCAGAACGGAACCCTGATCGTGGTCGGTGACACCACCCTGGCCGAGATCGTGCCGCTGCTGGACAAGCAGCTGGGCGACTGGAAGGCTGCCGGCGACGCCCCGCAGGTGAAGGCCGCCACCGACGTGGCATTGCCGAAGGGCCCGCGCGTGTTCCTGATCGACCAGCCGGGTGCGGTGCAGGCCAACCTGTTCGCCGGCCAGGTGGTGGCGCCGTCCAGCGCCGCCAGTTCGACCCGCTTCGATATCGCCAACGGCGTGATCGGCGGCGACTTCACCTCGCGCCTGAACATGAACCTGCGTGAGGACAAGCACTGGTCGTACGGTGCGCGCAGCAGCGCGATCAACTCGGTGGGCCAGCGCCCGTGGATGGCCAGCGCGCCGGTGCAGATCGACAAGACCGGCCCGGCGATGGCGGAAATGCGCAAGGAAATCGCCGCGTTCGCCGATGGCAGCAAGCCGGCCACCGCCGCCGAGGTCAACCGCATCCGCAACATCCAGACCCTGAGCCTGCCCGGTGCCTACGAGACCGCCAGCGCGGTCGCCTCGACCATCGGTTCGATCGTGCAGTTCAAGCGTCCGGACGACTACGTGCTGCGCCGCAAGGCCGAGATCGAGGCGATGACCCCGGCACAGGTGCAGCAGGCCGCCGCCGAGATCAAGCCGCAGGCGCTGACCTGGGTGGTGGTGGGTGACCTCAAGCAGACCGAAGCGGCCGTGCGCGCGCTGAACCTGGGCGAGGTGACCGTGATCGATGCCGAAGGCAATCCGGTCAAGAAGTAAGGCAATACCCGGCCCGCCATGGGGCGGGCCGGCTCCTCCGGTAGTGCCGGCCGCTGGCCGGCAACCTTGCCGTGGTAGTGCCGGCCGCTGGCCGGCAACTCCGTGACCCGAAGGCGGGGTCAGGCTCCCCTGCGGGGGATCTGACCTCACCCACCGGCTACCCTCGATTCAGGCTGTTCAGGCAGAATCCCCCCATACCCTTCCAGGATCTGCCCATGCGCGTTCTGCTGCTTTCCTCCCTGCTGCTCACCGTCACCGCCTGTACCTGGGTGCCGATCGAACCGGCCGGCAAGGCGACCCGCGTGCTGCCGGCAGGCCCGGTTCCCGCTGGCTGCATCGCCAAGGGCGAGGTGGTGGTCACCGTGAAGAGCAAGGTCGGCTTCTACAACCGCAACCCGCTGCGTGTGCAGGAAGAGCTGGAAACCCTGGCCCGCAACGAGGCCCCGAGCGCAGGCGCCAATGCCGTGCAGGCCGCCGCCGCTCCGGCCGATGGCAGCCAGCGCTTCGCCGCTTTCCAATGCCCGCCGCGCTGAACGCTTCACCATACGGCCAAGCCTGAATTCGTAAAGATGCGGTGAAGGCCCCGGGGGTTATAGAATAGCGCCCCCTTTTGCCTGAGCCTTGGCGCTAACCTCGATGCTCTTCAAGAATGTCTCGATCGCCGGCCTGGCACACGTTGATGCGCCGCACACGCTGACGACCAAGGAAATCAACGAGCGGCTGCAGCCGACGTTGGATCGCCTCGGTATCCGCACCGACGTGCTCGGCGATATCGCCGGCATCCATGCCCGCCGCCTGTGGGACAACGGCGTGCTTGCGTCCGATGCCGCCACCATGGCCGGCCGCAAGGCGCTGGAAGACGCGGGCATCGATGCAACGCAGGTCGGCCTGCTGGTCAACACCTCGGTCAGCCGCGACTACCTGGAGCCGTCCACGGCCTCCATCGTGTCGGGCAACCTCGGCGTCAGCGACGAGTGCATGACCTTCGACGTCGCCAATGCCTGCCTGGCCTTCATCAACGGCATGGATATCGCGGCGCGCATGATCGAGCGCGGCGACATCGACTACGCGCTGGTGGTGGATGGCGAGACCGCCAACCTGGTGTACGAGAAGACCCTGGAGCGGATGACCGCCCCGGACGTCACCGCCGACGACTTCCGCAACGAGCTGGCCGCCCTGACCACGGGTTCGGGCGCCGCCGCGATGGTGATGGCGCGCTCGGAACTTGTGCCGGATGCGCCGCGCTACAAGGGTGGCGTGACCCGCTCGGCCACCGAGTGGAACCAGCTGTGCCTGGGCAACCTGGACCGCATGGTCACCGATACCCGACTGCTGCTGATCGAAGGCATCAAGCTGGCGCAGAAGACCTTCACCGCCGCCAAGATCGCCTTGGGCTGGGCCGTGGAAGAGCTGGACCAGTTCGTCATCCACCAGGTCAGCCAGCCGCACACCGCTGCGTTCATCAAGAACTTCGGCATCGACCCGAAGAAGGTCATGACCATCTTCGGCGAGCACGGCAACATCGGTCCGGCCTCGGTGCCGATCGTGCTGAGCAAGCTCAAGCAGCTGGGCAAGCTGAAGAAGGGCGATCGCATCGCGCTGCTCGGCATCGGCTCGGGCCTGAACTGCTCGATGGCTGAAGTGGTCTGGTAAAAAAAGTCACCGCTGACCTGCTGCACGATGGGCAGCGATGATTTTTCCAAGTGTCCAGGGGCCGGTTCTACCGGCCCTTTCTACAGGTGCGATTCGATGTCCCAGCTTCCCGGTTACCCCGCCCACCCGCAGCGCTTCGAGGTCCGCCCCGGCCTGTCGATGAACTATCTCGACGAAGGCCCGCGCGATGGCGAAGTGGTGGTGATGGTGCACGGCAACCCGTCGTGGAGCTATTACTGGCGCACGCTGGTGGACGGCCTGTCGGACACGTACCGCTGCATCGTGCCGGATCACATCGGCATGGGCCTGTCGGACAAGCCCGATGACAGCCGCTACGAGTACACGCTGCAGTCGCGCGTGGACGACCTTGATGCGCTGCTGAAGCACCTGGGCATCACCGGTCCGGTGACCCTGGCCGTGCACGACTGGGGCGGCATGATCGGCTTCGGCTGGGCGCTGTCGCACCACGACCAGGTGAAGCGCCTGGTGGTGCTCAACACCGCCGCGTTCCCGATGCCGGCAGCGAAGAAGATGCCGTGGCAGATCGCGCTGGGCCGGCACTGGAAGATCGGCGAGTGGATCATCCGCACCTTCAACGCGTTCTCGTCCGGTGCCTCGTGGCTGGGTGTGGAGCGGAAGATGCCGGCCGATGTGCGCCGCGCCTACGTGTTGCCGTACAACAACTACGCCAACCGCATCAGCACCATCCGTTTCATGCAGGACATCCCGCTGTCGCCGGCCGACAAGGCCTGGTCGCTGCTGGAGCGTGCCGGCAAAGCGCTGCCGTCGTTCGCCGACCGCCCGGCCTTCCTCGGCTGGGGCCTGCGCGACTTCGTGTTCGACCACCATTTCCTGAAGGGCTTCCAGGCCGCGCTGCCGCAGGCCCAGGTGCATGCCTTCGAGGACGCCGGCCACTACGTGCTGGAAGACAAGCACGAAGTGCTGGTGCCGGAAATCCGCGCGTTCCTGGACAAGAACCCGATCTGATCGGTTCCCGGGGCGGATCCCGGTAGTGCCGGCCGCTGGCCGGCAACCTCATGAACCCGGCGCGCATAGCGCGCTTGCCGGCCAGCGGCCGGCACTACCACTACGCCGCGATCGGCGCCTGCGGTGACGGGCTGTTGCCGTTGTCGTCCGGGTGGTCGTCGTCGTTGCCCGCTTCGTCGCGCCAGCGCCAGTCGGCCAGGGTCAACGGATCCAGGCCGTAGGCGATGCGCGCCTTGTCGCACTGCGGGCTGGCCTTGCCGTACTCCCACGATGCATCCACCTCACGGCACACGCTGGGCCGGTTGGGGTGGATCGTGCAGCGTGAATACACGCCGATCTGCGCATCCAGCGCCACGCAGCGCACCGGCTTGGAGTGGGTGCCGCGCATGCACAGGCGATGCGGGTCCAGCACCTCGGTCAGCTGGTGCGGTACGCCGCCGGGGGTGACCTCGTCTGATTCCATCCAGTGGAAGGCCACGCGGTATTGGGTGCAGCAGGCGCCGCAGGTCATGCAGGGATGTTGCATGGGCAAGCCGCCTCGGGCGGCAGTCGGAATCAGGAACGAGGGTGCGGATTTTCCACGAAGTTGGCCGCCGCGCAAGAAATTCCGTAAGCGGCGACAATGAACGGATGAACCGACCCTGCAACATTGCCGCCCGTTTGCCTGAACTGGCGCGTGAACGGCCCGACCAGATCGCCATCCGCTGCCCGGGCCGCCGTGGCGCCGGCAACGGCATGGCCGCCTACGACGTGACCCTGGATTACCGCCAGCTGGACGCCCGCAGCGACGCCATGGCGGCTGGCCTGGCAGGCTACGGGATCGGTCGCGGGGTGCGCACGGTGGTGATGGTGCGGCCGTCGCCGGAGTTCTTCCTGTTGATGTTTGCCCTGTTCAAACTGGGTGCGGTGCCGGTGCTGGTCGACCCGGGCATCGACAAACGCGCGCTGAAGCAGTGCCTGGATGAGGCGCAGCCGGAGGCTTTCATTGGCATTCCGCTGGCACACGTGGCGCGGTTGGCGCTGCGCTGGGCGCCCTCGGCGACCCGCCTGGTCACCGTCGGCCGCCGCCTCGGCTGGGGCGGGACCACGCTGGCCGCGCTGGAGCGCGCCGGTGCCAACGGGGGGGCGATGCTGGCCGCCACCGATGGCGAGGACATGGCCGCGATCCTGTTCACCAGCGGCTCCACCGGCGTGCCCAAGGGCGTGGTCTACCGCCACCGTCATTTCGTCGGCCAGATCCAGCTGCTGGGCAGTGCCTTTGGCATGGAAGCGGGCGGGGTGGACCTGCCGACCTTCCCGCCGTTTGCCTTGTTCGACCCGGCGCTGGGCCTGACCTCGGTGATCCCGGACATGGACCCGACCCGGCCGGCACAGGCCGACCCGGCACGCCTGCACGATGCCATCCAGCGTTTCGGCGTGACCCAACTGTTTGGCTCGCCTGCGCTGATGCGGGTGCTGGCCCGTCACGGCCGGCCGTTGCCGACGGTGACCCGGGTGACCTCGGCCGGTGCGCCGGTGCCGCCGGATGTGGTCGCCACCATCCGCAGCCTGTTGCCGGCCGATGCGCAGTTCTGGACCCCGTACGGCGCCACCGAGTGCCTGCCGGTGGCGGTGGTGGAAGGCCGCGAGCTGGAGCGCACCCGTGCCGCCACCGAGGCCGGTGCCGGTACCTGCGTGGGCAGCGTGGTTGAACCGAATGAGGTGCGCATCATCGCCATCGATGACGCACCGTTGGCCGACTGGTCGCAGGCGCGCGTGCTGGCCACCGGCGAGGTGGGCGAGATCACCGTGGCCGGACCGACCGCTACCGACAGTTACTTCAACCGCCCGCAGGCCACCGCGGCGGCGAAGATCCGCGAGACGCTGGCCGATGGCAGCACGCGCGTGGTGCATCGCATGGGTGACGTGGGCTACTTCGATGCGCAGGGCCGCCTGTGGTTCTGCGGCCGCAAGACCCATCGCGTGGAAACCGCACAGGGGCCGCTGTACACCGAACAGGTGGAGCCGGTGTTCAACACCGTGCCGGGTGTGGCGCGCACGGCACTGGTTGGCGTTGGCCCGGCGGGTGCGCAGGTGCCGGTGCTGTGCGTGGAACTGCAGCGTGGCCAGAGCGACAGCCCGGCGTTGCGCGAGGCGCTGCGCGCCCAGGCCACCCTGCGATTGCCCGAGGCGAACCTGCAGCACGTACTGATGCACCCCGCGTTCCCCGTCGATATCCGTCACAACGCCAAGATCGGCCGCGAGAAGCTCGCCGTCTGGGCCAGCGCCGAACTGGAGAAGCGCGCATGAAGATCCTGGTCACCGGTGGTGGTGGTTTCCTTGGCCAGGCGCTGTGCCGTGGGCTGGTCGAACGTGGCCACCAGGTGCTGGCGTTCAACCGCAGCCACTACCCGGAACTGCAGGCCATGGGCGTGGGCCAGATCCGTGGCGATCTGGCCGATGCGCAGGCCGTGCTGCATGCAGTGGCCGGCGTCGATGCGGTGTTCCATAACGGCGCCAAGGCCGGCGCCTGGGGCAGCTATGACAGCTACCACCAGGCCAACGTGGTCGGCACCGACAACGTGATCGCCGCCTGCCGCGCGCACGGCATCAGCCGGCTGGTCTACACCTCCACGCCCAGCGTGACCCACCGCGCGACCCACCCGGTGGAAGGCCTGGGGGCTGATGAGGTGCCGTACGGCGAGGATTTCCAGGCACCGTATGCGGCGACCAAGGCGATTGCCGAACAGCGCGTGCTGGCGGCCAATGACGCCTCGTTGGCGACGGTGGCGCTGCGCCCGCGCCTGATCTGGGGCCCGGGCGATCAGCAACTGGTGCCACGCCTGGCAGAACGTGCGCGGCAGGGCCGCCTGCGTCTGGTGGGCGATGGCAACAACAAGGTGGATACCACTTACATCGACAACGCCGCGCTCGCGCATTTCCTCGCCTTCGAAGCGTTGGCACCGGGTGCCGCGTGTGCGGGCAAGGCCTACTTCATTTCCAACGGCGAACCGCTGCCCATGCGCGAGCTGGTCAACAAGCTGCTGTCCGCGGTGGGGGCACCAACGGTGGACAAGGCGATCAGCTTCAAGACCGCTTATCGCATCGGTGCGGTCTGCGAGCGGCTGTGGCCGCTGCTGCGCCTGCGTGGCGAGCCGCCGCTGACCCGCTTCCTGGCCGAGCAGCTGTGCACGCCGCACTGGTACAGCATGGAGCCGGCGCGCCGTGACTTCGGCTACGTGCCGCAGGTCAGCATTGAAGAAGGGCTGCGCAGGCTGAAGGCTTCATCTGCCGCATAGGTCGCCATCACTGGTTGCACACCGCCAGATCGGGAGGATGGACCCACGCCATCCAACGGCCCGGACATCTGCGAGGAGCACCATGCTGCATTACGCCGTTATTTTCTTCGTCATCGCCATCATCGCTGCCGTGCTCGGCTTCTCCGGCATCGCCGGTGCCGCCAGCAACATCGCCTGGATCCTGTTCGTTGTGTTCCTGGTACTGGCAGTGATTTCGATGTTCCGCAAGCGCGGCTAGAAGACCGCTGGGTAGTGCCGGCCGCTGGCCGGCACTGTTCTTTCCGGTGGGTGCCGACCGTTGGTCGGCACGCATCTTTGTAGAGTCGAGCCATGCTCGACTCATGAAAAGCAGTCGAGCATGGCTCGACTCTACAGAGAGCGCTGCTACACAGCGCTGTGCAATCCGCGATCAGCTTCATGGCGCTCCAGCGCCAGTTCGATCAGGCGCGTGATCAGCGTGGTGTAGTCCACACCGCTGGCGCCCCACAGCTTCGGGTACATGCTGATGCGGGTGAAGCCCGGCAGCGTGTTGACCTCGTTGATGACGATCTCGCCGTCTGCGGTGAGGAACACATCCACGCGCGCCATGCCCGCACACTCCAGCGCCTGGTAGGCCCGCAGCGCGATCTGCTGGATACGCGCCTGGGTTGCAGCATCGATATCCGCCGGCACGACCACCTCGGCGCCATCCTCGTTGATGTACTTGGTGTCGTAGGCGTAGAACTCGTCGTGCACCACCACCTCGCCGCACAGGCTGGCCTGCGGCTGTTCGTTGCCCAGCACCGCGCACTCGATCTCACGGCCGACCACCGCCGATTCGACCAGCACCTTGTGGTCGTAGCGCAGCGCCAATGCCAGTGCCGCGGCGAAGCCCGCTGCATCCTTGACCTTGCTCACACCCACCGACGAACCCTGGTTTGCCGGCTTCACGAACAGCGGCAGGCCGAGCTGCGCGATCACCGCATCGACATCGACGTCAGCGGCCTGGTGACGTCGGATGCACAGCCACGGCGCCACCTGCAGGCCAGCGTCGCGCAACAGGCGCTTGGTCACGTCCTTGTCCATCGCCACCGCCGAGCCCAGTACCGGAGAACCGACGAAAGGCAGGTTGGCCATGCGCAGCAGCCCCTGCAGCGCACCGTCCTCGCCCAGCGGCCCGTGCACGATCGGTAGCACCACATCGATCTGGCCCAGCGCGCTGGCCGCATCGGAGGGCTGCAGCTGTGCCTGTTCCACACCCGGGCGCACCGCCAGCGACGTACCGGACCGATGCAGCGCGATGCGCGACGGATCATCGGCATTGATCAGGAAGGTATCCGGCTGGCTCAGATGCCACTGGCCCTGCTTGTCGATACCGACCAGCACCGGCTCGAAGCGCTCGCGATCAAGCGCATCGAGGATGTTCTTCGCCGACTGCAGCGAAACTTCGTGCTCGGAGGACTTGCCCCCGAAGATGATGCCGACCCGGGTCCGTGCCATGGTGTTGCGATGTCCTGTGCGTTGCGTGGCCGTACAGCATGAACCTTCCATTGCCGCACAGGTGAGGTACAGATGAACCGCCTGACGGCCGGCTCGAGTAGCGGCCAACCCTGGTTGGCACCCCCGGAAATCCAGCGCCGACCAAGGTCGGCATCCACCAACGCGAGATGCCATCAGCATTGGGTCAGAGCCCGTTGCGCAGCAACGGGATCCGACCCCAGTCGTTCCGGCAGATCGCAGGAACCTGTCGAAGGCGGGGTGGGTCCGGTTGCGGGGGCGTGAGCCGCATGGGCCCGAGGCATGCCTCGGGCGGGTTGGGCAGGACGCCCAACCCCGGTCTTGCCGTGTGCGCAGGACAGCGCACACGAGCATGCGGCGACCGAGCTTACATGGGTGAGGGCGCTTTGCTTGCGAAGCACTGCTTCGCAAGCGCCCGAACGCACAGCCGCCAGCGGCTGGGCCGGGCCCCGGAGGGGGACTTGCAGCGGCCCCCGCAACCGGCCCCATCCCGCCTACCCACGGAATGCCCGCTGTTGCTTCGGCTGTTGCCGTTGCCGTTGCTGTTGCATCTGCGGGTGCCGGGCGGCAGCCCGGCCCAAGCCCCCCACCCACGCAGGTAGAATGCGCACATGGCTCTCTCCCTGCTCAAGTCCCTCAAGCCGGTCGCTGGCCGCGCCCTGCAGATCGCCCTGAACCGCGCGCTGGCGCTGGATCCGGATACCCGCCACGCGCTGGCCAGTCTGGATGGCCGGCATATCGACCTGACCCTGGAAGCGCCGTCGCTGGCCATGCGCATCAGCGTCGACGGTGATGCACTGCGGGTCGGCCCGGTGGACGCGCAGGAAGCCGACCTGGCCGTGCGCAGCAGCCTGGCCGGCGTGCTGGCGCAGCTGCCGCTGCTGGCCAACGCACGGCGCGGCGACAACAACGGCAAGGGTCGCGTGCGCGTGGCCGGTGATGCCGAACTGGCGCGTCGCCTGCAGCAGCTGGCCAAGGGCTTCGATCCTGACTGGCAGCAGCCGTTCGTCAGCGTGTTCGGCGAAGTGCTGGGCGTGCAGGTGGCCAACACCCTGCGCAGCGCCCTGCAGCATGCGCGCCAGGGCGCGATCGACCTGGCCCACAGCGCCGCCGAGTTCATCACCGAGGAATCGCGTGACGTGGTGCCGCGCGCCGAGCTGGATGCCTTCCACGACGATGTGGACGTGCTGCGCGATGACGTCGAACGCCTCGGTGCCCGTGTGCAGCGTCTGCGGGGTGCCGCATGAAGGCCGTGCTGCGTGCCAGCCGCATCGGCCGGGTGATCCTGCGTTACCGCCTCGACGACCTGTTGCAGGGCACTCCCGCCGAGCGCTGGCTGCGCCTGGCCAAGCCGTTCGTGCCGCGCGCCTCGGCCGACATCGCTGCTCAGTCGCGCGGTGCACGCCTGCGCCTGGCACTGCAGGATCTGGGCCCGATCTTCGTCAAGTTCGGCCAGATCCTGTCCACCCGCCGCGACCTGGTGCCGCCGGATGTGGCCAATGAACTGACCCTGCTGCAGGACCGGGTCAAGCCGTTCGATGGTGAGACCGCGCGTCGCATCGTCGAGGAAGCGCTGGGCCTGCCGGTCAGCGAGGCCTTCGCCAGCTTCGATACCGAACCGCTGGCCTCGGCCTCGATCGCGCAGGTGCACGCAGCCACGCTGGCCGATGGCCGCCAGGTGGTGGTCAAGGTGCTGCGCCCGGGCATCGAGAAGCAGATCGACGCCGATATCGCGTTGCTCAATTCGCTGGCTGCCCTGGTCGAGCGCACCCACCCGCGCGCCGACAAGATCCGCCCGCGCGAAGTGGTGGCCGAAGTCGAGAACACCCTGGCTGCCGAGCTGGACCTGCAGCGCGAAGGCGCCAATGCCAGCGTGCTGCGCCGCTTCTGGGAAAACAGCGACGATCTGTACGTGCCGGAAGTGATCTGGAGCCACACCGCCGAGCGGGCACTGACCCTGGAACGCGTGTGGGGCATCCCGTCCGATGACATCGCCGCACTGGACAAGGCCGGCATCGACCGCAAGGCGCTGGCCGCCAAGGGCGTGCGGGTGTTCTACACCCAGGTGTTCCGCGACAACTTCTTCCACGCCGATGCGCACGCCGGCAACATCTGGGTCGACACCGATCCGGCGCGCCGCGCCAACCCGCGTTTCATCGCGCTGGACTTCGGCATCATGGGCCAGCTCTCGCAGGAAGATCAGTACTACCTGGCCGAGAACTTCATGGCCATCTTCAACCGCGATTACCGCCGCATCGCCGAACTGCACGTGCAGGCGCGCTGGATGCCGGACAACGTGCGCATCGATGACCTCGAGGCCGCCGTGCGTTCGGTGTGCGAGCCGTACTTCACCCGGCCGCTGTCGCAGATCTCGCTGGCCGAAGTGCTGATGAAGCTGTTCCGCGTGGCCCAGCGTTACCAGCTGACCCTGCAGCCGCAGCTGATCCTGCTGCAGAAGACCCTGCTGAACATCGAAGGCGTCGGCCGCCAGCTCGACCCGCAGATCGACATCTGGGCGGTGGCCAAGCCAGTGCTGGCAAGGATCCTGCGCGAACGTTACAGCCCGCGCCGGGTGGTACGCGAGATCGGCAAGCGCCTGCCGGAAATCATGACCCATGCGCCGGACATGCCGCGCCTGGTGCACGCCTGGCTGACCCAGCAGGTGGAAGGCCGCCACGAACTGTCGATGCGTTCGCGCGACCTGGCCGCACTGGATGCCAGCGTGCAGCGCCTGCAGAAGCATGCGGTCGGCGCGATCACCGGTGTCGGCCTGCTGGCCATCGCTGCACTGATGTATGTGCTGCAGCCGCCGGGCTGGTACTGGGGCGACGTGCCGGCGTGGAGCTGGCTGTCCGGTGCGGTCGGCGCAGTGGCGCTGCTGCGCGCGTGGTGGAAGTAGGCCCCATGCTGCAGGCACTCAAGGACGAACTGATCCGCTTCGGCGCCGACAACGACGCACGCGAAAGCGAGCGCGGCCGACGCATGCTCAACATCACGCCCGACACCGGTGAATTCCTGTCGGTGCTGGTGCGCTTCGGCAACGCTCGCCGGGTGCTGGAAATCGGTACGTCCAACGGCTATTCCACGCTGTGGCTGGCCGAGGCAGCCACAGCCATCGACGGCCACGTGACCACGCTGGAGTACGCCGACGACAAGGTGGCGATGGCGCGAGCCACGTTTGCACGGAGTGGCCTGGGTGATCGCATCAGCCTGGTCCATGGCGATGCCGGGCTCTGGCTGGCGCAGGCCGCCGATGCCTGCATCGACCTGCTGTTCCTCGATTCGGACCGCGGGCAGTACGCCGGCTGGTGGCCGCAGATGCGCCGCGTGCTGCGTCCCGGTGGCCTGCTGGTGGTGGACAACGCCACCTCGCATGCGGAAGAGATGCAACCGCTGCGCGTGCTGCTGGACGCTGATCCGGACTTCAGCACCAGCCTGGTGCCGGTGGGCAATGGCGAGCTGCTGGCCGTGCGCAGCGCCTGACCGCTCTACAGGTAGGTGCCAACCTTGGTTGGCACGCGGTTGCCGGCCGCTGGTCGGCAACCGCAGCCATCCGACTGCCCGGAGACAGCCGGCCAGCGGCCGGCTCTACCCCATTCAGTGCCCAGCCCCGATAATCCTGCCGTGAGCACCGAACCCGATACCCTCGCCGCGGTCGAGACCGACACCCCGCCCCTGCAGCTGCTGCACCTGGATGAGCGCCTGGCCGTGGTCAACAAGCCTGCCGGGCTGATGGTCCACGACAGCAAGCTGGCCCGTGGCGAAGACGACTTCCTGGCCGACCGCCTGCGCGAGCAGCTGGGCCGCCCGATCTTCCTCGTGCATCGCCTGGACCGGGCCACCAGTGGCTGCCTGCTGCTGGCCTTCGACCGCGATACCGCCAGTGCGCTGGGCAAGGCCCTGATGGGCGGCGAAGTGCTGAAGGACTACCTGACGATCTGCCGGGGCTGGCCGGCCGAGCTCACCTGGCAGGTCGATCATGATCTGGACGGCGGCCCGGGCAAGCCGGTGAAAAAGCCGGCGATCACCGACTTCCAGCGCCTGGCCACCGGCGAGCTGTCGGTGCCGGTCGGTGAATTCACCAGCTCGCGCTACGCACTGCTGCGCTGCCAGCCGCAGACCGGACGCTTCCGGCAGATCCGCCGGCACCTCAAGCACCTCTCGCATCACATGATCGGCGACACCAGCCACGGCGATGGCCGCCACAACCGCATCTTCCGCATGCAGGGCGTGCACCGCATGCTGCTGCACGCCGAGCGCCTGCGCTTCCCGCATCCGGACGGTGGCACGGTGGACGTGCGTGCGCCGTTGGACGGCGGGTTCCAGAAGGCGCTGGACCTGTTTGGTTGGCAGGTGGATACCGATTGATGGTAGTGCCGGCCGCTGGCCGGCATCTGCGCGATTCCAGATGTAATGGGGAGCCGGCCAGCGGCCGGCACTACCTCATTTCTTTTCCGGCTCGTTGACGATCGCTTCCAGATCCTTCTGCAGGTCCGCGAACAGCGGCTGCATGCGCGCCTGGATTGCCACCATCACGTTCTGCATCAGCGCCGGGGTCTTGTCCAGCAGGCTCTGGCCGGCCGCGCTCTCGTAGAACTCGGCCATCGCCAGCACGTCTTCCTTGCTGAAGGTCTTTTTGTACAGGTCCACGTACATCGGCCGCAGCTGCTGCCAGGACAGGGCCTGGCGCAGGGTCTGGCTGGTCCGCGCCTGGATCCGCTTCAGCTGTTCCTGCTGCTGGGCATTGAGCTGGCGCTGTGCGGCTACCTGCTGGAACTGCTGCTGCTGCATCGCCTCGATCTGCGGCAGCATGGTGTCGATCATGCTCTGCGCGCGTGACGCCGACAGCAGGCGGTTGATGTCGCCATCGGTCGGCGGCGCGGCCAGGGCCGGAACGCTGGCCACGGCCAGCGCCAGCAGCAGGGCGGCGCGGCGCAGCAGGGACGGCAGGGCGGGTGCGGTGCGGGTCATGCGGGGCTTCCTGCAGTACATGGGACGGCCAGCATACCCGCAGCCAAGGCGAAGGCGGCGTGTTCGGTACCTGATCGGCGGCATACGGGGCGCGATGCCGCACTCCGGCACGTGGCTGCCGCTACAATGCGCGGATGGGCAGTGGACCGGTCACCATCAGCGCGCAGCTTGAAATCCCCGACGGCGAGATCGTCGAGCGGTTCGTGCGTGCCAGTGGCGCCGGTGGCCAGAACGTCAACAAGGTCTCCACCGCGGTGGAACTACGTTTCGATGTGGCCAACTCGCCCTCGTTGCCCGAACCGTTGCGCGCGCGCCTGCTGGCGCGGCGTGACCGGCGCATGACCGGCGAAGGCGTGCTGGTCATCGACGCGCAACGTTTCCGGACCCAGGATCGCAATCGCGAGGATGCGCGCGATCGGCTGGCGGCCTTCATCCAGGCCGGGCTGAGCGTGCCCAAGCCGCGCAAGGCCACCAAGCCGACCCTCGGGTCGAAACTGCGTCGTCTGGACGCCAAACGCGGGCGCGCGCAGATCAAGCGCGGGCGCTCATCACGTGACTGGGAGTGATTGCTTGAACAACCCGACTTCGTTGCTGCCGGCCGTGCCGCCGCAGATGCCGCAGGTCAAACCCAACGCCTTCCTGCGCTGGCTGGCGCGCTGCACCCTGCGCATGGGCGGCTGGAAGGTGACCGGTACCCTGCCTGACATCCCCAGGCTGGTCTTCATCATCGCCCCGCATTCGTCCAACTGGGACGGCCTGTGGGGCATGGCCGCGAAGATCGCGCTGGGCATGAAGGTGAAGGTGCTGGGCAAGGCATCGCTGTTCTGGTGGCCGCTCGGCCCGCTGCTGCACAAGCTGGGCGTGATCCCGCTGGACCGCAGCTCGCCGCAGGGGACGGTGGGCCAGGCGGTGGACCTGCTGCGCAACAACGAGAAGATGTGGTTCGCCATCACGCCCGAGGGGACCCGCAAGGCCGTGAAGGACTGGAAGGCCGGCTTCCTGAAGATCGCGCGGATGGCCGACGTGCCGATCCTGGCCGCGTATTTCCACTACCCGGAGAAGACCATCGGCATCGGCCCGCTGTTCACGCCGACCGGCGATGACGCCGCCGACATGGCCGCCATCCGCGAGTTCTACCGGCCCTGGATCGGCAAGACCCGCGGTACGGTCTGAGCCGGCCGCAGGCCGCCGCATAGACGCCACGTCCGGCACATGCCGGGCGAGCGCGACAGGAGTAGGGTGGAGGGCTGGTATCCCGTACCGTCTGCCCAAGGAGTGTTTTACATGTCGCGTACCGTAGTCCTGGCCGCCGCCATCAGCCTGGCGCTGGCGGCCTGTTCCGGCAAGGAGTCCACCCCCGTGTCCGATGCCCAGAAAGCCCCGGCCCAGCAGCCGGCCGAAGCCTCCACCAATCCGCTGCTGAGCGCCAGCACGCTGCCGTTCCAGGCGCCGCAGTTCGACAAGATCAAGGACAGCGACTACCTGCCGGCGTTCGAAGAAGGCATGCGCCAGCACCTGGCCGACGTGCGCAAGATCGCTGACAGCAGCGAGCCGGCCACCTTCGACAACACCATCGTGGCGATGGAGCGCAGCGGCGAGACGCTGAACCGCGTGTCGCGCATCTTCTTCGGCCTGGTCCAGGCCGATACCAACGATGCGCGCCAGAAGATCCAGGAAGACGTGGCGCCGAAGCTGGCCGCGCACCAGGACGAGATCAACCTCGATCCGAAGCTGTTCGCGCGCGTGAAGTCGCTGTACGACCAGCGTGACACGCTGGAGCTGGACCCGGTGCAGAAGCGCCTGGTCGAGCACTACTACGACGGTCTGGTGCGCGCCGGTGCGCAGCTGTCCGACGCCGACAAGGCCACCCTGCGCAAGCTCAACGTGGAAGAGACCACTCTCTCCACCCAGTTCCACACCCGCCTGGTGGCCGCCACCGCCGCTGCTGCCGTCGTTGTCGATGACAAGGCCAAGCTGGCCGGCCTGGACGAAGATGCGATCAACAACGCTGCGGCTGCCGCCAAGGAACGCAAGCTGGATGGCAAGTTCCTGCTGCCGCTGCAGAACACCACCCAGCAGCCGGTGCTCGGCTCGCTGAGCGACCGCGACCAGCGTGCCGCCGTGCTGAAGGCTTCGGAAACCCGCGCCGAGCGTGGCGATGCCAACGACACCCGGCAGACCGTGCAGCGCCTGGCCCAGCTGCGTGCGCAGAAGGCCAAGCTGCTCGGCTTCGACACCTTCGCCGACTACCAGCTGGGCGACCAGATGGCCAAGACCCCGGCCGCCGCGCTCAAGCTGCTGACCGACACCGTGCCGGCCGCCACCGCCAAGGCGCGCGCCGAGGCCGGCGAGATCCAGAAGGTGATCGACGCGCAGAAGGGTGGTTTCCAGGTCGCTGCCTCGGACTGGGACTTCTACGCCGAGCAGGTGCGCAAGGCCAAGTACGATCTGGACGAGTCGCAGATCAAGCCGTACTTCGAACTGGACAACGTGCTGCAGAACGGCGTCTTCTACGCCGCCACCCAGCTGTACGGCATCACCTTCAAGCCGCGTACCGACATTCCGACCTACAACCCGGACATGAAGGTGTATGAAGTGTTCGACAAGGACGGCACCTCGCTGGCCCTGTTCTACACCGACTACTTCAAGCGTGACAGCAAGTCCGGCGGCGCCTGGATGGACGTGTTCGTCGAGCAGGACGGCCTGACCGGTGCCAAGCCGGTGGTCTACAACGTCTGCAACTTCACCAAGCCGGCCGCCGGCCAGCCTGCGCTGATCAGCTTCGACGACGTCACCACCATGTTCCATGAGTTCGGCCATGCGCTGCACGGCATGTTCTCGAACGTGAAGTACCCGTCGATTGCCGGCACCGCCACCTCGCGTGATTTCGTCGAGTTCCCGTCGCAGTTCAACGAGCACTGGGCGCTGGATCCGAAGGTGTTCGCCAACTACGCCAAGCACTACAAGACCGGCGAGGCGATGCCGCAGGAACTGGTCGACAAGATCCTCAAGGCACGCAGCTTCAACCAGGGCTACGCGACCACCGAGTACCTGTCGGCCGCGCTGCTGGACCTGGCCTGGCATACGCAGAAGGCCGATGCGCCGCTGCAGGATGTCGGCGCCTTTGAAGCCAGTGCGCTGAAGAAGTTCAAGGTCGACCTGCCGCAGGTGCCGCCGCGTTACCGCACCACCTACTTCGACCACATCTGGGGTGGTGGTTACTCGGCCGGTTACTACGCCTACTTCTGGGCCGAAGTGCTGGACCATGACGCCTACCAGTGGTTCACCGAACACGGTGGCCTGACGGCGGCCAATGGCCAGGAGTTCCGCGACAAGATCCTCTCGCGCGGCAACAGCGTGGAGCTGTCGACCCTGTACCGCGATTTCCGCGGCAAGGACCCGTCGGTGGAACCGCTGCTGAAGTTCCGCGGGCTGAAATAAGAAAGCGAAAACGGCGGGGGGAACCCCGCCGTTTTTCTTTGTGTAGCGTCGAGCTTGCTCGACGGTCTTTCCACGAAAAGCCAGTCGAGCAAGCTCGACTCTACACAAGCGGCTTACGTCCCCACGTGCACCCGGTTCGCCTGCTCGGCCAGGCCCAGGTGATCCAGCGCGATATCCAGCGCCAGCACATAACTCTGCGCGCCATACCCAGCAGCGATGCCCAGCCGCTGACCGACACCCGCCGGCAGGCACGGCTCGGCCACCGCGCCGTCGTCATGCACTTCCACGTAGGCGTTGTGCAGGTACGGCAGCAGGCGCTGCAGGCGCAGGCTGTTGGCACACGCACCCGGATCCAGCAGGGTCACCTCGCCGCGGCTGTGGTCAGCCACGCGCAGCGCGTCCAGCAGTTCCTGTTCCGAACCACAGGCACGGATCGCCACGCTGGTACCGGCGTCGATCGCGCGATGCACCAGTGACTTCAGGACCGGTGCCGGCAGCGGCATCGCGGTGCGGATCAGGGCACCGGCCGCTTCCGGGCCACGGATGATGAAGATCGACATGGCTCAGCCCTCCTGTGCCAGACGGCGGCCGACAATGGCCAGCGACAATGGATACCCGGCCTGCTGGCTGCGCTGGTCCACCACCACCGCGGCGGGGCCATGCTGCAGGCGCAGGCGCGCATCCAGGCCGGGCTCGCTGGGGGCCTGCAGCTCGATGTACTGCGCCGGCAGCCGTTCCAGCGCCGCCTGCAGCGCGCCACCTTCGGCCTGCCATTGCGCCTCGTCGGCGGCGCCGACATCCAGCAGTACCCAGTCGGCCGAGCGCGCCTGCGGCTGGCACAGGCACTGGCGCACTTCGGACAGGCTGGCGCAGTCGCTGCACAGCACGCGATGGCCGCTCAGCTGCGCCGGCAGCTGCGGGCGCGGCGCCGACGAAGACGCGTGGCGGATCACCAGGAGGGTCATACAACACCTTGCGGAATGCGCCCTGTGGCGCGGTGGGCACACGATGCGCGTGCTGCCCGTAAAGGTGCGATGCCCGCGGCCGGGCCGGCGCGTAAAACCTGCGTAACCCGTATTGTAGAGCCGAGCCCATGCTCGGCTGCCGTTACGTAGAGTCGAGCTTGCTCGACTGCTCTGCGCCTCAGTCGAGCAAGCTCGACGCTACAAGAGCAAGCCGAGCATGGGCTCGGCTCTACAGGTTCCAGGCGCGGGAACCTCCTGCGCCCGCATGTGGTCTGATACCGCTACCAACCACCCGGAGCCTGTCATGGATGCTGTTGCCCGTCCTCCCTTTTCCGAACGCGCGCTGGCCTGGCTGAAGAAGGAGGCGCTGCCGCTGCTGGTGATGCTTGGCCTGCTCGCCGCCGCCCGCGATACCCTCGCCAACCACTACGTGGTGCCCAGCGGCTCGATGCAGCCGACCCTGCAGCCCGGCGATCGGGTGGTGGTGGACATGCGCGCCTATGGCCTGCGCCTGCCGTTCACCGGCAAGGAACTGATGTCGACCGGCGTTCCGCAGCGCGGTGAAGTGGCGGTGTTCGATTCACCGGCCGACGGCACCCGCCTGATCAAGCGCGTGGCTGCAGTGGCCGGTGATCATGTGCAGCTGCGCGAAGGCCATCTGAGCATCAACGGCCAGCCGCTGCAGATTGCCGACCTGCAGGACGTGGAGGCCTTCGGCGACCGCCATGCCAGCCTCGACCTGGACATGGGCGGCGGCCCGGACATCGCTGACCTGGTGGTGCCGGACGGCAAGGTACTGGTGCTGGGTGACCACCGTGGCAACAGCTTCGACGGTCGCTTCTTCGGCTTCGTTGACGCCGACAAGCTCTACGGCCGCGCCGTGGCGGTGTACTACCGTCGTGGCGACGGTTTCGAGTGGCAGCGTCTGTAAGCTGAATTGATACTTCTTATGTATCAATCCTGACCTATCAGGTTATGGATCGACTGGATGGACGGGCCTAGTCTGAGGCCCGTTCCCTCCCACGCTTGGCCGCCCCACCGGCCCATCGATCCCATGACTGGCGAAACCGCGGCGGCAGTCGAACGCCGCCCCCCCACTGTCGATCCCATCGCCGAGACCCGCATCCAGCAGGGCACACCGGCCTTCCGCCGCACCGCGCTGGCGCTGTTCCTGGCCGGTTTCTCCACCTTCGGCCTGCTCTACACGGTGCAGCCGCTGCTGCCGGAGTTCAGCCGTCATTTCGGTGTGTCCGCCGCCGGCAGCGCGATGTCGCTGTCGTTGACCACCGGCACGCTGGCGGTGGCGATGCTGCTGGCCGGCCTGCTGTCCGATGCGGTCGGCCGCCGTCCTTTGATGATCGTCGCGCTGTTGGCCTCGGCCACGCTGTCGCTGTGCACGGCGCTGGTGGATGACTGGACCACGCTGCTGGTGCTGCGCGCGCTGCTCGGCCTGGCGTTGAGCGGCGTGCCGGCAGTGGCGATGACGTACCTGGTCGAGGAAATGGACAGCCGCGCGCTGGGCCTGGCGATGGGCCTGTACATCGGCGGCAACGCCATCGGTGGCATGAGCGGGCGCCTGCTGGCCGGCATCATCGCCGACCATTGGGGCTGGCGCTGGGGCATCGGCGTGGTTTCGATCATCGCCATCGCCAGTACCGTGCTGCTGTGGCTGCAGCTGCCACCGTCGCGGCACTTCCATGCACGTCGCGGCGGCCTGCGCCAGTTGCCGTCGCGCTGGCGCACGCTGTTCGCCGACCCGGGCCTGCCCTGGCTGTTCGCTACCTCGTTCGTGCTGATGGGCGTGTTCGTCACCCTCTACAACTACCTGGGCTACCACCTGCTGGCGCCGCCGTACCATCTAAGCCAGACCGTGGTCGGCCTGATCTTCAGCGTCTATCTGGTGGGCACCTTCAGCTCGGCGTGGATGGGACAGCAGGCGACGCGTTACGGCCGCGGCCGCATCCTGTCGATCTCGTTCGCACTGATTGGTGCCGGCATCGTGCTGTTGGCGATGCCGTGGCTGAGCACGATGGCACTCGGTATCGCGCTGGTGACGTTCGGCTTCTTCGGCGGTCACTCGGTGGCCAGCAGCTGGGTCGGCAGCCGCGCCGGTGCGATGCGCGCCGAAGCGTCGGCGCTGTACCTGTTCGCCTACTACCTGGGTTCGAGCGTGCTCGGTGGTGTGGGCGGCCTGGCCTATGCAGCGTGGGACTGGCTGGGTGTGTGCCTGTTCGCCGCCGTGCTGACCCTGATCGGCGGTGGCATCGTCTGGGCGCTGCAGCAGCGCGCCCCTCAGCCGGTGACGGCGTGAACCTGCTCTGGTAGATGCCGACCTTGGTCGGCGCCGTGGCCGTGGGCCAACCAAGGTTGGCCGCTACCGGGTGAGTTGCGCCTCACCCTTCCGCGAACGCCTCACGCAGCAGCCCAGCAAAATTGCGGATCAGCGGCGTCACACCCTCGCGGTGCCACGCCAGCTGCACTTCCGAATGCGCCCCGGCATCGGCCAGCGCCACGAAGCGCGCGCCTTCCACCCGGATGTGATCACAGGACGACGGCAGGATCGCCGCACCGAGACCGGCAGCGGCCAGACTGATCAGCGTCGATGCCTCGCCCGCCTCCTGCACGATGCGCGGGGTGAATCCCGCCGCCGCACACAGCGCGATCATGTGGTCGTGGATGCCGGCACCGGCACTGCGGCGGAACGCCACGAACGGCTCCTGCGCGAAGTCGCGCAGCGACAGCGTGCCCTGTTTCGACAGTCTGCGCAGGGCAGGGTGATCGGCATGCACGATCAACGCCAGCGGATCGACGAACAGGCTGTGCGCAACCAGTTCCGGCGGCAACGCGCGCTTGCGGATGATGCCCACGTCCAGGCTGCCATCGAGCAGTGCATCGATCTGCTGTAGGGTGTTCATCTCGCTCAGCTGCAGCCGCACCTGCGGATAGCGTTGGCGGTACTGCAGGATTGAACGCGGAATCTGCGGCGACAGCGGCGTGGCGCGGGTCAATCCGATGCGCAGCTCACCCTGCTCACCGCGCTGCGCGCGCTGCACCTCGTCCACCGCCGTTTCCACCTGCTGCACGATGGCGCGTGCACGTTCCTGCAGCAGCTCACCGGCAGGCGTCAGCTGCACACGACGATGGCTGCGCACGAACAGGCGCGCACCGATCAGGTCTTCCAGCTGGCGGATCTGCTGGCTGAGCGGCGGCTGCGACATACCCAGCCGCTCAGCCGCCTGGCCGAAGTGCAGCGTATCGGCAACGGCGAGGAAGTAACGCAGGTGGCGGAGTTCGATGGACATGGGGCCAGTCTAGCCAGACCGGCACCGGGCTTGTCGCCTTCTTCGATCGCTTTTCCGCCAGTCGAGTATGGCTCGACTCTACAAAATCCGGTTTCGATCATTTGCAGCGGGGGTCAGAGCCCATTGCGCAGCAACTGGATCCGACCCCGACAGATCGCGGGAATCTGTCAGAGGCGGGACGGCGTGGGTGGGCAGGACCGTTGGCGCCATGGATGGCGCCATCGAGCCCCCATGGACGGGTTTACGGCGTGTCCTGCCCACCCACGCCGCCCCGCCATCCCACGGATAGCCCGCTGTTGCCGTTGCTTCGGCTTCGGCAGGTGCAGGGCGCAGCCCTGCCGAACACCCCTCACCGCTCGGAATGCCCGCTCTGGTCGTAATCGCGCGGGCTGAACAACTCCGGCTGGATCAGCTCGATGAACGCCCGCGCCTGCGCCGACAACGCCTTGCCACGCCGCACGATCACCCCGTAACTGCGTTCCGGGAACCAGCGCTTCATCGACCGCGCCGCCAGCCGCTCGCGGTCAGCCTCGTTCAGGCACAGCGCCGGCACGATGGAAATGCCCATGCCCATCGCCACGTACTGCTTGATCACCTCCCAGCCACCCACTTCCAATGCCACGGTGTAGGCGATGCGGTGGCGCTGGAATACCTGGTCGACCAGGCGGTAGGTGATCTGCCGCTTCGGTGGCAGCACCAGCGGAAAACGCGCGATGTCGGCCAGTTCCAGCTCGCCACCGCTGGCCAGCGGATGGTCGTGCGGCGCGATCAGCACCTGCTCGAAACGGTAGGCCGGTGCGTAGCTGAGATCGGCCGGCACATCAGTCATCGAGCCGATCGCCAGGTCGGCGGCATCCTCGCGCAGCAGGTCGGTGCCATCGGCACTGATCGCGTTGTGCAGGGTCAGGCGCACGTCCGGATGGTGCAGGCGGAAGCGTTCGACGATCTTCGGCAGCAGGTACAGGATGGTTGAACTGTTGGCGGCGATGTTCAGCTCGCCCGCGTCCAGGCCGCGCACCTTGTCGCGGAAACGCGCCTCCAGCCCATCCAGGTTCTCCACCAGCGGCTGTGCCATCTCGTACAGCAGCTGGCCCTCGCGGCTGGGCACCAGGCGGCGCCCGCTGCGCTCGAACAACGGCACCCCCAGCTCTCGCTCCAAGGCCTGCAGCTGCAGGCTGATGGCCGGCTGGCTAACGAAAAGCGCCTCAGCCGCCCGTGAGACCGACCCCAGGCGCACGGTCTGGCAGAACGCGCGCAGCGGCTTCAACCGGTCGGATTTGTAGGAAAAACGCGGACTTGGCGGGGGGCGTGTGCTCATCGTGTCACAAGTATTAGCACAACTTATGTAGAGCATTGCAAAAACTGTTTTGCCAAATACTCGGCGCCGACGGCACCGTGGAGGCGTTCCCCCACCGCTGGAGTCGCCCCATGTCCGCCGTCGCTTCCGCTGTTCCCACCCCCGCCAGCAAGGCCACCCCCGGCATCGCCCTGGCGACCCGCGTGGCCGGCCAGGACACCCTGCTGCCGGCGCCGCTGCTGGCCCTGCTGGTGTCGCTGCACCGCGCGGTGGAACCGGGCCGGCAGGCACGGCTGCAGGCCCGTCGGGAGCGTCAGGCGTTCTTCGACCAGGGCGGCCTGCCGGACTTCCGCGAAGACACCACCGCGATCCGCAGCGGCGACTGGCGTGTTGCCCCGCTGCCGGCGGCGCTGCAGGACCGCCGCGTCGAGATCACCGGCCCGACCGACCCGAAGATGGTCATCAACGCGCTGAACTCCGGCGCCAAGGTGTTCATGGCCGACTTCGAGGATTCGACCTCGCCGACCTGGCGCAACCTGCTGGCCGGCCAGCAGTCGCTGGCTGCCGCGGTGCGTGGCGATCTCGAATACACCGCACCCAATGGAAAGCACTACGCCCTGCGCCCATACGACGAACAGGCGGTGCTGATCGTACGCCCGCGCGGCTGGCACCTGGACGAGAAGCACGTGCGCATCGATGGCCAGTTCATCGCTGGTGGCCTGTTCGACGCGGCGGTGTTCGCCTTCCACAACGCCCGCACCCTGCAGGCCAAGGATCGCGGCCCGTACTTCTACCTGCCCAAGCTGCAGAGCATGGAAGAGGCGGCGCTGTGGGAGACCGCGCTGTCGCACATCGAAGGCATGCTCGGCCTGCCGCACGGCCAGATCAAGGTGACCGTGCTGATCGAAACGCTGCCGGCGGTGTTTGAGATGGATGAGATCCTGTACGCGCTGCGTGACCGCATCGTCGGCCTGAACTGTGGGCGCTGGGACTACATCTTCTCGTACCTGAAGACCTTCCGCCGCCACGGCGACCGCGTGCTGCCCGAGCGCGGCCAGGTGACCATGACCCAGCCGTTCCTGAAGGCGTATTCGGAGCTGCTGATCCAGACCTGCCATCGCCGTGGTGCGCATGCGATGGGCGGCATGGCCGCGCAGATTCCCATCAACAACGATGCCGCCGCCAACGAACAGGCGATGGCCCGCGTGCGCGCCGACAAGCTGCGCGAAGTGACCGCCGGCCACGACGGCACCTGGGTCGCGCATCCGGCATTGATTCCGGTGGCGATGGCGATCTTCGACGAACACATGCCCGGTGCGAACCAGCACAGCGTGCTGCGCCAGGATGTGCGCGTCGGCCGCGACGAACTGATCGCACGGCCGCCCGGCACCATCACCCGCGCCGGCTTCGAAGGCAATGTGGAAGTCTGCGTGCGCTACCTGGCGGCATGGCTGGATGGCAACGGCTGCGTGCCGATCCACCACCTGATGGAGGACGCGGCCACCGCCGAGATCAGCCGCAGCCAGCTGTGGCAGTGGCTGCATACGCCGGGCCAGCAGCTGGACGACGGCACCGCCATCGACCTGGCACTGCTGGATGCCACGCTGGCGCAGCTGCCGGCACGGCTGGGTGACACCACCGCGCTGCCCGGTGGCGCACGCATCGGCGAGGCCATCGCCCTGCTCGGCGAACTGAGCCGCAGCGACGAACTGACCGATTTCCTGACCCTGCCGGCCTACGCGCGCATCGACTGACCGCCGCCCGCGTTTCCCGCCGTTTCCCTCCCCGCTGCACGCACGAACCGAACTGGAGAAAGACATGAGCAAGCTGCCCACTGCCGAACAGATCCAGCACGACTGGGATACCAACCCGCGTTGGGAAGGCATCCAGCGCAACTACAGTGCCGCCGACGTGGTGCGCCTGCGTGGCACCGTCCACATCGAGCATTCGCTGGCCCGCCTGGGTGCAGAGAAGCTATGGGCATCGCTGCATGAGCGCGAGTTCGTCAACGCGCTGGGTGCGCTGACCGGCAACCAGGCCATGCAGCAGGTCAAGGCCGGCCTGAAGGCGATCTACCTGTCCGGCTGGCAGGTGGCGGCCGACGCCAACCTGGCCGGGCAGATGTACCCGGACCAGTCGCTGTACCCGGCCGATTCGGTGCCGGCGGTGGTCAAGCGCATCAACAACACGCTGCTGCGCGCCGACCAGCTGCACCACGCCGAAGGCAAGGACGACATCGACTTCCTGCAGCCGATCGTGGCCGATGCGGAAGCCGGTTTCGGCGGCGTGCTCAATGCGTTCGAACTGATGAAGGCGATGATCGAGGCCGGTGCCGCTGGCGTGCATTTCGAAGACCAGCTGGCCTCGGTGAAGAAATGTGGCCACATGGGCGGCAAGGTGCTGGTGCCGACCCGCGAGGCGATCGAGAAGCTCAACGCTGCGCGCCTGGCCGCCGACGTGCTGGGCGTGCCGACCCTGCTGGTGGCACGTACCGATGCCGAAGCCGCGGATCTGCTGACCAGCGACATCGATGGCAACGACAAGCCGTTCGCCACCGGCGAGCGCACCGTGGAAGGCTTCTACAAGACCCGCAACGGCCTGGACCAGGCGATCAGCCGTGGCCTGGCCTATGCGCCCTACGCCGACCTGGTGTGGTGCGAGACCGGCAAGCCGGACCTGGAGTTTGCACGCAAGTTCGCCGAGGCGATCCATGCCAAGTTCCCCGGCAAGCTGCTGGCCTACAACTGCTCGCCCAGCTTCAACTGGAAGAAGAACCTGGACGACGCCACCATTGCCAAGTTCCAGCGCGAGCTGGGCAGCTACGGCTACAAGTTCCAGTTCATCACCCTGGCCGGCTTCCATGCATTGAACTACGGCATGTTCAATCTGGCCCACGGCTATGCACGTCGACAGATGAGCGCGTTCGTGGAACTGCAGGAAGCCGAGTTTGAAGCGGCCGAGCGCGGCTTCACTGCGGTCAAGCATCAGCGTGAGGTTGGCACCGGCTACTTCGATGCGGTGACCCAGGCGATCCAGCAGGGCCAGTCGTCGACCACCGCATTGACCGGTTCGACCGAGGAAGAGCAGTTCCACGGCGGGCGCAGCGAACGCGCGGCGTGATGCGGAAGTGCCGGCCGCTGGCCGGCAACCACGTGATCCTTCGGGCACCACAGGGAAGCCGGCCAGCGGCCGGCGCTACCGAAGCCTCGAAATCCGATCAGGGTGGCCAGGGAAGGGCCAGACAACGCCGGCCGGTCGGGGGACCTGCCGGCGTTGTTGTATCGATGCAAGGGAGCAGCGCGCAGCCAGCGTCAATCAGGCGCACCCCCGCGTGCCGGCAACTTGGCCGAAAGCCTGTGAAACCCAGCATCGGATTGATCCAGCAGGGGTTTTGCCCGGACACCCGTGACCAGAACGGGCCACCACCGATCTTCACATCAATCAAGATCGGCAGACGGGTCAAAATGAGATAGGGCGCACACTTTAAAGCGGTGCTATGCTCCGCGGCTCACCAGGGGACGCTGGCGGCGGGTGCAGGGAATGACCGGCAGGGGTGCGGCCGAGAACAGTGATGTGACGTCAGGTATCGCCCGGGTGGCGATGGCCGAGATCGTGCACGCGCTGCTGTCCGCTGCCGAGGTTGCATTGTTCGCCAGATTTGCCCGTCCATGCAAGCTTCATGCCGGACAGTGGTTGTTCCAGCGTGGCCATCGCGGCGAACGGATGTATGTGATCCTCCAAGGCCAGATAGAACTGGACTTCGGCGAGGACCTGGTGATCAAGACGCTCGGCCAGCATGAGTTCTTCGGTGAGCTTGGCCTGCTGGTCGGCGATCACCTGCGCAGCGCCAGTGCACGCGCGCTGGCCGACTGTGAAGTACTGGAGCTGGGCCCGGCCGACTTCCATCGCCTGGTGGAATCCGATCCCGGCCTGGTCGCCTACTTCCTGCGCCGTACGATCATGCGCGTGCTTACCAACGAGCAGGCGCTGATCAGCCAGCTGCGCCGGCGCAACCACGATCTGGAAACCGCGCTGGACAACCTGTACATCACCACCCACCAGTTGACCCACACCCGTGAACTGGTACGTACCGATGAACTGACCGGGCTGCACAACCGCCGTGGCCTCACCCTGTACCTGCAGGAGTGCCGCGAGCATGCCGAGGGGCCGCCGCAGGCGCTGCTGCTGATCGACTGCGACCGCTTCAAGCAGATCAACGACCGCCACGGCCACCAGGCCGGCGACCGTGTGCTGCAGAGCATGGGCAACATCCTGCGCTCGATGGCCGGCGAACAGGACCTGGCCTGCCGGCTCGGCGGCGATGAGTTCTGCCTGATCCTGCGCCGTGGCAACCATGAGATCGTGCAGCACGCGGCCGAGTTCATCCTCAGCGCGGTGCATGGCCTGCTCGAACGCAGTCATGGCACGCCGCATGTAAGCCTGGTCAGCATCGGAGCCAGCCTGCTGGCGCCGGAGGCGGGCTGGAGCGAGTGGTACGCCAACGCGGACCGCGCGCTGTACCAGGCCAAGCGCGATGGTGGCAACTGCCTGCGCTGGGGCGGCGACTCCGAAAGCGGACAATGAGCAGCAGAGGTGGCAATGGACGGCATTCCGGATTTTCTCCCGATGCAGAGTTCGCAGGTGCGGACTCTGCTGTTCACCGATCTGTGCGATTCGCTGCAGCTGGTCGAGCGGATCGGTGACATTGCCGCCGCTGAGCTGTTCCAGCAGCATGACCGCCTGGTGCTTGGCCTGCAGCAGCGCTGGAACGGCCAGCTGATCGATCGGTCTGACGGATTGTTCATCCTGTTCGAACGTCCCATCGATGGCATCGGCTTTGCTCTTTCCTACCAGAACGCCGTTGATGCACTGGGGCGCGAACGTGGCGTTGTTCTGCGTGCACGCGCCGGCCTGCACGTGGGTGACGTGCTGCTGTGGAACAACAGTGCCGAGGCCGTTGCCCACGGCGCAAAACCGGTGGAGGTGGAAGGCCTGGCCAAGCCCATGGCTGCGCGCCTGATGCAGCTGGCGTGGCCTGGACAGGTCCTGCTGTCCGCGGCCGCCGAACAGATGGCACGTCGGGCAGCCAGCGAACTGCCCTGGGCGGCTGACGAGCTGCGCTGGAAGGATCACGGCTGCTGGCGCTTCAAGGGCATCGGCGAACGCCAGGAAGTATTCGAAGTGGGATTGCGTGGCAGCGCCCCGCTACGTCGCCCGCGCTCGGGTGAAAAAGCGTGGCGGGATCTGCCGCTGTGGCGTCGCCCAGCGGCGCTGGTGACCGAGGCGGCACTCATGCTGGCGCTATGCGGAGTGCTGTGGACGCTGTTTCGGCCGGCACCGGCCATCGCCTTCGCCGAACGCGACTGGGTGATCGTGGCGGCGGTGCACAACGCCACGGCTTATCCCCAGTTGGACAGCAGCCTGGAGCAGGCGCTGTACATCAGCCTGGGGCAGTCGCGTTTCGTCAACATCCTCAGCGAGCTGAAGGTGCGTGACACCCTGCAGCTGATGCAGCGGCCGCCGCAGGCGCGGCTGGACCGCAGGCTGGCCATCGAGGTCGCGCTGCGTGACGGAGTTCGTGCGGTACTGATCCCCAGTGTGCTGGAGCTCAATGGCAAAGTACGGGTCAGTGTCGAAGTCGTGGATCCGCGTAGCGGACAGACCGTTTACACGCGCTTTGCCGACGGTCGCGGGCTGGATTCGATCCTCGCCTCGACCGATCAAGTGGTTGCGGCGCTGCGTACCGACCTTGGCGAAGCGCTTCGTGACGTCGGCGCAGACCAGCGGCCGCTGCCAACCGTGGCTACCGCCAATCTGGACGCACTGCATGCCTATGCCAAGGGCGTCGATGCAACGGCTGCCGCGCGCTATGACGATGCGTTGATGTTCTTCGAGCAGGCGACCCGACTGGATCCTGCCTTTGCCTTCGCCTACGTCGGGCAGATGAACATCCAGCACGCAAAGGGCAATCTGGAGCAGGCCGCGGCGCTGTACCGCAAGGCGGTCAGCCAACGTACGCACCTGACCGCGCGCGACCAGCTCTATCTCGATGCCTGGGCGGCCGATTTCGAAGGGGCACCGCCTGCACGCATCGCTGACAAATGGCGCATGCTGACCGAGTTGTACCCGGACGACCCGGCCGGCTGGATGAACTACTCGATGGTGCAGTTCGCGCAGGGTGACTACGATGGCGCACTGGCCGCGACGCAGCCGCTGCTGGGACGCCAGCATTCGCGCCGTGCATTGGTGCTGGCGTTTGTTGCACGCATCCAATTGGCCCGTGGCGAAGCCTCCGCAGCGGAAGCAGCCCTGCGCGGTGCGCGGCTGCACCCGGGTTGGAACGGCGATGGCATGGAGCCGGTGATTGCCGCATTGGCTGGCGACTTCGAAGCGGCCAACGCCGGGTTCACCGCGATGGGGCCACTGGGCCCCGGGACACGCATGGAGCGGGCTGCCGTGCTGACCATGCAGGGTCGCAGCGCTGAAGCTGCGGGCGACATGCAGCAGGCTGCGTCGCAGTGCCCCAGCGCAGGTGGGATGTGTGACATCCTCGCTTTGCAGGCGCTGGCCTGGCGTGCACGGCAAGGCGTTTCCGTGCCGGGGCAGGAGTACCAGCAGGTGCTCGATCGCGCGCTCGCGGCGATCGATCGTGGCCAGCCTGCATCGGCACGGCGCAACGCATTCATCGCTCTTGCCGCTGCCTACCATGCGCTGCGCGCCGGCCAGGCAACGGTGGTCATGCAGCGAAGGGACGCGCTGCAGGCGCTGCCCGAACGCGACGACGATCCCCGCCTGCGCGAACTGTGGAACCTGCTGCAGGCACGCATGGCCCTGGACGCTGGAGAAACGCTGCGTGCACAGCAGTTGTTGGCGCAGCAGCGCCAGGCAAGTTTGTTCCAGTGGCGCGTGCTGCAGTTGGATCTGCTGCGATCCCAGGGTCAGCACGATGCAGCGCAGCGTCAGCTGCGCTGGCTTCAACACCATGCCGGCCTGGCCTTTGCAGAGAACATCGGCGACTACGCACTGCTGCCGTTGAACGTGAACGACGTGCAGCGGCTGGCATTAATGGAGAGTCCCGTGGCCTCTCACAGCAGCCCGGACGCAGCGGCACCCTGATCGTTACTCCTGCTGGAGACCAGGCAAGCCATCCTCGAACAGGAACGGCACATTGAAGGCGGCGCGTGTCCCAAGCAGGGTCCGCATGCGTGATGCGGCCTGGGCGAACTCCATCTTGCTGCCCAGGGACGCCAGTGATGCACGGCAGGCACGCACGGTGTCTTCGTCCGCACCCAGTGCGAGCAGGGCCAGGCCGGGATCCTTGGCAAACTCGGACCGGAAGGCATCATCGCTGGCCAGGCGCTCCAGCAGCTGCTGGACAACGTCGGCGGAAAGGGGGGAAGCAGACATGGGATCAGCACCGGCAGAATGGGAAAATGGAATTATCGGCGGTGGCGCCGCGAAGTTGATGGGTACGTGCACCCGCCACGCTATGATCGGCGCCCCGAACAGCCCTCGGATGCCATTGCGATGAGATTCCGTCGTTGCCGGACCTTGTTCGTCGAGCCGGTCGAACGCCCGTCCTTCAACCTGGAGGAACTACTGGCTGGTGGTACCGGCGTGCAGCTGCAGCCGGTCCTGCAGGTGCGTGCGGCGCACCTGCCGTCGGTGCAGGTGATCGACGCGGAAAGCTGTGCCTGGTTGCTGGCCTGCAGTGCCGAACAGTGGCAGCCGTTGCCGGAAGCAGCGGACGCGCGCGGTCGGGTGCTGTCATTGCTGCAGCAGGGCCTGCTGGTCAGCGATGATCCGGCCCACGCCAAGGCCTGCGCTGCCGAGCAGCGCCTGCGCGATAGTCACTGGTGGCCGCTGTCGGCGGTGCACTACCAGCAGTCGTGCTGGGACGAGGTGGACAGCGTGCAGGACATGGAGCAGCACCAGCTGGTGACCGCACGCGATCTGGTGCGCAGCTACGGCAGTCCGCCACCCGAGGCACCTCCGCGTATACATGGCGCGCAGGCACTGCCGTGCTACGAGGATGATCCGATGCAGTCGCAGCTGCAGGCACGGGCTACCTGCCGCAACTTCGATAGCGCGCGTGCGCTGCCGTTGCCACTGCTGGCGCGCGTGCTGCAGCAGGTGCTGATGGCACAGGCCGAGGTGGAAACCGATCCAGGTGTGCGGTTCCTGAAGAAGAACGTGCCTTCAGCCGGCAGCCTGCATCCGCTGGAGGCCTACTTGCTGGTACGCAACGTGGAGGGAATGGCCCCGGGGCTGTATCACTACCATGCGGTGGCGCACGAGCTGGGCCGGCTGCCGGCACAGCCACAGGACCTGGAGTCGCTGTGCCAGCGCTTGCTGGCCGGGCAGCATTGGTTCGCCGATGCACACGTGCTGCTGGTGCTGGTGTGCCGCTTCGAGCGCAACTTCTGGAAGTATCGGAACCATGCCAAGGCCTACCGCGCTGTCACGCTGGATGCAGGCCATGTTTCACAGGCACTGTATGCGTCGGCCACCGCACTGGGCCTGGGCGCTTTTGTTACAGCGGCCATCAATGAATCCGAGGCCGGGCGTGCGCTTGGCCTGCAGCCGATGGCCGAAGGTGCGTTGGCGATCTGCGGGCTGGGCTGGCGCAGTGGCACAAAGATCACCGCGGAGCTGGACCCGGATGGCCACGTGTGGCCGCGGGCGGACCCACGCGCAGGGAATGCCGATGCAGCCGGGCCCTAGGGCCCGGCGCGTCATCGTTCACGCCGCTTCGAAGTCCACCAGCACCGCACCGTCACCCACCTGGTCGCCGGCCTTGGCGCGGTAGCCCTTCACCGTGCCGTCTGCCGGTGCCTGCAGGGTGTGCTCCATCTTCATCGCTTCCAGCACCACCAGCGGCGTGCCGCGCTTGACCTCGGTGCCGGCCGCGACCAGTGTCGCGACGATCTTGCCCGGCATCGGCGCCAGCAGGCTGCCGGCATCGGCCACGGCGTGGTCCGATTCGCCCACCGGATCGTGCAGGGTGAAGCGGTGCTGGCCATCGGCGCCGAACAGATACAGCTGGTCGCCTTCGCGCAGTAGCTGCAACGACCAGCGGCGCTCGCCCAGCAGCACGGTCAGATGCTGCGCATCGGCCGTGCCAAGCACCTGCACCGGCGCGGCGTCATCGCACTGCACGCGCCAGCCATCGGTCTGCGTCCACACCTTCAGCGTGTGCTTGCGTTCGCCCTGCTGCAGCGGCAGCACGCGCGGTGCCGATGCGCCAAGGCGCCAGCCGTCCTGGGCCTGCCACGGCGAATGCGGATCGCGCGCGTCGGTGCTGGCGCCGCCCGTGCTTGCAACCGCAGCCACCGCAGCCAGCTGCCACAGGGCATCATCCGTGTCGCCCACTGCACTCAATGCCGCCTGTTCGCGTTCGATCAGCGCGGTGTCCAGCTTGGCGTGCGCGAACGAATCGGTGTTGACCAGGCGACGCAGGAAACCGGCATTGGTGGTCACGCCCACCACCTGGCAGTCGGCCAGCGCCTGGCTCATGCGGCGCAGTGCGGCCTCGCGGTCCAGGTCCCAGACGATCAGCTTGGCAATCATCGGATCGTAGTACGGGGTGATGCTGTCGCCTTCCTCCACGCCGGTATCCACGCGCACATGGGCCGACGGGGTCGGAAGGCGCAGGCGGCGCAGGGTGCCGGTGGAGGGCAGGAAGCCCCGGTCGGCATCTTCGGCATACAGGCGCGCTTCGATGGCGTGGCCGTGGATCGCCAGCTGTTCCTGGCGCAGCGGCAGCGGCTGGCCCGAGGCCACGCGCAGCTGCCACTCCACCAGGTCGGTGCCGGTGATGTACTCGGTCACCGGGTGCTCGACCTGCAGGCGGGTGTTCATTTCCATGAAGTAGAAATCGCCGTCCGGGCCGGCGATGAACTCCACCGTGCCGGCACCGACGTAGCCCACCGCGCGCGCGGCATCGACTGCCGCCTTGCCCATCGCAGCACGACGTTCGGGACTCATGCCCGGCGCGGGTGCTTCTTCCAGTACCTTCTGGTGGCGGCGCTGCACCGAGCAGTCGCGCTCGAACAGGTAGACCGCCTCACCGTGGCTGTCGCCGAACACCTGGATCTCGATATGGCGTGGGCGCTCGACGTACTTCTCGACCAGCACATGGTCGTTGCCGAACGCCGAGGCCGCCTCGCGCTGGCAGCTGGCCAGTGCATCGACGAAGTCCTCGCTGCGCTCGACCTTGCGCATGCCCTTGCCACCGCCGCCGGCGCTGGCCTTGATCAGCACCGGGTAGCCGATGCCGTCGGCCTGTGCGCGCAGGAAGTCCGGCGCCTGCTGGTCGCCGTGATAGCCGGGGGTCAGCGGCACACCGGCCTCGGCCATCAGCGCCTTGGCCGCGCTCTTGTCGCCCATCGCGCGGATGGCGCTGGCCGGCGGGCCGATGAAGGTGATGCCGGCCGCCGCGCAGGCATCGGCGAAGTCGGCGTTCTCGGACAGGAAGCCGTAGCCGGGGTGGATCGCCTGCGCGCCGGTCAGGCGTGCGGCGTCGAGCAGGGCATCGCTGCGCAGGTAGCTCTCACGTGCGGCGGCCGGACCAATGTGGATGGCTTCGTCGGCCAGGCGCACATGGCGTGCGTTGCGGTCCGCATCGGAATACACCGCCACGGTGGCGATGCCGAGGCGGCGGCAGGTGGCGATGACGCGACAGGCGATTTCGCCACGGTTGGCGATCAGGACTTTGGTGAACATGGCAACAGACTCGGTCATGGCACGGGTTACATGCGGAACACGCCGAAGCGCGTCTGCTGCGGGGCGGCGTTGAGGCTGGCCGACAGCGCCAGGGCCAGCACCCGGCGGGTGTCGGCCGGATCGATCACGCCGTCATCCCACAGGCGCGCGCTGGCGTAGTACGGATGGCCCTGCTGCTCGAACTGGTCGCGGATAGGTGCCTTGAATGCATCTTCCTCCACTGCCGGCCACTGGCCGCCCTTGGCTTCGATGCCATCGCGCTTGACCGTGGCCAGCACGCTGGCGGCCTGTTCGCCGCCCATCACGCCGATGCGCGCGTTCGGCCACATCCACAGGAAGTTCGGCGAGTATGCGCGGCCGCACATGCCGTAGTTGCCGGCACCGAACGAACCACCGATGACCACGGTGAACTTGGGCACCTTGGCGCAGGCCACGGCCATCACCAGCTTGGCGCCGTCCTTGGCGATGCCGCCCTGTTCGTACTTGCGGCCGACCATGAAGCCGGTAATGTTCTGCAGGAACACCAGCGGGATGTTGCGCTGGGTGCACAGCTCGATGAAGTGTGCGCCCTTCAGTGCCGACTCGGAGAACAGGATGCCGTTGTTGGCGATGATGCCGATCGGGTAGCCGTTCAGATGCGCAAAGCCGGTCACCAGCGTTGCGCCGTAGCGCGGCTTGAACTCATCGAAGCGCGAGCCATCGACCAGGCGCGCGATGACCTCGCGCACGTCGTAGGGCTTGCGCGTGTCGGCCGGGATCACGCCATACAGCTCGTGCGCCGGCAACAGTGGTTCCTCGTTGGCCTGCACCGCCATCGCCGGCTCCGGCTTGCGCCAGTTGAGCTGGGCGATGATCGCGCGCACCCGTGCCAGCGCCTGCAGATCGTTGTCGGCCATGTGGTCAGCCACGCCGGAGATGCGCGTGTGCACATCGGCACCGCCGAGTTCCTCGGCCGTCACCACTTCGCCGGTGGCCGCCTTCACCAGCGGCGGGCCGCCGAGGAAGATCGTGCCCTGCTCGCGCACGATCACCGTCTCGTCGCTCATCGCTGGCACATAGGCACCACCAGCGGTGCAGCTGCCCATCACGCAGGCGATCTGCGGAATGCCCTGCGCCGACAGGTTGGCCTGGTTGTAGAAGATGCGGCCGAAATGGTCACGGTCGGGAAAGACTTCGTCCTGCAGTGGCAGGAACGCACCACCGGAATCGACCAGGTAGATGCACGGCAGGTGGTTCTGCTCGGCGATCTCCTGCGCGCGCAGGTGCTTCTTCACCGTCATCGGGTAGTAGGTGCCGCCCTTGACCGTGGCATCGTTGGCCACGATCACGCATTCCACGCCACTGACGCGGCCGATGCCGGCCACTACGCCAGCGGCCGGCACGGCGTCTTCGTACATGCCGTGCGCAGCCAGCGGCGCGATTTCCAGGAAGGCGCTGCCGGGGTCGAGCAGGGCGTCGATGCGGTCACGCACCAGCAGCTTGCCGCGCGCGGTGTGCTTGGCGCGTGCGGCTTCGCTGCCACCCAGCGCGGTGCGGGCGAGGGTGGCATGCAGGTCGTCGACCACGGCCTGCATGGCCGCGCGGTTGCTTTCAAACGTTTCGCTGCCCGGTTGCAGCTGGGTGCTTAGTACGGTCATCGCAGTGGCCTTACAGGGTGCGCTGGAACAGTTCGCGGCCGATCAGCATGCGGCGGATCTCCGACGTGCCGGCGCCGATTTCATACAGCTTGGCGTCGCGCCACAAGCGGCCGGTCGGATATTCGTTGATGTAGCCGTTGCCGCCCAGGATCTGGATCGCCTGGCCGGTCAGCCAGGTGGCCTTCTCGGCGGCGTACAGAATGGCACCGGCGGCATCCTGGCGGGTGGTGCGGCCCTGGTCGCAGGCGCGCGCGACGGCATAGACGTAGGCGCGGCACGCGCCCAGCCCCACGTACATGTCGGCAATCTTGGCCTGGATCAGCTGGAAGCTGCCGATCGGTTCGCCGAACTGGTGGCGCTCGTGCACATAGGGCATGACCACGTCCATGGCCGCGGCCATCAGGCCCAGCGGGCCACCAGAAAGGACCACGCGCTCGTAATCCAGGCCGGACATCAACACGCGCACGCCACCACCGACCTGGCCCAACACGTTTTCTTCGGGAATCTCGCATTCCTGGAACACCAGCTCGCAGGTGGGCGAGGAGCGCATGCCCAGCTTGTCCAGCTTCTGCGCGGTGGAGAAGCCCTTCATGCCCTTCTCGACCAGGAACGCGGTGATGCCCTTGGCGCCAGCCTCCATGTCGGTCTTGGCATAGACCACCAGCACGTCGGCGTCAGGGCCGTTGGTGATCCACATCTTGTTGCCGTTGAGCACGTAGCGATCACTGCGCTTGTCGGCGCGCAGCTTCATCGACACCACGTCCGAACCGGCACCCGGCTCGCTCATCGCCAGCGCGCCGACCAGGCTGCCGTTGCACAGGCCGGGCAGGAAGCGCTGCTTCTGTTCTTCGTTGCCGTTCTTGCGCAGCTGGTTCACGCACAGGTTGGAGTGCGCGCCATAGGACAGGCCGATGCCGCCGGAGGCACGCGAGATTTCTTCCATCGCCACCACATGGGCCAGGTAACCCATGCCGGTGCCGCCGTATTCTTCTTCCACGGTGAGGCCGAGCAGGCCCTGTTCGCCCAGCTTCGGCCACAGGGCCAGCGGGAACTGGTTGCTGGCATCGGCCTCGGCGGCCAGCGGTGCGACCTCGGCGGCGGCAAAATGGGCCACGCTCTGGCGCAGCAGGTCGATGTCTTCGCCAAGGTCGAAGTTCAGGGATGGCACGTGCATTGTGGTGGCTCCACGGCGGGATGGCAGGAAATGGACGCACCCGGCGGGGGAGCGGGCGGCGGTCTGCAGGACCGCTGCCCGCACGGGCGATTGGACCCCAGCGTAGCGGGGTTCGGGTAAGAAGTGAATACAAATTCAAAAATTGAAACTAGAATCAAAACATGGCCTACAAACGCTCTGCACTGATGGAAGAACGCCTGGCCGGGGCCCGTGAACGGATCCTGCTGGCCACCCGTGAGCTGGTCGCCACCGGGGGCTGGCGCAATGCCCCGGTGACCGCCGTGGCGACCCAGGCGGGGGTGTCCACCGGCCTGATCTACCGGCACTTCCCGTCCAAGGCCGAGCTGTTCGTGGAGGTGCTCAACGCCGCGGTGGCCCACGAGGTCGCGATCATGGAGCGCATCGCCAGCGGCCCGGAGGTGGCCAGCGAGCGCCTGCGGTTGGCGATCACCGCCTTCGTCCGCCGCGCCCTGGCCGGGCCGGGGCTGGCGCATGCCTTCATCGTCGAACCGGTCGACCCGGACGTGGAAGCCGAGCGCATGCGTGGTCGTCGTGCCTTCGGCGACGTGTTCCTGCGGCTGGTGGAGGAGGGCGTGGCCGCCGGTGAGCTGCCGGCGCAGGACGCGCATGTGGCCGCCGCCTGCCTGGTCGGCGCCTTCACCGAGGCGATGGTCGGCCCGACCGCGCCCAGCCGCGAAGCACACCGCGACGAAGACGCACTGGTGGATGCGATCTGCAGCTTCTGCCTGCGCGCGATCGGCGCCCGGTAATCCGGTAGAGCCGGTCGCTGGCCGGCTTCTGCACGATCCATCCGGCGGGCTGGCGATGCCGGGCAGCGGCCGGCACTACCGGGTCCGAATGCTGCGCCGCACCAGCAGTGACGCCTGTTGTCGCACGCACAGCGCGTTCTATACTCGGTCCATCACGCAGTCGCTCAGCCGTGGTCCAACGACTATCAGCCAGGGGTAACGAAGAGTGCGGAATTACGATCTGGAGTTCCTGAAACGCTTCTCCATGGTGATCGCGCTGCTGGCGACCATCACCCTCGGCCTCATCCTCCTTGCCGCTTACATCCACACCCGGATTCCGCCCGAGGTGTCGCCGACCGCGGCCAAGCGCACCGAGCAGCGCATCTCGCCCACCGGCGCGGTCTATGCCGGCAGCACCGGCGCCGCCGCGCAGGCTGCGGCCAAGGCCGCCGCGCTGGCCAAGGCCGCCTCGCAGGTGGCCTACGGCGGCACCAAGGACGGCAAGGTCATCTTCGACAACCTGTGCACCGCCTGCCACACCACCGGCGTGGGCATGGCGCCGACGCTGGACCATTCGCACTGGGACAAGCGCATCGCACAGGGCAAGGACACTCTCTACAAGCACGCCATCGAGGGCTATACCGGTCCGGATGGCGGCATCATGCCGCCCAAGGGCGGCAACCCGGCGCTGACCGAGGAACAGATCCACGCCACCGTGGACTGGATGCTGGGCAACCTGAAGTAACCGGTAGTGCCGGCCGCTGGCCGGCAACCACGCATGGCATGAAGGTCATGAGGTTGCCGGCCAGCGGCCGGCACGACCCAGGCTTTGCCCACCAAGGTCAAAACCCTGCCCGCAGGCGGGGTTTCGTATTTCAGGGTTAGTCTGTGCGCCTCTTCCATGGAGTCGCCCGTCGATGCGCCGCCGTTCCCTCGCCCTTGCCCTGTCCCTGCTGCTGCCGGCCGGCGCCTTTGCCCAGGCCCAGCCGCAGGCCGCACCGGTCGCGTCGCCGTCCGCCGCGCGCAGCAGCGCCACCGTGGTGCTGACCACCGCGCCGGCCGACTGGCGTGCGCTGGATGGCCAGCGCGTGCGCATCGCCGCACCGCTCACCCTGGCCGGCACCGATGGCCTGGAGCGCTTTGGGCAGCTCACCGTGGCCTTCGATGGCCGCCTCTGGCAGCCGACCGAAGTGGCCGCGCCGGGTACTGCCGGCTATGAGCAGGTGATGGCCGACAACCAGCGCCGCCGCCTGCTGCTGGACGACGGCAGCGAAGCCCGCGACCCGGCCAGCGTGGCCTACCTGCCAGCCAACCCGGTGCTGCGCACCGGCATGCAGCTGCGCAATGTGGAAGGTGTCGTGCACGTGGACGCACAGGGCCGTCCGCGCCTGCAGGTCGAGGGTGCACTCACGTTGCCCGAGCTGAAGCGTCCGGCGGTGCCGACGGTGCCGGGCAGCCTGCATATCGCTGCATTCAACCTGGAGAACTTCTTCAATGGCGATGGCCAGGGCGGTGGCTTCCCGACCCTGCGCGGCGCGCGCACGCTGGAAGAGCACAAGGCGCAGGTCGGCAAGCTGGTGGCCACGGTCAACGCGCTCGGTGCCGACATCGCCGCGTTGATGGAACTGGAAAACGATGGCTATGGCCCGCAGTCGGCCATCGCCGAACTGGTCAGCGCCCTCAACGCCGGTCTTGCCGCCGACAAGCAGTGGGCCTTCGTCGATGCCGGCGAGGGGCCGGGCAGCAACCCGATCCGGGTTGGCATCATCTATCGCAGGAGTGCGTTCAAGCCGCTGGGCAAGCCGTTGACCAGAACCGACGGTCCGTTCGCCGAACACAGCCGCGCACCGCTGGCGCAGGCTTTCCAGGGCAAGGGCGCACCGTTCATGGTGGTCGCCAACCATTTCAAGTCCAAGGGCTGCCGTGATGCCAGCGGCGGCGATGCCGACCGCAACGATGGCCAGGGTTGCTGGAATGCCACCCGGGTGGAATCGGCAAAGCAGTTGAACCAGTGGGTGCAGGCCGAAGCTGGCCGCCTGAAGGTGAAGGACGTGGTGCTGCTGGGCGATTTCAACGCCTACGCGATGGAAGACCCGATCCGCACCCTGCATGACCTGGGCTGGCAGGACGCATTCAAGGTCGCCCAGGTCGAGCATCCTTACAGCTACGTCTACAACGGCTATACCGGCCGCCTCGACCACGCGCTGCTGAGCCCGGGCATGGCCCAGCGCCTGCGCGGTGCCGCCGAGTGGCACAGCAATGCCGACGAACAGGACGCCAGCGGCTACCAGGGCCGCAACGTGCAGGGCCCGTGGCGCAGCTCCGACCACGACCCGCTGTTGCTGGGTTTCGATAAATAACCCAGCGGTTGGGCATCCGCTTGGGTGTAGGCGCGTACATGGGGCGGCACTGATCCTGCTGTTGCTTTTGACCTTTCAGTCCGCCTTCAAGCGAGCCGAGCATCGCAGGTGAATCAGGGGCGAAGAGGCGCCGATGTCTGAGCGTAGCGAGTTCGGCGCCGTCCCCTGGTTCACCGAGAAGCGCAGGGTACCGGTGCACAGCACCGGCTCGCGGCTGGCGGAGCGTTTCTTTGGTTACTTTCTTTGCGCGCAAAGAAAGTGACACCTCTCCGGAGTTGCGGAAACGATTTGCCGGAAATGGTCCGTCGCAATCAAATGCTCAGCCCCAGGCGATCAATCCAATCGCCAGCACCGCCAGCGCCAGCCCGGCGCGGTTCCACTTCGTGGTGGCCTCGCCGAAGGCGAACACGCCCACCAGCGCGCCCAGCACCACCACGCCGATGTTCATGCCGGCGAACACGGTGGCCGGGCTCTCCGGCATGGACTGATGCGCGTGCACATAGAAAAGAATGTTGCCGCCGTTGAGCAGCCCCAGCAGCGCGCCCGCACCGAGGTTGCGCCAGGCCAATCGGCTGCGGCCACTGGCGTGCCGCCACAGCTGAAGTGCCAGCATCAGCACGAAGGCCACGCTGAAGCTGGCCAGCACCGCCGCCATCGACGGCGTGCCGGACAGCGCCACCTGCTTGAGCAGCACGTCGACCACCGCGAACCCGGCCCATACGCCCAGCAGCCAGCCCCAGCCACCCGGTGAGGACGCCACCGCCGGGCCGCGCGGGCGCAGGCTGATCGCCACCATCGCCAGCAGGCCCAGGCCGAGACCGGCCAGCTTCCACGGCGTCGCAGTCTGGCCGAAGAACAGGAAGGCGGCGGCCAAAGACAGCAGCAACGACAAGCGCTGCGCCACGTCGCTGCGGACGATGCCGGCCACCGCCACCGCGCGGCCCAGCACCAGGAAGATCGATGGCAGCACCACCGCCAGTGCCAGCAAAGACAGCCACGGCGCGTGCGGCGCGCGCAGCGCATCCAGCGGCGGCTGCAGCACCACGGCGGTGAGCGTTGCCGCCACCAGATAGTTCCAGGTGACCATCTGCGCAACATCCAGCTGGCGGCGTCCGGCCACCTTCAACAACACCGAAACCAGCACGCTGCAGATCACGGCCAAGGACAGGTAGAGCATGGGGCGGGCACAGGGCAGGGGCAGGGGACGGTATCATGGTGCCATGCACAAGCCTTCGTTCCCCGTCGCCCCCGGCGAAACCGCCTGCCTCGAACTGGCCGGCCCGGCCGGCCCGCTGGAAGTGGTCGTCGACCTGCCCAAGGCCGATGTGCCGGCGCAGCCGATCGTGGCCATCATCTGCCATCCGCTGTCTACCGAAGGCGGCACCCTGCACAACAAGGTGGTCACCATGACCGCCACCACCCTGCGCGAGCTGGGCATCACCACGGTGCGCTTCAACTTCCGCAGCGTCGGCGCGTCGGCCGGTGAGTTCGACCACGGCGTGGGCGAGCAGGATGACCTGAAGACCGTCGCCGCCTGGGTGCAGAGCCAGCGCCCGGACGACCGCCTGTGGCTGGCCGGTTTCAGCTTCGGCTCGTTCGTTTCTTTGAAGGCCGCTGCCGCGCTGCAGCCGGAAGCGCTGATCTCGATCGCGCCGCCGGCCGGTCGCTGGGACTTCGATGGCATCGCGCCGCCGGCGCGCTGGCTGGTGATCCAGGGCGAGCAGGATGAGATCGTCGACCCGCAGGCCGTCTACCAGTGGCTGGACACGCTGGACGTCCCGCATGAGCTGGTGCGCATGCCCGAGACCAGCCACTTCTTCCACCGCAAGCTGATCGATCTGCGTGGCGCGCTGACCCACGGCGTGAAGCACTGGCTGGGCGCGGCGGCATGAGTGCAACCGAGCTGACCCCGTCGCAGCGGTACGCGGAAGGGGTTGCCCGTGGCGACTGGCAGAACGACCCGGCCCAGCACGCAGCGCTGGCCGAACTGGACCGCATCCACCTGGGCCTGGTCGACAGCGCCGAAGACGGCTGGCTGGACCGCCTGTCCTCGTTCTGGAAGAAGCCCGAGCCGGTGAAGGGTCTGTACTTCTGGGGCGGCGTCGGCCGTGGCAAGACCTTCCTGGTCGACCTGTTCTACGACGGCCTGCCGATCAAACAGAAGTACCGCACGCATTTCCACCGCTTCATGCGCAGCGTCCACGAGCGCCTGCGCGAGCACCAGGGGCAGAGCGACCCGCTGGCGAAGATCGCCCAGGAATGGCGCAGCAACCTGCGCGTGCTGGTGCTGGACGAATTCTTCGTCACCGACATCGGCGACGCGATGCTGCTGGCACGGCTGCTGGAGCGCCTGTTCGCCGAGGGCGTGACCCTGGTGACCACCTCCAACACCGCGGTGGAGAACCTGTACCTCAACGGCCTGCAGCGTGAGAGCTTCCTGCCGGCCATCGGCCTGCTGCAGCGCTTCTGCGTGGAGCTGTACGCCGAGGGCACCGAGGACTACCGCATGCGCGCGCTGACCCGTTCGCCGGTGTACCGCGCACCGTTGGCCGCCGACAGTGATGAGTGGCTGGCCACGCGCTGGAACGAACTGAGCGGCGGCCAGCCGGCCAAGCCCGGCAACATCGAGATCGAAGGCCGCAAGATCCCGGTGCGCGGCCGTGGCAAGAGCATTGCCTGGTTCGATTTCGCCGCGTTGTGCGAAGGCCCGCGTGGCCCGTCGGATTACATCGAGATCGCGCACGAGTTCAACACCGTGCTGCTGGGCGGCATCCCCGCCTTCGACCGTTTGAACGAAGATGCCGCGCGCCGCTTCGTCAACCTGATCGACGAACTGTACGACCGCCACGTCAACCTGGTCTGCACCGCCAGTACCTCGCCGATCGAGCTGTACACCGGCCAGCGCCTGCAGGGCGCGTTCGAGCGCACCGCCTCGCGCCTGATCGAAATGCAGAGCGCCGAGTACCTGGGTACCCCGCACCGGGCGTGAGGGCGCCACCCAGGTAAATGCGTTGCCGGCCAGGGTTCCGGTAGTGCTGGCCGCTGGCCGGCATCCGCCGCGCGGTTACCGGGTCGGCGCCACGGCGTTCCCACGCGGCCGCTCATCCGGCCCGGCCGACACATGCAGGCCCGAGCCATCGCCGTGCTCTACCCGTACGCTCTCGCCGCGCTCCAGCAGCCGCAGTGGCTGGCCCTGGTAGCGCACCTCCAGCGCGTCGTGGGCCGCTGCCAGCGACTGCACCAGCGGGCACAGCGCCATGGCCTTGGCCTCCAGCTGCTGGCTGCGTGCTTCCATGCGGCGGTCGACTTCGGCATCGAGGCGGTCGGCGCGGCGCTCCATGGCGCCGGCGCGGCCGGTGAACACCTGCCACAGCACGCTGCGGGTCATCGACCCGGCCATCGTCTCGGCCATCTGCTCGATGTGCGCGTCGAAGCCATCGCCGAAGCTCTCCTGTTCCCAGTAGCCGCGGCCCAGGCTGGCGTCGATCCAGTCCTGCATCTCGCCGCGCATTGCACGCATCTGGCGGTTGCGGGACTTGCCGGTGATGGCTTCGAAGGCGGCGTCCAGCGCATCGAAGGTGACCCCGGAGACTTCATGGGCCAGTGCGGTGACCGCTGGCATCAGCTGCCGCGCCCCGGCCTCCATCTGCCGCAGGCGGGCGGCGTCGGCCTCGCTGACCGGCACGATCGTGTCGTCCAGGCTCAGCACGCCATCGTGGAACACCACCTCGTGCGGTGCCTGCGGGCCATGCCGCAGCCAGATGCCACCGCTGTCCACCAGCACGTCATAGTCGGTGTGGATACCGCACTGGTCCGCGCGCAGCTTCGGGGTGTCAGCGGCAATTGCAGGTACGGTGACCACAGCAGCCAGCAGGGCCAAGGCGGGTGCTGACAGGCGCATGGTGGAATCCTTTCCGGTCATTGCAGGACCCCAGCATCCCGCGTTCGGCAGGCGCCGTCACCCGCCGAAAGTCACTGCGCGATGGCGATTCGTCCGGCCATACCGGCTTTCCCACCGACTGCCCACCACCTATCCACAGGGTTGTCCCTAGCCAGTTTCATCACTGTCATGTGAAGCTGTCATTGTTCCGTTTTCGCGGTGCGTTGTACCACCGTGATGACGCCTTTCGGGCTTGACTGCGCAGCCCGTTCCGGCAGGTCTGAAGCGTCTGATCCGGGCGCCGATGGCACGATCCTTGCGGCGCAAGGGATTGCCGAATTTCACTACATTTGGCGTTGACGGACCCCATTACCCCCACTATCTTGTGGCCGTCGGTCGCAGCAACCCCAATTCCAGGGGGTGCCCGGGGTATCCATCCGCGATCGTCAACGGCAGTGGCAGGCGCAGGGTCTCATCCCCTGCGACGCCGTCCTGCCATCCTGGGCTGTCATGTCCCGGGCTGCGTCACCCGATGCATCGAGCACCCACCAATCACGCCAAGAGGACACACGCCGTGACCACCGAATCCAGCGCCACCATCGAGAAGGAAAGCGAATTCCTGTTGACGTCGCCGCCGACGGCCAACGCGATGAGTGTGACCAAGCGCAATGGCACGACCGAACTGGTGGACCTGAACAAGATCGTGCGCGCGGTGCAGCGTTCCTCCGAAGGCCTGCACGCCGTCGATCCGATGCGCGTGGCCACCCGCACCATTTCCGGCCTGTACAACGGCGCCACCACCCGCGAGCTGGACGAACTGTCCATCCGCACCGCCGCCCTGCTGATCGGTGAAGAGCCCGAGTACGGCCGCCTGGCTGCGCGCCTGCTGGCCAACTACATCGCCAAGGAAGTCTCGGGCCAGGAAATCTATGCCTTCTCGCAGTCGGTCAGCCGTGGCCATGAAGTCGGCCTGATCAACGATCGCCTGCTGAACTTCGTGCAGACCAACGCGCGCAAGCTCAACGATGCCATCGACATCTCGCTGGACCTGAACTTCGATTACTTCGGCCTGCGTACCCTGTACGACCGTTACCTGCTGCGCCATCCGCACACCCGCAAGGTGATCGAGACCCCGCAGCAGTTCTTCCTGCGCATTGCCAGCGCGCTGAGCGAGGATGTGTCCGAGACCCTGGCGCTGTACAAGCGCATGGGCAACCTGGACTACCTGCCGTCCAGCCCGACCCTGTTCAATTCCGGCACCACCCACGAGCAGCTGTCCTCGTGCTTCCTGCTGGATTCGCCGCAGGACTCGCTGGAGTCGATCTATTCCAAGTACGGCGACATCGCCCAGCTGTCGAAGTTCTCCGGCGGCATCGGCGTCAGCTACACCCGCGTGCGTTCGCGTGGTTCGCTGATCAAGTCGACCAACGGCCACTCCAACGGCATCGTGCCGTGGCTGAAGACCATGGATTCGTCCGTGGCCGCGGTGAACCAGGGCGGCAAGCGCAAGGGCGCAGCCTGCGTCTACCTGGAAACCTGGCACGCCGACGTCGAGGACTTCCTCGAGCTGCGTGACAACACCGGTGACGAAGCCCGCCGTGCGCACAACCTGAACCTGGCCAACTGGGTGCCGGACCTGTTCATGAAGCGCGTCGAGGCCGACCAGGAATGGTCGCTGTTCGATCCGCGCGTCGTGCCGGAGTTCACCGACCTGTTCGGCGAAGCCTTCGAGCAGGCCTACCTGCAGGCCGAAGCCCAGGGCAAGGCCAACCGCACCATCTCCGCGCGCAAGCTGTACGCCCGCATGATGCGTACGCTGGCCGAGACCGGCAACGGCTGGATGACCTTCAAGGACAAGTGCAACCGCGCCAGTAACCAGACCCTGCGCGCCGGCAACGTGATCCACCTGTCCAACCTGTGCACGGAAATCCTGGAAGTCACCTCCAACGATGAAACTGCGGTGTGCAACCTGGGTTCGATCAACCTGGGCAACCACTTCGACGAGCACAACGAGTTCGACTTCGAGAAGCTGGCCGAGACCGTGCGCCTGGCCGTGCGCCAGCTCGACCGCGTCATCGACCTGAACTTCTACCCGATCGAAACCGCCCGCCGCGCCAACCTGCGCTGGCGTCCGGTCGGCCTGGGCTGCATGGGCCTGCAGGACGTGTTCTTCCGCAAGCGCCTGCCGTTCGACAGCGCCGAAGCCCGCGCCCTGTCGAAGAAGATTGCCGAAGCGATCTACTTCCACGCGCTGGAAACCTCCTGCGAGCTGGCCCAGGAGCGCGGCAAGCACCCGTCGTTCAACGACACCCGTGCCGCCGGTGGCGAACTGCAGTTCGACGCCTGGAACGTGGTGCCGGAAGACACCGCGCGCTGGGATGCCCTGCGTGCCCGCATCAAGGAGCATGGCCTGCGCAACTCGCTGATGATCGCGATTGCACCGACCGCCACCATCGCCTCGATCGCCGGCTGCTACGAGTGCGTCGAGCCGCAGGTGTCCAACCTGTTCAAGCGCGAGACCCTGTCCGGTGACTTCCTGCAGGTCAACCGCTACCTGGTGAACGAGCTGAAGAAGCTGGGCCTGTGGACCGCCGACATGCGCGATGCCATCAAGCTGGCCGAAGGCTCCATCGCCGGCGTGGCACAGATTCCGGAAACGCTGCGCGAGGTCTACCGCACCGCGTGGGAACTGCCGATGCGTTCGCTGATCGACATGGCCGCCGAGCGTGGTGCCTTCATCGACCAGTCGGCCTCGCTCAACCTGTTCATGGAAAGCCCGAACATCGGCGCGATGTCCTCCATGTACATGTACGCCTGGAAGCAGGGCATCAAGACCACCTACTACCTGCGTTCGCGCCCGGCCACCAAGATCGCCAAGACCACGGTGAGCAGCGCAGCCCCGGCCAAGGTGTTCAGCCCGGACGAAGCCATCGCCTGCTCGCTGGAAAACCCGGAAGCCTGCGAGGCCTGCCAATAAAAGCGGCCGTGCCGGCCTTTGGCCGGCACACCCCTTTGTAGAGTCGAGCCATGCTCGACTGCAGAAAACACCAAGGTAGCGCCGGGCCATGCCCGGCGTTTTGACCCGAGAAGACAAGGAAACACCCATGGCCGACAAGCCCAAGCAGATGCTGCTCGATCCCGGTTTTGAACTGACCCTGCGCCCGATGCGCTACCCGCAGTTCTATGACATGTACCGGAACGCGATCAAGAACACCTGGACGGTGGAAGAGATCAACTTCCAGATCGACATCACCGACCTGCATAGCAAGATGTCGCCGGGTGAGCGTCACCTGATCCACCGCCTGGTCGCGTTCTTCGCCACCGGCGACTCGATCGTGTCCAACAACCTGGTGCTGAACCTGTACCAGCACTTGAATGCGCCGGAAGCGCGCATGTACCTGTCGCGCCAGCTGTATGAAGAAGCGCTGCACGTGCAGTTCTACCTGACCCTGCTCGACAACTACCTGCCGGATCCGGAAGAGCGCGTCAAAGCCTTCGCCGCGGTGGAGAACATCGACTCGATCAAGAAGAAGGCCGATTTCTGCTTCAAGTGGATCGACTCGATCCAGGACCTGAAGCGCATCGAGACCCGCGCCGAGCGTCGCCAGTTCCTGCTCAACCAGATCTGCTTCGCCGCCTGCATCGAAGGCCTGTTCTTCTTCGCCGCCTTCGCCTACGTGTACTACTTCCGTTCGCGCGGCCTGCTGCCGGGCCTGGCCTCGGGCACCAACTGGGTGTTCCGCGACGAGAGCGCGCACATGGAGTTCGCGTTCGAGTCGGTGCGCGTGGTGCGTGAGGAAGAGCCGGACCTGTTCGACGACGAGATGAAGCAGCAGGTCTACGACATGCTGGCCGAAGCCATCGAATGCGAAGTGCAGTTCGCCGAGGACGTGCTGTCCGGCGGCGTGGCCGGCATCTCCACCCGCGACATGCGCCAGTACCTGCAGCACTGCGCCGACCAGCATTTCGCCAAGCTGGGCATGGAAAAGAAGTACAACGTGCGCAACCCGCTGCCGTTCATGGAACTGCAGGACGTGCAGGAGCTGACCAACTTCTTCGAACGCCGCGTCTCGGCCTACCAGGTCGGCGTGCAGGGCGAAGTCGCCTTCGACATGAACTTCTGATCGAACCGGTCAGATCTGTCGCAACGAAAAACCCCGGCCAACGCCGGGGTTTTTTGTTGGTAGCGCCGGGCCATGCCCGGCGGAGCCTGCCTGGTGCTACCGGCCGTCATGCTGCACGCGGGCCTTTGTAGAGTCGAGCTTGCTCGACTGCCGTTCGCGCAAAGCGGTCGAGCAAGCTCGACTCTACAATCAGCGTCGCCCTTCCACCGCCATGCGTACCGCCAGCCCGGCCAGCACCGTGCCCATCAGCCAGCGCTGCACCACCTGCCAGGTCGGGCGCGCGGCCAGGAAACCGGCGATGCTGCCAGCGGTCAGCGCAATCATGCCGTTCACGGTCACACTCACCGCGATCTGGGTGGAGCCCAGCACGATCGACTGCATCAGCACACTGCCCTCGCCGTCCGGATGCAGGAACTGCGGCAGCAGCGACAGGTACATCACCGCCACTTTCGGGTTCAGCAGGTTGGTCAGGAAGCCCATCGTGAACAGTTTGCGCGGGCTGTCCTGCGGCAGTTCGCGCACCGCGAACGGCGAACGGCCACCGGGCTTGAGCGCCTGCCAGGCCAGGTACAGCAGGTACAGCGCGCCGCCGATGCGCAGCGCGTCGTAGGCGAACGGCACGGTCATCAGCAGGGCGGTGATGCCCAGTGCCGCACACAGCATGTAGAACACGAAGCCCAGCGCCACCCCGCCCAGCGAGATCAGGCCTGCCATCGGCCCCTGGCAGATCGAGCGTGAGATCAGGTAGATCATGTTCGGCCCGGGCGTGAGCACCATGGCCAGTGAAACCAGCGCGAAGGCCAGCAGGTCAGAAGTGGCGGGCATGGGCGGTCCTGGCAGTGGGCGTGGCGCAGTGTAACGCCTGCCGCAGGCGCGGCCTGCGCAGGCACCGCTGCCGGGTGACCGTTGCACGTGCATTCCGATGGCCATCACGCCGGTCGCTTAGAATCCGCAGCACCCCACACCGAAGCCCCCCCATGACCCCCATCCCCGAGACCGTGCCGCCCACCGAAGTGCGCATGGCCGAAATCGTCTTTCCCAACCACACCAACCACCTTGGCACCCTGTTCGGTGGCCAGGCATTGGCGTGGATGGACAAGGCCGCCTTCCTGGCCGCCGCCCGCTACTCACGCCGCACCGTGGTGACCGCGCGCAGCGACCAGGTCGACTTCAAGCTGCCGATCCGCATCGGCCAGATGGTCGAGACCATTGGCCGCATCGTCGAAGTCGGCCGCAGCTCGATGAAGGTGGAGGTGGAACTGGTCGCCGAGGACCTGCACAGCGGCGAGCGCAAGCTGTGTACCCGCGGCCACTTCGTGATGATCGCGCTGGACGAGGAAGGCCACCCGATTGCGGTGCCGCCGCTGCCGGCGGCCTGATCGGCCGGCTGAACCTGCGCTTGCGGGGGCGCCACCGCGCCCCCATCTGGCAGCCATGACCCTGCCACTGACCGACTTCATCGACCGTGCCCAGCGCCTGTTCGTGCTGACCGGCGCCGGCTGCAGCACCGCCTCCGGCATTCCCGATTACCGGGATGCCGACGGCCAGTGGAAACGCACGCCGCCGGTGACCTACCAGGCCTTCATGGGCGAGGCGGCCACCCGCCAGCGCTACTGGGCGCGCAGCCTGCTGGGCTGGCCGCGCTTCGGCCTGGCCCGGCCCAACGGCACCCACCAGGCCCTGGCCGCGCTGGAAAGCCGAGGCAAGCTGCAGGTGCTGCTGACCCAGAACGTGGACGGCCTGCACCAGCGTGCCGGCAGCCACAACGTGATCGACCTGCATGGCCGCTTGGATCTGGTGCGCTGCATGGGTTGCGAGCGTCGCAGCGGCCGCGAGGATTTCCAGCAGCGCCTGCTGGACGCCAATCCCGGCTGGGACGCGCTGGAGGCAGGCATCGCGCCCGATGGTGATGCCGATCTGGAGACCGATTTCTCCGCGTTCGTGGTGCCCGAGTGCCCGCATTGCGGCAGCGTGTTGAAGCCGGATGTGGTGTTCTTCGGCGAAAACGTGCCGCGGGAGCGCGTGCAGGCGGTGCAGGAGCACCTGCAGCAGGCCGACGCCGTGCTGGTGGTGGGTTCATCGCTGATGGTCTATTCCGGCTTCCGCTTCGTGCAGGCGGCGGCCAGGGCAGGGCTGCCGGTGGCGGCGTTGAACCGTGGCCGCACCCGCGCCGACGACCTGCTGCAGTTCAAGGATGAACGGGACTGCGCCGAGGCGCTGGCCGCGTGGGCCTCACCCTGAGCCGAGCACACGCTCGGCTGCACGCCCACCGCGAAACAGCGATCCATCCAGACGGTTGATTCGCAGGCCGTGCGGCGGTGCAATACGCACCCCCTACGTCGTTCATCACCGTCTTGAGCCAGCTGTTTTCGCCGATCTCGTTCGGCCCCCTGACCCTGTCCAACCGCATCGTCATCGCGCCGATGTGCCAGTACTCCGCCGAAGACGGTCGCGCCAGCGATTGGCACGCCATGCATCTGGGCAACCTGGCGCAGTCCGGCGCCGGCCTGCTGATCCTGGAAGCCACCGCGGTCGAACCGCGCGGCCGCATCAGCTGGGCCGACCTGGGCCTGTGGGATGACGGCACCGAGGCCGCGCTGGCACAGGTGCTGACCAGCGTGCGCCGCTGGTCGCCGATGCCGCTGGGCGTCCAGCTGGGCCATGCCGGCCGCAAGGCCTCGGTGAGGCGTCCGTGGGACGGTGATGGCCAGTTGCCGGCTGATGACGCGCGTGGCTGGGCCACCGTGGCGCCGTCGCCGCTGCCGTTCCATGCCGCCGATCCGGCACCGCAGGAACTGGACGAGGCCGGCATCGCCGAGGTCATCGCCGCCTTCGCCGCCAGTGCGGTACGCGCCGAGCGCCTGGGCTTCGAGCTGATCGAATTGCATGCCGCGCACGGTTATCTGCTGCACCAGTTCCTGTCGCCGCTGAGCAACCGCCGCACCGATGGCTACGGTGGCTCGCTGCCGAACCGCCTGCGCCTGCTGGTGGAGGTGTTCGATGCGGTGCGTGCGGCAGTGTCCGACAAGGTCGCGGTGGGCGTGCGCATCTCCGCCAGCGACTGGGTCGATGGCGGCTGGGATCTGGTGCAGAGCGAAGCGCTGGCGCAGGTGATGGACGCGCGCGGCTGCAACTTCCTGCATGTCTCCAGCGGTGGCCTGGACGAGCGCCAGAAGATCACCGTCGGCCCGGGCTATCAGGTGCCGTTCGCGGCGGCGATCAAGGCCAAGGTGCGCATGCCGGTCATCGCCGTGGGCATGATCACCGAGCCGGAGCAGGCCGAATCGATCCTGCGCCATCGCCACGCCGATGCGGTAGCCCTGGCGCGCGGCATCCTCTACGACCCGCGCTGGCCGTGGCATGCTGCCGCCGCATTGCGCGACAGCGTGGAACCGGCGCCGCAGTACCTGCGCTGCGAGCCGCGCGATGCGCGCGGCGTGTTCAAGGCGCGCTGAGGCTCACACCCGCCAGGCCGGCGCCATGCCGGCCTGCAGGTGCTCGAACAGCGCGCGGATCTTGGCAGTGAAATCGCGGCGGTCGCTGACGCAGAAATAGACCTCCATCGGCTCCGGGCGCCATGCAGTGTCGGCGCCGAACACCGCCTGCAGGCGGCCATCGCGCAGGTACGGCTCTGCCACGAATGCGGCCAGCCGGGTGATGCCGGCACCGGCTGCGGCCAGCGTCGCCAGCGCATCGATGTCATCGCAGACCATGCTCGGCGGCAGTGCGGCGTCCACGCGCTGGCCATCCTTCAGCAGTCCCCAGCGCAGCGGCCGGCCATCGGTGGGGAAGCGGTGCAGCAGCCCGCGATGGCCGCTCAGCTCGGAGGGTTGCTGCGGGGTGCCGTGTGCCTTCAGGTAGGCCGGCGAGGCGCAGAACACGAACGGCACGCGCGCCAGCTGCCGTGCGACGACACCGTCCTCCAGCTGTGCACCGATGCGGATGCTGGCATCCACCGCTTCCGGGCCGTGTTGCACGGCGCGATCGGTCAGGCGCAGCTCCAGCTGCAGTTGCGGGTAGCGCTGCTGCAGCGACGGCAGCAAGGGGGCAAGCACGTGGCGACCAAAGGCGCTGCTGCTGGCGATGCGCAGTGGCCCGGCCGGTTCGATGTCACCAGAGGTGACCATCGCCTGTGCACGCGCCAGGTCGGCTTCGATGTGGCGCACCTGCGCCAGGTACAGCGCGCCGGCCTCGCTGAGGGCCAGCTGGCGCGTACTTCGGTTCAGCAACCGTACGCCCAGATGCGCCTCCAGCCGGTTGATGTTCTGGCCGACTGCGGTGGCGCTGATGCCAAGGATGCGGGCCGCTGCGGCAATGCTGCCGGTCTCTGCGGTGCGGGTGAAGCTGCGGATCAGTTGCAACAGGTTCATGACCGACCAGCTTGCCATGGAGAAACCCAAGTATCGCTTGGGACTGAACCAAGCAGGTCGGTTGCATCGGTGACCATCGATCCCGAGGACAGGCTGCTGCCCTACACTCGGGCGATGCGCCCCGATTCCATCCTCACCCTGTCCTGTCCCGACCGTACCGGCATCGTCTACCGCGTATCCGGCCTGCTGTTCGACCACGGCTGCAACATTCTCGACGCCCAGCAGTTCGGCGATGAGGAGAGCGGCCGCTTCTTCCTGCGCGTGCATTTCGATCGCGATGCCGGCCTGCCGCTGGAGACCGTGCACGCCGCCATGGCCACGCTCGCCGCCGGCTTCGGCATGGACTGGCAGCTGCATGATGGTCGCCGCCGCGCACGCCTGCTGGTGCTGGTCAGCAAGCAAGGGCACTGCCTCAACGACCTGCTGTTCCGTGCCCACAGCGGCCAGCTGAAGGTGGACATTGCCGCAGTAGCGTCCAACCACGCCGACTTCGCGCCATTGGCCGCGTCCTACCAGGTTCCGTTCCACCACCTGCCGGTGACCGCCGATACGCGTGCGGTGCAGGAGCAGCAGATCATCGACCTGGTCGAGCGCGAGCGCATCGACCTGGTGGTGCTGGCGCGCTACATGCAGATCCTGTCACCCACGCTGTGCCGCGCGCTGGCCGGCCGTGCGATCAACATCCACCACAGCTTCCTGCCCAGCTTCAAGGGCGCGCAGCCGTACCACCAGGCACACGCGCGCGGGGTCAAGATCATCGGCGCCACCGCGCACTACGTCACCGAGGATCTGGACGAAGGCCCGATCATCGAACAGGACGTGGCCCGCGTGGACCACGCGATGGCGCCGCGCGAGCTGGTGCGGCTGGGCAGCGATACCGAATCGCTGGTGCTGGCCCGCGCCGTTCGGCGCCATGTGGAGCACCGCATCCTGCTCAACGGGCACCGAACGGTGGTGTTCCGGTAATCGCCCATCCCGCGTCCGCCGGGCATGGCCCGGCGCTACCACGGGTGCTATCCGGTAGTGCCGGCCGCTGGCCGGCAACTGCAGAGATCCCGAGGTTGCCGGCCAGCGGCCGGCACTACCGAATCCTGATTTCATCCAATGAAAAGCCCCCGGTTCGGCCGTCCCGCGATCTGTAGGGGGGCGTAGTTAGGGGGCTGGATGAATCGATTGTGTTGTCGTGGGCAGGAGCGCGCAAGCGGCATAAGCGACGTGCGCGGTAGCGCCGGGCCATGCCCGGCGGTCACGCCTCAGGCGATCGAAATCCCCGCCTTGCCCAGCGCTTCACGCACCATCGCGTCGTTGGCGTCGGTCACCGGCTTGGTCAGCTCCCACAGGAATTTCACCCGGAAGCCGGACTTCACCGCGTCCTGCGCGCTCCACAGCACGCAGTAGTCGCGGGCCAGGCCGCACACGTGCACTTCGCGGATGCGGCGTTCGTGCAGCCAGCCGGCCAGGCCGGTGGCCGGGCGCTCGCCATCGGGGCCATGGTTCTCGCGGAAGGCGCTGTATGAATCCACCTGTTGGCGCGTGCCCTTGCGCAGAATCAGGTCGGCCACGGTCCAGTCCACGCCCGGATGCAGCGCGGCACCGGCGCTGCCCTGCACGCAGTGGTCCGGCCACAGGGTCTGCGGCTGCGCGTGCAGCAGGATGGTCTCGAAGGGGCGTTGGCCGGGGTGCTGGCTGGCGAACGAGGCATGGTCGGCCGGGTGCCAGTCCTGTGTTGCCACCACGGTGCGGTAGCGGCGTTGTGCCAGCAGATCGGCGATCGGTGCCACCAGCGCATCGCCTTGGTCGCAGGCCAGCGCGCCACCGGGCATGAAGTCCGGCTGCAGGTCGATCACCAGCAGGGCGACATCGGCGGGCAGGGCGGTCATGGCAGTTCCGGCACAGCAGAAGGGGCGACCAGCGTGGCCGCCCCATGCCTGCACGTCAATCGCCCTGCGGCGCCTCAGCGTCCTGCCCGTAGTACAGCAGGCCGATCTTGATCCGCTCGCGGCCATTCTCGCGGCGGTGGCGGTTGGCATCGCGCAGCGAATACACGCAGCCGCAGTATTCCTGCTGGTAGAACTGCTCGCGCTTGCTGATCTCGATCATGCGGCTGGCACCGCCGCCCTTGCGCCAGTTGTAGTCCCAGTACTGCAGGCCTTCATAGCGCGAGGCGGCGCGGATGCCGCAGTCGTTGATCTGCGCCATGTTCTTCCAGCGCGAGATGCCCAGCGACGAACTGATGGTGTCGTAGCCATGCTCGTGCGCGTACAGCGCGGTGCGCTCGAAACGCATGTCGAAGCACATCGTGCAGCGGATGCCGCGCTCGGGCTCGTTTTCCATGCCGCGTGCACGGCTGAACCAGTTGTCGGTGTCGTAGTCGCAGTCGATGAACGGGATGTCGTGCTGTTCGGCGAAGCGGATGTTCTCCTGCTTGCGCAGCTCGTATTCCTTCACCGGGTGGATGTTGGGGTTGTAGAAGAAGATCGCGTAGTCGATCCCGGAGGCGGTGATCGCCTCCATCACTTCGCCGGAGCAGGGTGCGCAGCACGAGTGCAGCAGCAGGCGCTGGCCGTTTTCGGGCAGGGACAGGGTGGGGCGTTGGAGCTCGGTCATCGTCAGGTACCGCATGGACCGCCGGCAACGGCGGTGGCCCATGCATCAGCGCGTGGGTGAACAGGTCTGGCCGGAAACCGTGAACAGGACGCACGCGGCCGCACCGCCTGCACGCGCAGGACGACGACGGCCCCGGCAACCTCCCCGCGGAGATTCCAGGTCGAGTCAGGGGACGGTCGTGTCCCCCGGCCGGGGCCGGTATTCGGGCTGATGGACACGGGCCGCAGCCCACCTACTACCTGCCGCTTCCCAGGCGTGAGCCCAGTGCTGTTGGCAGGATTCGTTTCCATTCACCGCTGCGGGGCAGCTCCGGAATGGGCGCGCAAGGCGCCTTCACCGGATTCCCGTTTAAATCCCTGCCGCCATCAATGCCACGGCAGGGATACCTTCGGCGTGCCCACGGTGGACGCGTCGAGGCCAATGGTCAAGGGCCAATGAAAGCGCAGGGCTGTGGCTCGCTTCTCAGGCTGTGAGAGCGCCTCTTGCCATACTGGGCACCGACAGACGGGAGGTGGCTCGTGGCGGCGAAGTACTGCGATCTGGTCATGAAAGGCGGCATCACCAGCGGCATCGTGTACCCCAATGCGGTACTGGCGCTGGCGCGTGAGTATCGCTTCAAGAGCATCGGCGGCACCTCGGCCGGCGCCATCGCTGCGGCGGTGGCGGCTGCGGCGGCGTGCGGTGATCGTCGCCAGCAGGCGGGTGAACACCTGCCCGGCGATGCAGGCTACAGCGGGCTGTCGGCGGTGTCGGCGCAGCTGTCGCGGCGTGGCTTCATCTACAGCCTGTTCCAGCCGGCGCGAGGCGCTCGTGCAGCGTATCGGCTGCTGGTGGTGCTGACCGGCAATGCCCGCCTGCCGCACAAACTGCTGTGCCTGGCCATCGCGGTATTCGAGATCGCGCCGCTGGAAGTGCTGGTGTCGCTGTCGCTGCTGCTCGGCCTGGGCTGGTGGGGCGGTGGCTGGAGCGGCGTGGCCGCCACGCTGCTGCCATCACTGCTGTGCGCGTACGGTGCCGGCGTGGCCGGTGCCGCGCTGCGGGTAGCGCGGGTGGCGCGCCGTAACCTGCTGGGCCTGTGCAGCGGCCTCGGCCGCGATGCACGCACGCCGGCGTTGACCGAGTGGCTGCATGAATGCCTGCAGCAGCTGTCCGGCAAGCCGCTGGATGCACCGCTCACGTTCGCCGATCTGCACGATGCGCCGCGCTATGCCGGCGAGCCGGACAGCCCGCATGCGATCAGCCTGCAGATGATCACCACCTGTGTGTCGCACAACGAGCCGCGCACGTTGCCGCTGGGCGGCGCGCAGTTCTGGTTCCTGCGCGAGGAGTTCGAGCAGCTGTTTCCGGCCAGCGTGGTGCAGTGGCTGGTGACGCAGGCCGGCCCGCCACTGGAGGTGGAAGGGCGCCGGTACTACCACCTGCCGCAGGGCCCGAAGCTGCCGGTGCTGGTGGCCACGCGCATGAGCCTGAGCTTCCCGCTGCTGATCAGCGCGGTGCCGCTGCATGAACCCTCACGCCGCGAACGACGCTGCGAGCCGACCGCGCCGGCGGCCGACCCCGAGCACAACGTGGCCGACAGCATGGAAGGGCTGACCAGCGCTGGGCAGGCTTGCGGCCCGGTGATCACCGCCTTCCGCATCTGCTGGTTCTCCGATGGTGGCATCAGCAGCAATTTCCCGATCCATCTGTTCGATGCCGCGTTGCCGCGCTGGCCGACCTTCGCCATCAATCTGGTCTACCCGCAGCACGCCGAAGAGGTGAACCACGGCAGCAGTGGCCGCCAGTCGCTGGAGCACGCGGTGTTCCTGCCCACCGAGAACCGACACGGCTGGCAGCGTACCTACCAGTCGATCGCTACGCCGCTGGCGGCAGCAGAACTGGGCCGTTTCCTGTTCGCGGTGGTGGCGACCATGCAGAACTGGCGCGACCTGCTGCAGGCGCGCGCACCGGGCTACCGCGATCGCATCGTGCACGTCAGCCTGCAGGGCGACGAAGGCGGCATGAACCTGGACATGCCACAGGAGGTGCTGACCCGCATTGCCGACAAGGGCAGCCTGGCCGGTGCGCGCTTCTGTTCGTTCTCGTTCGAGAACCACTATTGGATCCGCTGGCGCAACCTGGCCTCGGCCTACCAGCGCTACACGCTGGAAGTGGCGCGCACCGACGACCCGGCGCAGCAGGTACTGGCCTACCGCGCGGCGTACGCGATGGTTGCCAGTGGCCAGCCGGCGCCACCGTCGTACAAGCTGGGCTCGGAGGACAAGCGGCTGGCATCGCAGCAGTTGTGGGGGCTGATGGTCGAGCAGGGACGTACCTGGGAGGACCTCGGCCCGGACCTTACGGACGGCGCACCGCGTCCGCTGCCGCAGATGAAGGTGACGCCGATCTACTGACCCGGTAGTAGATCCACGCCATGCGTGGATGGAACCCCATCGAAATCGAATATTTCGAACATTCATCGAAGAGCATCCACGCACGACGTGGATCCACCGTGTCGACCAAGGTCGACACCTACCCACAGCAGCAAAGGATGCCGTTTCGACAGCTCGCGGAGATCTGTCGAAGGCGGGGTGGGTCCGGTTGCGGGGGCGTGAGCCGCATGGGCCCGAGGCATGCCTCGGGCGGGTTGGGCAGGACGCCCAACCCCGGTCTTGCCGTGTGCGCAGGACTGCGCACACGAGCAAGCGGCGACCGAGCTTACATGGGTGAGGGCGCTTTGCTTGCGAAGCATTGCTTCGCAAGCGCCCGAACGCACAGCCGCCAGCGGCTGGGCCGGGCCCCGGAGGGGGACTTGCAGCGTCCCCCGCAACCGGACCCACCCCGCCATCCCACGGAAAGCCCGCTGTTGCTTTTGCTGTTGCCTTGGATTGAAGCAGGTGCAGGGCGCAGCCCTGCCGAACCAACCCTACCTCCCCGGCAACTGCGCGAACGCGCGCTGCATGCAGTCCTCGCGCGGGCACACCCGGCAGCCCGGCCCGATCGACACCGAGTTCCCCGGGCTCTGCACATCCAGCCCCAGCGAATACACCAGGCGTTCGGCATGCTGCAGGTCGCAGCCCAACGCCACCGCGAACGTCTTGCGTGGCTGGCCATGGCCCACCGGCCCGCTGCTGACCTGCCGCGCCAGCCAGAAATGACGGCGGCCATCGGGCATGCGCGCGGTCTGGGTGAGGATGCGGCCGGGCTGGTTGAACGCCTCGTAGACGATCCACAGCGGGCACGACCCTCCCACCTGCGAGAAATGAAAATCGGTGGCCGAATGGCGCTTGGAGACGTTGCCGGCGCGATCCACGCGGATGAAAAAGAACGGCAGGCCGGGCGCGCTGCGCCGTGCCAACGTGCTCAGCCGATGGCAGACCGCTTCGAAGCCCACGCCGAACTGGTGCGCCAGCAGCTCGATGTCGTAACTGCTGGCCTCGGCCGCACGCAGGAAACGCATGTACGGCATCACCAACGCACCGGCGAAGTAATTCGACAAGCCAATCCGCGCCTGCGCGATGCGTGCCTCATCGGTAAAGCCAGCGCGCGCCACCACCGCATCGATCTGCGGCAGGTAGCCGTGAAGGGCCAGCTCGGCCGCCATCTGGAACGCCTGCTGGCCGGGCTCCAGGTAATCGGGCAGCCACAGCCGCCGCGCACCGGCATCGTATTGCCGTTTCTCGCGCCCGGCCTGCAGTGCGGCCACTTCCACCAGCACGCCATGGCGGTCGGCCAGCAGCTGGCGCAGGCGTGGCGCCACATGCCCGGGTGACAGCCCCCATTCGGCGAACAGCTGCTCGGCCAGCTCGTCCAGTTCGGGGATGTGGTTGTGCATGCGATTGAAGAACTCGCGCACCTGGTCACCGGCGGGCAGGGTGCTGCCGGCGCCGGGCTCGCCCAGCTGGAACTCCAGCGCCGCGGCATGCTCGCGCAGCGCCAGGTGGCGGCGGTGCAGTTCCAGCAGCGCGCGGCTGACCTGCGGCAGGTTGCCGGCCAGGGCGCGCAGTTCGGTGGCGCTGACTTCGGCCAGGCCCAGATCGCGCAGGGTCTCGCCCAGCGCTTCCTGCAGGGCAGCGGGCTCATCTTCGTCGAACAACGAAGAAACGTCGCCCAACACCTCGCCCAGCTTCTTCTGCACGGCCGGGGTGAGTGGGCGCTTGTTGCGCTCGATCTGGTTCAGGTAACTGGCCGACAGGCCCAAGGCGCGGGCCAGGTCCACCTGGCTGTAGCCGCGCTGCTCGCGCAGCCGCAGCAGGCGCAGGCCAAGTTGTCGCTGGGGGGCTGAATAATTCACAGAATTAACATGAATCGTCTGGCGTGTTGGCCAGATTAAGCGGATTCAGCCCGGAAATCGAGGTGGGTGCTGTGAATAATGCCAAGCATCTTTCGCACCCTGTGGGATTGTCGTCATGACTGTTGCAGCGCCCCGTATCCGCATGCTGATCGATGGCCAGTTCGTTGAATCGGCCACCTCCCACTGGCAGGACGTGATCAATCCGGCCACCCAGGACGTGCTGGCCAAGGTGCCGTTCGCCACCACCGGCGAAGTGGACGCCGCCGTCGCCGCCGCCAAGGAAGCCTTCAAGACCTGGCGCAAGACCCCGATCGGCACCCGCGCGCGCATCTTCCTGAAGTACCAGCAGCTGATCCGCGAGAACATGAGCGAGCTGGCCCACATCCTCACCGCCGAACAGGGCAAGACCCTGCCGGACGCCGAAGGCGATGTGTTCCGTGGCCTGGAAGTGGTCGAGCACGCCGCCGCCATCGGCAACCTGCAGCTGGGCGAACTGGCCAACAACGTGGCCAATGGCGTGGACACCTACACGATCATGCAGCCGCTGGGCGTGTGCGCCGGCATCACCCCGTTCAACTTCCCGGCGATGATCCCGCTGTGGATGTTCCCGATGGCGATTGCAACGGGCAACACCTTCATCCTCAAGCCGTCCGAGCAGGACCCGATGGTCACCATGCGCCTGGTCGAGCTTGCCCTGGAAGCCGGCATTCCGAAGGGCGTGCTGAACGTCGTCCACGGCGGCGAAGAAGTGGTCAACGCGATCTGCGACCACCCGGACATCAAGGCCGTGTCGTTCGTCGGTTCCACCCGCGTCGGCACCCACGTCTACAACCGTGCCTCGCTGGCCGGCAAGCGCGTGCAGTGCATGATGGGCGCCAAGAATCACGCCGTGGTGCTGCCGGACGCCAACAAGGAACAGACCCTCAACGCGATGGTCGGCGCCGCCTTCGGTGCCGCGGGCCAGCGCTGCATGGCCGCCTCCACCCTGGTGCTGGTCGGTGAAGCACGCAACTGGGTGCAGGACCTGGTCACCAAGGCCAAGACCCTGAAGGTCAGCGGCGGCACCGTCGCCGGCACCGACGTCGGTCCGGTCATTTCCTGCAGCGCCCGCGAGCGCGTGGAAGGCCTGATCGCGTCGGGTGTGGAGCAGGGCGCCAAGCTGGTGCTCGATGGCCGCAAGCCGCAGGTCGATGGTTTCGAAAAGGGCAACTTTGTCGGCCCGACCATCTTTGCCGGTGTCACCACCGACATGCGCATCTACCAGGAAGAAATCTTCGGGCCGGTGCTGGTCATCCTCGAAGCAGAGACGCTGGAAGAGGCCATCGCGATGGTCAACAGCAACCCGAACGGCAACGGCACCGCACTGTTCACTCAGTCCGGCGCCGCCGCGCGCAGGTTCCAGGAAGACATCGACGTCGGCCAGGTCGGCATCAACGTGCCGATCCCGGTGCCGGTGCCGCTGTTCTCGTTCACCGGTTCGCGCGCGTCCAAGCTGGGCGACCTGGGTCCGTATGGCAAGCAGGTGGTGCTGTTCTACACCCAGACCAAGACGGTCACCGCGCGCTGGTTCGATGACGAGACGCTCAGCCATGGCGTCAACACCACGATCAGCCTGAAGTAACGGCAGGAGCAGCCATGAGCCACTCGATGACGACGGAACTGGAAGAAGCGCAGCAGGCGTACCGCGAGGCGGCGCGCGACTTCGCACAGGCCGAACTGGCGCCGCACGCCGCGCGATGGGATGCGGAGGGCATCTTTCCGCGCGAGGCGATCGCCAAGGCCGGTGAACTGGGCTTCTGCGGTCTGTACATGGACCCGGAAGTGGGCGGCAGCGGCCTGAGCCGACTGGACGCCGCCGTCGTCATCGAGGAGCTCGCCAGCGTCGATCCGTCGACCGCGGCGTACATCAGCATCCACAACATGGCCTCGTGGATGGTGTCCAAGTGGGGCCAGCCGGCGCTGCGCGATGAGTGGGGCACCGATCTGTCTTCGGGCAACAAGCTGGCCTCGTACTGCCTGACCGAACCGGGTGCCGGTTCCGATGCGGCGTCGTTGAAGACCACCGCCGTGCGCGATGGTGACTTCTATGTGCTGAACGGCTCGAAGGCCTTCATTTCCGGCGCCGGTGCCACCGAGCTGCTGGTGGTGATGGCGCGTACCGGTGGTGCCGGTGCCGGCGGTGTCAGCGCCATTGCGGTGCCGGCCGACCTGCCGGGCATCAGCTTCGGCCGCAAGGAAGAGAAGATGGGCTGGAACAGCCAGCCCACCCGTGGCATCACCTTCGAAAACGTCCGCGTACCGGTCAGCCACCTTCTGGGAGAGGAAGGCGGCGGCTTCAAGCTGGCGATGAAGGGACTCGATGGCGGCCGCATCAACATCGCCGCCTGCTCGCTGGGTGCGGCGCAGGGTGCGCTGGACGCTGCACGCCGCTACATGGGCGAGCGCCGCCAGTTCGGCAAGGCACTGGCCGAGTTCCAGGCACTGCAGTTCAAGCTGGCCGACATGGTCACCCAGCTGGTGGCCGCCCGGCAGATGGTGCACACCGCTGCGCGCAAGCTCGATGCCGGTGCCAGCGACGCCAACGTGTGGTGCGCGATGGCCAAGCGCTTCGCCACCGATGCCGGTTTCAACGTCTGCAACGAAGCACTGCAGATCCACGGCGGCTACGGCTACATCCGCGAATATCCGATCGAGCGCCTGCTGCGTGACTGCCGCGTGCACCAGATCCTGGAAGGCACCAACGAGATCATGCGGGTGATCGTTGCCCGTCACCTGCTCAACACCGAAGAGGAACTGCGATGAAGGATTGGCGTACCCAGGAGCACGTGGGCTTGAAGGTGGAGGTGGATGGCCACACCGCCGTGGTCACCCTGAACAACCCGCCGGCGCATACCTGGACTGTGCACAGCCTGTCGGCGCTGCGTGATCTGGTCGGCGCGCTCAACGCAGACCGCGAGATCTACGCGCTGGTGATCACCGGTGACGGCGAGAAGTTCTTCTCCGCCGGTGCCGATCTCAACCAGTTCGCCTCCGGCGACAAGGCCGCTGCGCGTGAAGCCGCGCGCCGCTTCGGTGAAGCCTTCGAAGCGCTGTCCGGTTTCCGTGGCGTGTCGATTGCCGCGATCAACGGCTACGCCATGGGCGGTGGCCTGGAATGCGCGCTGGCCTGCGACCTGCGCATCATTGAAGACCATGCCCAGGTTGCGCTGCCGGAGGCCACCGTCGGCCTGCTGCCGTGCGCCGGTGGCACCCAGAACCTGCCGCGCCTGGTCGGCGAGGGCTGGGCCAAGCGCATGATCCTGCTGGGCGAGCGCATCAACGCCGACACCGCACTGCGCATTGGCTTGGCCGAAGAAAAGGTCGGCAAGCGCGAAGCCAAGGCGCTGGCGCTGGAATGGGCGAAGAAGGCCGGCAAGCAGAGCCCGACCAGCATCGCCGCCTGCAAGACTCTGGTGCAGGCCACCCGCACCGGTACCCACGCTTCGGCGCTGGTGGCCGAACGCGAAGCCTTCGTCGACCTGTTCGACACCGCCGACCAGGTCGAGGGCGTGACCGCCTTCCTGGAAAAGCGCGCTGCGCAGTGGAAGAACGCATGAGCACCGACACCGCTGCCGACGACGCACCGGTGCTGTTCGAAGAGCGCGTGGCTGGCAATGGCACGCGCATCGGCATCGCCACGCTCAATGCGCCGCGTACGCTCAACGGTTTCTCGCTGCCGATGGCACACCTGCTGCTGAAGCAGTTGAATGCCTGGGCCGACGACGATGGCATCGCCATGGTGGTGCTGCAGGGTGCCGGCGAAAAGGCGTTCTGCGCCGGCGGTGACCTGCACAGCCTGTACAAGAGCATGGTCGACTTCCGCGAGGCCGGCCGCAGCGACATCCGCGAGAACGACTACGCCGCTGAGTTCTTCGACGTTGAATACCGCGTCGATTACCTCATCCACACCTACGCCAAGCCGATCCTGTGCTGGGGCCACGGCATCGTGATGGGCGGCGGCATCGGCCTGATGTCCGGCGCCAGCCACCGCGTGGTCAGCGAGCGCTCCAAGCTGGCCTTCCCGGAAATCACCGTCGGCCTTTTCCCCGATGTGGGTGGCAGCTGGCTGCTGCCGCGCGTGCCGGGCAAGGGCGGCCTGTTCCTGGCCCTGACCGGCGCGCTGCTGAACCCGGGCGACGCCATCTACGCCGGCCTGGCCGACGTGCATGTTGCCGAAGAACGCCGCAGCGCGGTGTTCGATGCGCTGCTGCAGGTCGCGTGGTCCAGCAACGCCGCACACAACCACGAACGCCTCAGCCATCTGCTGCAGTCGCATGCCAGTGACGCCGCGACCGGTCCGCTGCTGGCCAATGCGGCGCAGGTCGATGCGCTGTGCGAAGGCGATGACCTCTCCGCGATCATCGGCCGCATCTCCACTCTGCAGACCGACGATGCCTGGCTGCAGGCGGCACAGAAGACCCTCGCCGCCGGTGCACCGGGTTCGGCACGGTTGTCGTACGAACTGCAGCGCCGCAGTGCCGGCCAGGACCTTGCCGCGATCTATCGCCTGGAGTACATCGTCGCCCTGCATTGCGCCGCCCACGGTGATTTCGCCGAAGGCATCCGCGCGCTGCTGATCGACAAGGACCGCAATCCGCAGTGGAACCCGGCCACCCTGGCCGAGGCCACCGGCGCGTGGGCCGACACCTTCTTCGCTTCCCCCTGGGCCGATGCCGCGCATCCGCTGGCCGACCTGGGCACTCCCCTTGTTGAAAGGAGCCTTGCATGAGCCGCATTGCATTCATCGGGTTGGGCAACATGGGTGGCCCGATGGCCGCCAATCTGGTCAAGAACGGCCACACCGTGCGCGTGTTCGATCTGGTCCCGGCCGCGGTGCAGGCCGCCGTCGATGCTGGCGCCAGCGCGGCCGCATCGGCGCGCGAAACCCTGGCCGATGCCGAGGTGGTGATCTCGATGCTGCCGGCCAGCCGCCACGTCGAAGGCGTGTACCTGGGCGATGACGGCATTCTTGCCGCGATTCCGGCCGGCGCACTGGTCATCGACTGCAGCACGATCGCCCCGGCCAGCGCCCGCAAGGTTTCCGAAGCCGCTGCCGCACGTGGCCTGCAGATGATCGACGCACCGGTGTCCGGCGGTACCGCCGGTGCCCAGGCCGGCACCCTGACCTTCATCGTCGGTGGTGAGGAGGACGCGCTGGAACGTGCGCGCCCGGTGCTGCAGGCGATGGGCAAGAACATCTTCCATGTCGGCGCCAGTGGTGCCGGCCAGGTGGCCAAGCTGTGCAACAACATGGCGCTGGGCGTGATCATGGCCGTCACCGGTGAAGCCATCGCCCTCGGCGTGGCGCACGGGCTGGACCCGAAGGTGCTGTCGCAGATGATGGCGGTCAGCACCGGCCGCAGCTGGGCCACCGAAGTGTGCAACCCGTGGCCGGGCGTGCTGGAAAACGCCCCGGCCTCGCGCGGCTACAGCGGCGGCTTCGGCAGTGATCTGATGCTGAAGGACATGGGCCTGGCGGTGGAAGCGGCGATGAGTGTCGGCGCCTCGATCCCGCTGGGCGAAGTGGCCCGCAACCTGTACTCGATGAATCACCAGGCTGGCCGCGGCAAGCTGGATTTCTCCAGCGTCGTGCAGCTCATTACGAGCGAGAAGTGACCTGGTAGTGCCGGCCGCTGGCCGGCAACCTCATGCCCCCGTGCGGGACAACGAAGGTGGGATGGGCGGATGTTCGGTTTCGACCGGTATCCGCCCATTTTTACGTCTTCTGGATGGGGAATGGGTTGGCAATAGGCAGGATGAGGCAGGATTCCCAATAGGCGACAATCGCCTGCAGATTCGTCCACGCGGTGTTGAAGTCGATGTCCTTGGGTAAGGTCGGGTCAGATTCGTAAGTGGCCTTGGTTACGGCGAGAGCTTCCGAGAACGTCGCCATGTTGCTGCAGTCGATGAAGCGGGACGCGCAGGCAAGTTTGAATTCGGCGCCCGCGGCATTCCAGAACGCAGTGTCTTCGAGCGGATGCGCTGCCAGTATCTTTGAAACATCATAGATATCCTTGACGCGGACGACTTCACCTGGCTTCTGGACTTTGGTCCGATAGGCGGGAAGCGAGCTGAGAAATGCCCTGAGCTTTTCGCCAGCGATGCGCTCAAGCGTGTAGGCGAATACGGTGTGCCCATCGACCTCCAATGGGGCAACGGCAATGTCACCCAGGGCCTCTGGCGCAGCAACGTCAAATGAAACGAACGGAAGCCCACGAACGCCTTCGTTGTTGAAGTCTTTCAATCTCACCTTCACATCAAAGGCATTCCAGCCCATGGGATGGTTGGGTGGGTTGTGCGTGATGTCCAATCTGTCCAGTTCGAAACGTACAGGATCCTGTGCCGAAGCGAAGTTGGAAATCGCAGTGCTGAACAAGTCGTGCAGGATTGCTGACTGCTCGTTTCTATCTGGCGTTCTGACCGCGAACGATAGAAGGATGTTGGCATCCAGGTCATAAGACGCTCTTTGTTGCCCTCCAAGCCGCAGGGCAAGGATGCGGGCACCTTTGTAGACGATTTTTCGGGACAGTTCGTTGCAGCTGGCCAGTGCCTGGAAACACATATCGAGGGCTTCGCGCTTCCATGCATCCTGTTGACTCCGATTCATGCACTTTCCTCAAGGTGTTCGCAGGTGCCAGTCGTTCGCGGTATTGCTGTATGGAATGCCTGGAAGCAGTGATTCGGGAGGTTGGTCGGTGGGAAAACCCCTCAGTGCGCTGCGGATCTGATCCAGCAAGGCAGAAGTGGTTTGGTGGTACTCCAGCATGTAACCGGCGCGCCGCATCAGGTTGGGGTTTTGGATCGAGTCGAGCAGCGCCCAAAGCTTTGCGGCATTTGATCGGGGCAAGCCGGATGCCCAGGCCTCGAAAACAACGGCCGGCCCGCCGGCGCTTCGGGGGCGATGCAGGCAATCGAGCAATGTCTGCTCAAGTGTGGTGACCCGCACCGTGCACTGCGAGTGGAGCTGGCGGCGTTGTATGCCCTGGAGATTGTTCGGGTCGCGGCTGGTCAGGAAGCACTTCACATCCTCAAGCGTGAACACTTCAACGCCGAGAGATTGCGGTTTGTCACTGCTTTCTGCCGGCGGCTCGACGGCAGAAGACGCTATGCCTGGCCTGAATTCCGCCAGGTGATAGTGAGGTGTCGGTTGGGTCGTCAACCCGTGCAGTTCCAGGGCCGAAAAATAGCAAAGCGTCCCGGCGGGACGGTAAGCCTGCATGACCTCCAGAGCGGAGGGCTGCGAGGTTTCATTGAAGCCCAGGACGTAGATTTTCACGGGCCTGCCCCGTGGTGACGTCAGTGGCAACCGGCGCAGCAGTTCAGCGCTCTCCAACACCGCGATGATCCTGACCGCAGAGTAGGTGCGGAACGTACCTGAGGTGAGCGCCTTCTGCGTCCGCTGGATGATCGGTACGAGCGAAGCGTGGCTGATGCAGCGCGTAGACGGCAGTTCCTGGGAGGCCGTCAGCAGGGTGAGCTGAAATACGTCAATCAGCTCCGCCGTTGCGTCTATTACTGCTCGATCTCGCAGGTCATTTTTCATTGGTCACTGCGGCCTCAGGCTTCGCAGGCGAAGCCTGAGGCCGCAGTGACCCATTGTCAAACTGAGCGCTTGAATTGGTTCAGGAGTGCAGGACTGAGGCCAATGCGGGCCACAGGGTCCTTCAGTCGGATCTGATCCACCAGTGGCGACTAAGCTTCGCAGGCGAAGCTTAGTCGCCACTGGTGGATATGTCAAACAAATCGCCATCATATTTCGTCAGATTACCTGAATCGGGGTCGGATCCCGTTCACAAGGCGAAATGAACCCGACCCCGGTTCCATCAGGCAACGACCAGCGTCACGTCGATGTTGCCGCGCGTGGCATTCGAGTACGGGCACACGATGTGTGCCTTCTGCACCAGTTCTTCCAGCTGCTCGCGCGGCACGCCAGGAGCGCTGATGGTCAGCTCGGCTTCGATGCCGAAACCGGTCGGGATCTGGCCGATACCGACCTTGCCGGTCACCGTGGTGTCGGCCGGCAGCGCGACCTTGGCCTGGCCGGCCACGAACTTCAGCGCGCCCAGGAAGCAAGCCGAGTAGCCGGCCGCGAACAGCTGTTCCGGGTTGGTGCCCGGGCCGCCGGCGCCGCCCAGCTCGCGCGGGGTCGACAGCTGGATATCCAGCACGTTGTCGGAGGAGACGGAACGGCCTTCACGGCCGCCGGTGGAGGTGGCCTGGGCGGTGTACAGAACCTTTTCGATGGACATCGGGATGCTCCTGGTCGGTGGGTGGGTGTTGCGATGGAGCCTACTTTGCCCGGTTTCCGCGTACGTTGGGTTGCAATGCGTACGAAAAATTTGATTGATCGTCCTGCCAGCCTAGATCGTCCATTCGCGGTCGGTGGTGAACATGATGGTCAGCCAGCGGTCCGGCGAGGCCTCGCCCAGTGCATCGCCGATCTCGTCGCGCAGCTGGTCCCATTCCACCAGGGGCCGCGGCGGGTCGTTTTCCGGTACCACGAAGAACAGCTCGATCTGCTCGCCACGCCCCACCTGGGCCACGTAGCTGCGGTGCTCGACGAAGCCGTGCTTGGCCACGATCCCGCGTGCCACTGCATCCACATGGGCCTGCAGTTCCGGCGGGGTGACCAGCAGGATGCCGGCCAGCGCCCGCCTCACTGTGCCGAGCGGGGCGATCATCACCAGCACGCAGACGAAGGCGAGGATGGCCGGGTCGATGTACGGCCCGACCCACGCCAGCGACGTGCCCTGCACCAGTACGCCGCCGAGGAAAGCCAGCAGGTAGCAGGCCGACATGCTGGCCGCGATCACCCAGTTCTTCGCGTCCAATGCGATGAACTCCGAGCCGATGCGGCGGTTGGCGCGCAGGATGAACCAGGCCAGTGCGCCTTCGCCCACGATCGACAGCCCGGCGAAGGCAATGGCCGGGCCGAGGGCGATGTGGCGGCCCCCGGACATCAACGCGTCCACCGCATTGACCAGCGCATACAGCGCCGCACCGATCATCAGTGTGCCGCTCACCCCCAGCACGATCGGCTCCAGGTGCCAGAAGCCCATGGTGAAGCGCTGGTTGAGCCGCGATTGCAGCGCATCGGTCTGCGTGGACAGCGCGATCAGGCGCGCCACCAGCAGTGACAGCCAGGTCATCACCACGTCGATCAGGCCGTAGATGCCGTCGAAGATGATCAGCGAAGAACTGGCCAGTAGGCCGAACACCACCGCCGCCGCGGCCAGCAGCAGAGAGGCGGCGATCGACAGGCGCAGCACGCCCTGTTCGGTGGCGGGGTCGAAGAACTGCGGGCGGTTGGCGGCCATGGTTCAATTGTAGAGCGGAGCCAGGCTCCGCTGCCTTTCGCTGCCTTTCGCTGCCTTTCGCTGCCTTCGCCGGCCAACCGCGCTACCCCCGTAGGGCCGCTTCCCGTAGACTGCGCGCCTCCCACGTACCGACGCCCGCCTGCAGTGATCACGCCACCCTGACCCTTGCCGCACATCGGCAGCCGGCCTGCCCGGCTCAGGAACCCGTGTCTTTCCACTGCAGCGCCATGCGGCCACGCCCGCCTGTGCGCGGAGCTTTCCCATGCAAACGTCCTACCCCCTGCGCCAGCAATGGCTCGGCAACATCCGTGGCGACCTGCTGTCCGGCATCGTCGTCGCCCTGGCCCTGATTCCCGAGGCCATCGCGTTCTCGCTCATTGCCGGCGTCGACCCCAAGGTTGGCCTGTACGCCGCGTTCTCGATTGCCGTCATCACCGCTATTGCTGGCGGCCGCCCTGGCATGATCTCCGCCGCCACCGGTGCAATGGCGCTGGTGATGGTCGACCTGGTCAAGGACCACGGCCTGCAGTACCTGTTCGCCGCCAGCATCCTGGCCGGCCTGCTGCAGGTGCTGGCCGGCGTGTTCAAGCTGGGCTCGTTGATGCGCTTCGTCTCGCGCTCGGTCATCACCGGCTTCGTCAACGCGCTGGCGATCCTGATCTTCCTGGCACAGATGCCCGAGCTGATCGGTCGCGGGCCTACGGTCTATGTGCTGTGCGCCGCCGCGCTGGCGATCATCTACCTGCTGCCACGCATTACCCGCGCGGTGCCGTCGCCTCTGGTGGCCATTGTGGTGCTGACCGCCGTGGTGATCGGCTTCGGCGTGGACGTACGCAGCGTCGGTGACATGGGCCAGCTGCCCGACAGCCTGCCGCATTTCCTGCTGCCCGATGTGCCGCTCACCTGGGAGACGCTGCGCATTCTGCTGCCGGTGTCGGCCACGCTGGCCGTGGTCGGCCTGCTCGAATCGATGATGACCCTGCAGATCGTTGAGGACATCACCGAAACGCCGAGCGAGCGCAACCGCGAATGTGTTGGCCAGGGCGTGGCGAATACGGTCACCGGCTTCCTCGGCGGCATGGCCGGCTGCGCGATGATCGGCCAGTCGGTGATCAACGTGACCTCCGGTGGGCGCGGCCGCCTGTCCTGCCTGGTGGCCGGCGTGTTCCTGCTGATACTGGTGGTGTACGGCAGCGATCTGGTACGGCAGATCCCGATGGCGGCGCTGGTGGCGGTGATGATCATGGTCAGCATCGGCACCTTCAGCTGGCGCTCGCTGCGCGACCTGCGCACGCATCCGCGCAGTTCCTCTGCGGTGATGCTGCTGACCGTGGTGGTCACCGTGGCCACCCATGATCTGGCCAAGGGCGTGCTCAGCGGTGTGCTGCTGTCGGCCCTGTTCTTCGCGCGCAAGGTTGGCCGCATGCTGGACGTGCAGCGCGACGATGCCGATGACACGCAGGTCTATCGCGTGCGCGGGCAGGTGTTCTTCGCCTCGGCAGGGCAGCTGGGTGCAGCGTTCGATTACCAGCACGTGGCGCCGAAGGTGCAGATTGATCTGCGCGATGCGCACCTGTGGGACCTGACTGCCGTGGCCGCGCTGGAGCGGGCGCAGGAAAAGTTGGCCACGCATGGTGCGGAGGTGACGGTGGTGGGGCTCAATGCGGCCAGCCAGACCCTCATTGAGCAGGTGGGTGGCAAAGGCGCTGCTGGCAGCGCGCATTGACGCTATCGGCTCTCGTGGAGCAACTGCAACGCCATGGCCGCTGTTGCGGTTGCTGCATCTTCAGCCTGTGAACCCCACCCAAGGTGGAAGAATCGCTGTGATCGTGCTCCGTTGTGATCCTCACGACGGAGTACTTCTGCCGGAATGGATTCGCTCTTCAACAACGCCACCACGCTGCTGACCTTTCTGCTGCCGGGTTTCCTGTCTGCATGGGTGTTCTATGGGCTGACATCCCATCCCAAGCCGCCGCAGTTCGAACGGACCGTGGAAGCGTTGGTGTTCACCTTCGCGGTCCAGGTGCTGGTCAAGTTCACCGAACTGATGCTCCTGCTGGCGGGTCGCTGCTTTGTGCTGGGGACCTGGACCGAGACCAGCAGCCTGCTATGGGGTTTTGTCCTCGCCGCACTGCTGGGGGCAGGATTGGCCCTCGCTGCGAACAAGGATTCCCTCCACAGGGTTCTCCGCCGCGCAGGCTTCACCACGAGGACATCCCACCCGAGCGAGTGGTACTGCGTGCTGGGTACGCGTCCTGCCTTCGTGGTGCTGCAATTGAAGGATGGCCGTCGATTGACCGGCTACCCCAAGGAGTGGCCGATCAGCCCCGCTGCGGGACAGTTCTACATGCAGATGCCGGCCTGGCTGGTGGATGCGGATCCACCCGATGAAGGTGCCGATCCAGCAGCGGATCCCGTGGCCAGCCCCGCCGTGGTCGAGCTTCCGCAGCTCGATGGCATACTGATTCACGCAGTGGATGTGCAGTGGGTCGAGATTCTCCAGGAGACAGACAATGGCTAAGTTGAGGAAGGGTTCCAACCCACCACTGGACCAGTTGGTCGTATCCATGGAGAACGCGAACCCCAAGCTCCCCGAGGGCAGGAAGCGTCCGCCGCCACCGCCCAGCCCGCCCCGGCCGCCAGCCGGAGCCGGGCCCAACCGGCGCTCGCCGCGCGGCTGACCGGGCGCATTCAGCCGCCCGGTGTAAACTATTGATCTCACTGGCAATGCCAGTCTCCACGATCAATGCCCCGATGACGTCCGCCACCGCCCGTTACGCCGATTCCCTGCGCCTGTCCGTCGCCCCGATGATGGACTGGACCGATCGCCATTGCCGCGTTTTCCACCGCGTGCTGGCACCGGGCGTACGCCTGTACACGGAGATGGTGCACGCCAACGCGGTCATCCACGGCGACCGCGAGCGCCTGCTCGGCTTCGACCGCAGCGAACAGCCGCTGGCGCTACAGCTGGGCGGCAGTGATCCGGCGCTGCTGGCGCAGGCCGCGCGTATTGCCGCCGAGTGGGGCTATGACGAGGTCAACCTCAACTGCGGCTGCCCGTCTGATCGCGTGCAGGCCGGCCGCTTCGGCGCGTGCCTGATGCGCGAGCCGGCGCTGGTGGCCGAGTGCGTTGCGGCCATGGTCGATGCGGTTGATATCCCGGTGACGGTGAAGTGCCGCTTGGGCGTGGACGAGGACAACGACTACGACGTGTTCGCCGCCTTCGTCGACCGTCAGGTCGCCGCCGGTGCGGCGATGGTGGTGGTGCACGCGCGCAACGCGTGGCTGAAGGGCCTGTCGCCGAAGGAGAACCGCGAGGTTCCCCCGCTCAAATACGACTGGGCCTACCGCCTGAAGCGGGAGCGCTCGGCACTGCCGGTGGTGATCAACGGCGGCCTGGCCAGCATCGAGGCGGTGCAGGCGCAGGCCGCGCACGTCGATGGCGTGATGCTGGGCCGCGCGGCCTACCACGACCCCTACCTGCTGCATCAGCTGGAGGCGCTGCACACCGGCGCCCCGCTGCAGTCCCGTGGCGACCTGCTGCGCGCGATGCGCCCCTACATCGAGGCGCGGCTGGGCGAAGGCCTGGCGCTGAAGCACATCACCCGCCACCTGCTCGGCCTGTTCCACGGCCAACCCGGTGGGCGCGCATTCCGCCAGGTGCTGAGCGAGGGCGCACACCGCCCCGGCGCCGGCTGGAGCCTGATCGAACAGGCCTTGGCGGTCACCGACCGCGAAGCTGATCGCGCCGCAGCGTGACCGCAGTCACATTCCTGACTTGACAAGGGACGGCGATTCGTCCCGAATGTTCACTTAGCTGAACGACTCGGGCACAGGGCCGGAAAAGTTCAGACCGGATTCACCGCTGTAAACCAAGAATTTGCAAAAGATTTGTAAAACGCTGGGTTTCGAACCCGGCGCCGGATTTACGACTTTTGAACGAATCGCCGTGCTCGGCTAGGATCGCATCGATGTCTTCCGCTCCCTTCCACCGCCGCATTGCCCTGGCCACCTGCGTGGTCCTGTCGGCTGTGCCGCTGTCTTCGGCGCTGGCGCAACAGCCGCCGCGCGGCGACCAGGGGCGGGCGGAGATGATGGAGCGGGGCGAGCGCGGCAACCGTGGCGACGAGCGTTCGCTGTCCGATGCCGTGCGCCGCGTGCAGCGCACCACCGGCGGCCACATCCTCGGCGCCGAGCGCGTGCCGTTCGATGGTCGTGATATCAACCGGGTGAAGTACATGGACGATCGGGGCCGGGTCCGCTACATGGACGACCCCGCGCCGTCGCGTTCACAGCCGCGCACGCCGCGGTCGGATATGTCATCACTACGCGGCGATAACCCCTGAACAGGGATAGTTGTCGCTATCAACCCGTACCCCACAGGCCTCCGGGCCACACCCAGGACACTAGGGAGAGTTCATGCGTATCCTTCTGGTCGAAGACGAAGCCCCGCTGCGTGAGACCCTGGCAGCCCGGCTCAAGCGCGAAGGCTTTGCCGTCGATGCTGCGCAGGACGGCGAGGAAGGCCTCTACATGGGGCGCGAAGTTCCGTTCGATGTCGGCATCATCGACCTCGGCCTGCCCAAGATGTCGGGCATGGAGCTGATCAAGGCCCTGCGTGACGAAGGCAAGAAGTTCCCGGTCCTGATCCTGACCGCGCGTTCGAGCTGGCAGGACAAGGTCGAGGGCCTGAAGCAGGGCGCCGACGATTACCTGGTCAAGCCGTTCCACGTCGAAGAACTGCTGGCCCGCGTCAACGCGCTGCTGCGCCGCGCCGCTGGCTGGAGCAAGCCGACCCTGGAATGCGGCCCGGTTGCCCTGGACCTGGCTGCCCAGACCGTCAGCGTGGCCGGCAGCAATGTCGACCTCACCAGCTACGAGTACAAGGTGCTGGAGTACCTGATGATGCATGCCGGTGAACTGGTCTCGAAGGCCGATCTCACCGAGCACATCTACCAGCAGGACTTCGACCGCGACTCGAACGTGCTGGAGGTCTTCATCGGACGCCTGCGCAAGAAGCTGGACCCGGATGGCGAGCTGAAGCCGATCGAGACCGTGCGCGGTCGCGGCTACCGTTTCGCGATTCCGCGCAACGAGGGCTGAGCCGGCTCACCCTGGCGATACCATGATGTCCGGCCGTCTGTGGTTCTTCCGACGCTGGCGGCCGCGCTCACTGCAGGCGCGCCAGATGCTCGCCGCGTCCGTGGGCCTGGTCGCGTTCCTGGCGCTGGCCGGTTACGCGCTCGACGCCGCCTTCGCCGATACGGCGAAGGCGAACCTGCGTGAGCGCCTGAAGAACTACGCCACCGCCTATGCGGCCGGCATCGACTTCACCCGCGACCGCTCGCTGTACATCCGCGAGCAGCCACCGGATTCGCGCTTCGATGTGCCGGGCAGCGGCCTGTACCTGCAGGTGGTGATGCCGCACGGCAAGGGCAATTCGATGTCCGCCGAAGGCCCGATGCTGCCCACCGTCGGCGGTGGCCTGCTGGCGCCGCGCCAGGAAGTGTTCGAAGGCCCGCTGCCGATGATCCAGATCGACGGCAGCCAAGGCTCGGTGTACCGCTATGGCCTGGGCCTGGTGTGGGACGCCGACGCCGATCCCGCCACCGAATTCCCGTACACCATCTACGTGATGGAAGACTCGCGCGCGCTGGGTGCGCAGCTGCGGGTGTTCCGTGGCCGGGTGTGGTTCTACCTGGGTGGCATCGGCTTGATCCTGCTGCTGCTGCAGACCGTCATCCTGCAGTGGAGCCTGCGCCCGCTGCGCCGCGTGATCACCGAGCTGACCAAAGTGCAGCGTGGCGAGACCGCGCGCATGAGCGAGCGCCACCCGCGCGAGCTGGAACCGCTGACCGACAGCATCAACGCCTTCATTGAAAGCGAGCGCGAGAACCTCGAGCGTCAGCGCAATACCCTGGCCGACCTGGCGCACAGCCTGAAGACGCCCATTGCGGTGCTGCGCACGCAGATGGACAGCGGCGCGGGCGATGGTGCGCTGCGCGAGGAGCTGGACGTGCAGCTGCAGCGCATGAACAACCTGGTCTCCTACCAGCTGGCACGTGCTGCGTCGTCGGGCCACAAGCTGTTCTCCGCGCCGCTGCCGATCGAATCCAACGCCGAGGAAATCGTGCGTGGCCTGGAGAAGGTCTACGCCTCCAAGGGCGTGCTGTGCGAATTCGATATTGACCCGGCCGCGCGCTTCCACGGCGAACCGGGTGACCTGCAGGAACTGCTGGGCAACCTGCTGGAGAATGCCTTCAAGTGGGCCAACCGCCGCGTGCTGCTGACCGCGCAGCCGCTGCCGGCACCGAACGCGCGCCGCGCCGGCCTGCTGCTGGCGGTGGACGACGATGGCCCCGGCATCGCCCCGGACGACATCGGCAAGGTGCTGCAGCGTGGCGTGCGTGGCGACGAGCGCGTGCAGGGCCACGGTATCGGCCTGTCGATCGTGCAGGACCTGATCAAGGATTATCGCGGTGAACTGGCTGTAGGCCGCTCCGAGGAACTGGGCGGCGCCCGTTTCGAAGTGCGCCTGCCGCCGGGGCCGTAATCCGCGCGTTCCCGCCCGCCGGGCATCGCCTGGCGCAACAGCGCGGGTGTTCCGGCAGTGCCGGCCGCTGGCCGGCAACCCCATGATCTTCGGTGGCATTGCCAAGGTGCCGGTCAGCGGCCGGCACTACCGTGTTTCGATCGTCGGCGGCTCGCCATAGAACCGCCGCAGCTGCGCGTTCCCGTCCGCGGGGCATCGCCTGGCGCAACAGCGCGGGTGTTCCGGTAGTGCCGGCCGCTGGCCGGCAACCTCATGATCTTCGGTGGCATTGCCAAGGTGCCGGCCAGCGGCCGGCACTACCGTGTTTCGATCGTCGGCGGCTCGCCATAGAACCGCCGCAGTTGCGCGTTCCCGTCCGCGGGGCATCGCCTGGCGCAACAGCGCGGGTGTTCCGGTAGTGCCGGCCGCTGGCCGGCAACCTCATGATCTTCGGTGGCATTGCCAAGGTGCCGGCCAGCGGCCGGCACTACCGTGTTTCGATCGCCGGCGGCTCGCCATAGAACCGCCGCAGCTGCGCGGCCACCTCCGGCAACGCCTGCTGCAGCAGATCCGGCGCGGAGAAGTGGTACTCGCTGGTCACCGCGAAGAACTCTTCCGGCGCTTCGGCCGCATACGGGTCGATCAACGTCTCCTCGCCGGCATCCACCTGCGCGCAGAAGGCATCGTAAGCCTGCTGGAACGTGGCCGCCCACTCGCGCTGCCATGCGCGCGGCAGCGGCGGCGTGCCGTCCATCGCACCATCCAGTGCATCCAGCTTGTGCACCATCTCGTGCACCGCCACGCAGTAGCCCTCGTGCGGCGCCGCCAGGTCGGCCTGCACATCGGCCCAGGACAGGATCAACGGACCGCTGTCCCACGATTCGCCAATCAGTTCGTCATCCCACTCGTGCAGCACGCCGGCCGCATCCATGTGGCTACGGTGCACGCGGAACGCATCCGGGTAGACGATCAGCTGCGACCAGCCCTCCAGTCCTACCTCGCCGAACTCCAGCAGCGGCAGGCAGCACAGCGCGGCCAGCAGCACACCATCGCCGGCCTGCAATTGCAGGTCACCAATCGGGGTAATGGTCTTCTCATGCAGGAAGCGCGTGGTCAGCACACGCAGGCGTGCGCGGCGTTCGTCGTCCAGTCCGTGCAGCCAGGCCGCGCGGCGGCAGGCGTCATCCCAAAGTGCATCGTCGATCGGCCGCGGCGCAGGCCGCAGCCACTGCAGCAACGACTTGATCAGCGGAACATTCCCGGCAGGTAGCTGTGCCACTTCGGCGCGCGGATGCGCGGCAGCATGTCGTCGTCGCTGCCACCGCCACCGGTGGTGGTGCTGGCCGCCGGGCGTACCGGTGCCGCCTTGGTGCTGGCGGCCGATGCGCTGGCGGTGGGCGCGCGCTGTGAGGCGGCATCGCCATTGGAGGACACGCACGCCCCACGGCTGTCGTCCAGCGCTGCCGTCGCAGACGCCGCGAAGGGCATCGTCAGCAGGATCAGGCAATGGGCGTAACGGCGCATTGACGACATCCACGTTAAGGGAGGGTGAGTTCCCGATTCTAGCCCGAACCCGGCGCCCCGTTGGAAGCCCCCGCGAAACCCAGCGTGGCGGGCGTCGCTGGCGGCTTTCCCGCATAATTCCTTCCTGACTTCGTGGAAGCTGCCGTGGACGATCGCCAATTGCTGGCCAAACTCGCTGCCGGTCGCCTGTCCGGCGACGCCCTGGCCCGTGAGCTGGGCCAGACCCGGGCGGCCATTTGGAAGCGTATTCAAGGACTTAGGGCCGCCGGTGTGGACGTCGAGGGCCGCGCTGGCGAAGGCTATGGCCTGACCCGCCCGGTCGACCTGCTGGACCCGGATGCGATCCGCGCAGGCCTGCCTGCAGAGGTTATGCCGCTGCTGCACGACCTGCAGGTGGCCTGGACGGTGGACTCGACCAACGCCGAATTGCTGCGTTGCAGCGCGCCCCAGCGCGGGGTCAGCGTCCTGCTGGCCGAACGCCAGACCGGTGGCCGTGGCCGTCGTGGGCGTGCCTGGGCCTCGCCGCTGGCCGCGCACATCTACCTGTCGGTGCTGCGCCTGTATTCCGGTGGCCTTGGCCGCCTGGCCGGACTGAGCCTGGTGGCGGGCATCGCCGTGGCCGAAGCGCTGCACGACCTGGGCTACACCCAGGCGCAGCTGAAGTGGCCGAACGACCTGATCGTCGATGGCAAGCGCAAGCTGGTCGGCCTGCTCGCAGAAGGCGGTGGCGAGTACGCCGGCCCGGCGCGCGCGGTGATCGGCATCGGCATCAACACGCACATGCCGCCGTCGTTCGCCGAGCAGATCACCCAGCCGTGGGTAGACCTGGATACGCTGGCTGGCAAGCCGGTGGACCGCAACGTGGTTGTCGCCGCGGTGCTGGCACGCCTGCTGCCGGCGCTGGAAGAATTCGATCGCGAAGGACTGGCCCCGTTCCTGCCGCGCTACGCCGCGTTCGACATGCTGGCCGGCCGCGAAGTGCGCGTGGAACTGGACGGGCAGTGGCAGCACGGCACCGCACTTGGCCTGGCTGACGACGGCGCGCTGCGCGTGCGCATCGATGGCCAGGAACGCCTGCTGCACGCCGGCGAAGTCAGCGTGAGGGCGGCATGAGCGATTGGTTGTTCGACCTGGGCAACTCGCGCTTCAAGTTCGCGCCTTTGCAGGGTGACCGAGCCGGTGATGTGCAGGCCTGGGCGCATGGCGCCGAAGGCATGGCCGGGCAGCCGCCGCACAGCCTGCCCAGCGGCACCACCGCGTTCGTGGCCAGCGTGGCCGCACCGTCGCTGACCAGCGCCATGCTGGACCAGCTGCAGCGCCGCTTCGAACACGTGCACGTGGTGCGCACCAGCGCCGAATGCGCGGGCGTGCGCATTGCCTATGCCAAGCCGGAAAAGTTCGGCGTCGACCGCTTCCTGGCCCTGCTGGCTGCGGCCAAGGCGCAGCGCCCGGTGCTGGTGGTCGGCGTGGGCACCGCACTGACCATTGACCTGCTCGACGCCGATGGCCAGCACCACGGTGGCCGCATTTCCGCATCGCCCACCACCATGCGCGAAGCACTGCACGCGCGTGCCGTGCAGCTGCCGGCGACCGGCGGCGACTACAGCGAGTTCGCCAACGACACCGCCGACGCGCTGGCCTCTGGCTGCGACGGCGCGGCCGTGGCGCTGATCGAACGCAGCGCACAGCAGGCGCACACGCTGCTGGGCGTGGCACCGTCGCTGCTGGTGCATGGTGGCGGCGCACCGGCGCTGATGCCGCTGCTGCCCGGCGCCGACTACCACCCATCGCTGGTGCTGGATGGCCTCGCCCGCTGGGCGGTGCACCAGCCCGCAGGCTAGTATCCGCGCATGCTGACCCGTGCCCTGATCGTCGTACTGGCCATCCTCAATCTTGGCGTCGCCTGCTGGTGGCTGCTGCGCGATGCACCGCAACCGCCCGCGCCGCCGCCGCAACCGGCCGGTGTGGCCGAGCTGCGCTGGGTGCCCGGTGGTGTGGATGCCAATGCCGCAGCCGAAGCGACTGCCGCTGCCCCGACCGCACCGCTGGTGGAGCGCGAACCGGCGGCGAAGACGGCTGTGGCTGTGGCGCCCGCGCCGGCCTTGCCGGCCAAGCCGGACATTCCCAAGCCGCCGACGGCTGACGCTGCGGCGGTTGCTGCTGCCGCCAAGCCGGTAGCGCCGCCTGCACCCGTACCGTCACCGGAAAAACCCGCAACCCCGCCCGCGGCCGCTGAGCCGCCGCGCTGCGTCGCACTGGGCCCGTTCGCCGACCGCGCCGCTGCGAGCAGCGCGCAGGGCAAGGCCGGCACGCTGATCAGCCAGGTGCGCCTGCGCGAACAGCCCGCTGCCAGTGGCAGTGCCCGTTACCGGGTGATGCTGCCGGCCGCCGCCAACCGCGACGAAGCGCAGGCCACCGTGAAGCGCATCGTCGCCGCCGGCCTGAGCGACTACTACATCATCAGCCAGGGCGAGGACATCAATGCCGTGGCGCTGGGCCAGTACCGCAACCGCGAAGGCGCCGAGCGGCGCATGGCGGCGGTGCAGGCCGCAGGCTTCCAGCCGCGCCTGGTCGCCAGCGGTGACGCCGGCCAGTGGTGGCTGGAAGGGCAGCTGGCGGCGGGCACGCAGCCGGCCCAGGCCCAGCAGCGCAGCGGGGCGGCACAGAGCCGGTCGCTGGAATGCACGCGGTTGCGCTAGAATCCCCGGACCGCGGCGCTGCCGCCGGTGCACCACCCATGCCGCTTTAGCTCAGTTGGTAGAGCAACTGTCTTGTAAACAGTAGGTCATCCGTTCGATTCGGATAAGCGGCACCATCTTCGATCCCTTGGCATCCGCACATGTCTACGGGGAACAATCAACCCGCTGAAATAGCGGGTTTTTTTGTGCGTTGCCGTTCCGGAAAGAATGCGGGTCTGCAGGCGTGTTCAACGCGACCTCGTAAGACCCCTTCTGAGTTGGTTGCAACGCTGGAGCATACGTTCGCCAGACTGTTCATTCATTCGAATGCGGCCATCGACGAGAAGGGGATAGGTCTCGAGACGGACACGATAGGCTGCTTGCGAAGACAGCTGCACTGCAGCGTCGTCCGTGCCGATGGCGGCTCCAGGCAGCGAATCCTCTCGAACAACGCCATTTACCTGAAGCTGTGCGCAGAGCCCGGCGTAGTAGGCGACGCGTTCATCAAGCGCCTGAGGGTGCCTTGTGGCATGACCCAGCGCATGGAATGTCTCGTGTGCGACCAGATCGACAAGGTTTGCAACTGTCCGTCCGCGGTCGTCATGTATCGAAGCCGCAAGTGCCAATGTCTTCCCACCCGAGAACGATCCCAAAGCACGCGACTGTATCGTCGCGGCGGTATCCGTTGGCACGAGAAGAATCCGGTATCTGTTCGCCTTTGCTTCTATCCATGATTCGGAGAATTTCGCTGCTGCATCAATGCGCGTACAGGTATCGGCAACGTCAATCTGTGATCCTGCAGCCATCAAGAGCAGGATTCCGTGCTGGGTGTTGGTGCAGTGAAACGATTCCAGAGCGGGCAGGTCCTTGTGCCCTGGAACAATGGAGAGAGACCGGAAGTAGCGGAATGGCCCGAGAGGCGTGGACACCAGCTCGGTATAGCCATCCGGAGGGATGCCTTGTGGAAATCCAATCGTTGTGGCGCAGCCTGCCAGGATGGAGGCGGCGAATGCGGCGAGTACGACTCCTTTCATCGCTTCTCCCAAAGGTGCGGGTGCTCAAGGTGCACCCGCACCTCCTGTTGTTTACTACATCTCCATGCACAAGTGCGGCGACGGGTGGTTGACGCAATCCCGTCCTTCGAACTCCAGGTAGTAGCTCGCCTTGGTAATGCCTTCCTGTTTGGCTTGCCCAGCGATAACCTGCGGGCCATTTCCGTATGCCGAATGGAAGGGGAGCAGGTCGTAGCTCAAGGCATCGCCATTACCCACATTTGCGTATATCCAGGCATTCACCGCGTTAGGATCCGCAACTCGGATCACGGTGCCTGTCCTGACCCATGAAAACGTTTGGGACGCGCTGATTGCGCCGGTAGCGACGTTCTTTACCCGGAGTATCGCATTGCCCGTGGCAGGATACGGTATGGTTGATCCGGATGTATCCAGCTCAAACGTCGCGGCATCTGGGAGTACGCTGAGAGACGAGAGCAGGGAGTTGTAGATGCTCCTCTTCCCACCACCGTCCCCTTCCCAGATAACTTCCATACCCGCCTTGCACTCTCCGCCACCTGCTTGTTTTCCACTGCACTCGCCATAAGCTCGAACACTCTTCAGGGTGCAACCTGTGAACAGAAGTGCGCTTCCCAATGCGATAGTGGAGGCGGCCAGTATGCTCTTGGAATTCATTCTCATGCTAGATCTCTCCTTGGTCTAGAAGGATGCGTGGTCCACCGTGGTTTCGAAACCACGCGGAGCAGTTGAAATGAGATCGACAGAGGTAGATGTGACTTCGGTCTTGGAATTGAGTATCCGTCGGTGTCGTCGAGTATCACTCTCGGAAATGAGGCGCGTGTGCGAGTGCAAGGAAGCATTCCACAGCGAAGTAGAATCCGGGCGTTTGTGCAGAAGCTCTCGCCAGCTACCTCCCACCCACCTGCAACGCCACATACTCCGCCAAACCACGGCAGGCCAATATCAGCCCCTCGCGCGCACCATCGCCGATATCGTCTTTCTCTTCCCCATCCACGCGCACGCGCTCAGCGGCGTGATACAGCTCCAGCAGCGACACCAGGCCAACCGCAGCGCGGTCCCGGCGTGCGGCGGCCACGGCCTGGCCGGGTGTGCTGGCGGGCCCCGTCCACGGCTGTCCGTCGGCGGCATCACCGGCGCGGATGCGTTGCAGGCAGCTGGGCAGGTTGATTGGCGCGGGTGCCTCGTTCGCAGCGGCGAAGGCCGCTTCCAACGGCTGCGCCAGTTCCGGCGGCAGGCGCAGGGCGGCCTCGCCCAGGGTTGCGGTCAGGTACGGGTGATGGGCGTTGGACATGCGGGCATCCTCGTCAGGAACAGAGGTGCCGCCACGATAGGGTGGCGGGCGATGCGTGGCTTCCAAGACCGGGAATCGATGAGCCGGCGGGCACGGGGCCCCCACGCACCGCCCGCCGTCGATCGGCGAACGGATTGCCAGCCGGCGCCGCTCTTGGGAAGACGGCGCCGGCTGGCAAGCGTATACAGCATCGATTACGCGGGCTTGGAAGACCCGACCACCTTTGCAGGTGGCGATTCATCATGCGCACGTGAAATCACCGCCTGCCAGTCGTTTGTTTCGATGGCATCGGGTGATCTGAAAGGAAAAATGAATTATCGCGTTTGGCCCGTTTCTGGCATTGCAATGCCAGAAGCGACATATCGCGCCGAGCTGCAGCCAACGACGAATCCTGGTGCGTCTTGCTGTCGCACAACCCTTCATGGCCCAGGAAGTAAAGCTGGCTTAACCGTCCCGGCAAAGCTCCAAGAACACCCTATCAGACATGAATCCCCGCGCGCGCCACGCGGATCTTGATAATCCTCACGGACAGCCCGCAGCGCTGCACCGCATACTGCCGCCACACGCCCATCCTGGGCCCCTTCGGGATCCGCACATGCGTCGCCATGCCCTGCCGCTTACCGTCGCACTGTTGTCCACCGCTTTCGTTACCCCGGCCATGGCCGCCGTGCCGTTCTTCAACGCCAGCTGCCCGGGCGGCATCGATGTGCACGCCGACGATGGCGGGCCGGTCTACGTGCAGGGCCGCGAGGCCACGCTGAAGCGCTTCAACGACCGCTACTTCGAAGCACGCGATGCCAACAGTGGCATCACGCTGTCGATCAGCAGCAACGAGGACGGCACGCCGCAGATCAGCTACACCGGCCGAGGCGGCGCCAATGGCATCTGCCAGGTCATTGTCAGCGGAACGCCCGCATCGTCTGAACATCGCGACCACCGTCGCCACGATGACGACAACGACACGGCACTACCGCGCGAAGTCACCTGCGAGTCCACCGACCAGCGCCAGGTGTCGTGCGACATGGATACCCGTGGCAACGTGGAAATCGTGCGCCAGCTCAGCCACACCCGTTGCGAACAAGGCCAGAACTGGGGCCTGTCGCGGCATTCGGTGTGGGTCAATGGCGGGTGCCGCGCGGTGTTCCGCAATGTGTCCAAGGCGGCCAACAGCGCGCCGGCGGGCGATACCGGGCTGGGTTCCTGCAACATGCGCAAGGGTGCGCAGGGCACGCTGGTGACCCAGCTACCGGTGGGCAGCGATTACCAGGAACTGATCATCGATTATCCCGATGGCCGCTTCCTGTGCATGATGCGCAACAACGGCCAGGTGCAGAGCTTGACGCCGGTTCGCCGCCGCGGCGGTTGAGTTCGTCGCGCCTGCGGCCGTATGGTGGCCCCCCATACACCCGTCTGGTGGCACCTCCATGTCCCATCTTCTGGCCAAAGCAGCTGAGAAGCAGGATCTCGACCGCATCGACGCACTGCTGGATGCCGGCGCGGACATCGAGTGGCAGCACAAGGGCACCGGTCGCACGCCGTTGTTGTCGGCGGTGATCGCCGGAAAGGCTGACGCGGTGGCGCGGCTGCTGGACCGCGGTGCCAACATCCAGCATGCCTGCACGGCGGTGGGCTTTACCGCACTGGGATGGGCGGCCGAGCGCAACGACGCAGACATCGGACGCCTGCTGATCGCACGCGGCGCCTCGCTGGACGTGGCCTCGCCGGAACTGCATCGCACACCGCTGATGGTGGCGGCGCAGGGCGGTCATCTGCCGATGGTCGAGCTGCTGCTGGCTGGCGGTGCTGATGTCGCACGCGTGGATTTCGAAGGACGCAATGCGCTGTCGCTGGCCGAAGCGCGCGGGCATGCGGCTGTGGTGCAGTGCCTGCAGGCAGCGGGCGCACAGATGCCACCGGTGTTGGAGGAGGCGTCGCCGCTTGCGTGGCCTGAACCGGCCGCAGAAGGGGAACCGGCAGCCGTGGTGCGTGGCTATATGCTGGCCTGCCATGCGTGGGAAACGCGTGGTTACCGTGATGCCAAGGCCGGTGGAGACCTGCTCGGTAGTCCATCATTCCAACAGGAGCGCGCGAACATCCTTGCGGCCTGGTGTACCGACCGGAAGCGGGTGTATTCCACGGGCATGTCGGTGGGCAATCCGCCGGTGCACGTGCCGGAGGATCTGCTGGCCGCCGTCGGTCAGCCGACGGCCTCCAAGGCCGAAGTGCTGGTACGTGACCATGCACAGAAATCCCGCGCTCTACGTTACGAACGCCTGTTCGTGCTCAAGCGCGTGGCAGGGCAATGGCGGATCGACGTGCTGAAGAAGCGCCTGTTCCGCACCGAAGCGTGGTCGTCGGCGATTCTCTGAGCGCGACCCGCCGCGCGTCAGCCACACGTCTTCCGCAGCAATACCCACGTCAGCATCAGGGCGAACGTTCCGACCAAGGTCAGGCCAAACCACAGCGCCGCCACCTTCACGTTGCCGATCAACGCTGCCAGCATCCGCTGCGGCTCGCTTTTCAGGATCGGATATTCGGCGTGTGCCTTGCGCAGACGCTGCCAGCCAAGCCCAAGGAACACCAGGATGGAGAACGGCACCACCAGCAGCGTCGCCTGCATCAGCCAGCCATTCGGCGACGCATCGATCGAGTTGCTCAAAAAAACTGCGAAAACGGCGATGGGCAGCGCCACGGTGAAAAAGCGTGGCCACGCGGTATTGATGAAGGGCGACATCGCAATCTTCCATGAGGGGCGGCTGGGTCCGCGCGGCATCATGCCATGCCAATGTCCTGCTGCACCGCCGCGAGTGGTGTCACACAGCTCTGGCTAGACTGTGCTTCTTTTTCCCCACCGCAGGAGGCACCCATGGCCCATCCCATCTCCGTATCCCTGATTGGCGTTCCCACCGACGTGGGTGCGGGCCATCGTGGTGCCCGGCTTGGCCCGGAAGCGCTGCGCGTGGCGGGCCTGCCGGAGGCGCTGGAGGCGCGCGGCGTGGACGTGCGCGACCTGGGCAACCTGGATGGCCCGCGCAACCCGTGGACCGCGCCGGTGGAAGGCTACCGCCACCTGGATGAAGTGGTGGCGTGGAACCATGCGCTGATGGAAGCCAGCTACGCCGAACTGCAGGCCGGCCGCATGCCGATCATGCTCGGCGGCGACCACTGCCTGGGCATTGGTTCGATCACTGCGGTGGCGCGCTGGTGCCGCGAACAGGGCAAGACCCTGCGCGTGCTGTGGCTGGATGCCCATTCGGATTTCAACACCAGCGACGTGACCCCGTCGGGCAACATCCATGGCATGCCGGTGGCCTGCCTGTGCGGCCTCGGCCCGGACGCGCTGACCCGCCTCGGTGGCACCGTGCCGGCGATCACCCCGGCGCAGATGCACCAGATCGGCATCCGTTCGGTGGACCCGGACGAGAAGCGCCTGATCAAGACCCACAAGGTGGATGTCTATGACATGCGCTACATCGACGAGAACGGCATGAAGCGCGCGGTGGAAGCCGCACTGGCCGGCATCGACGAGAACACCCACCTGCATGTCAGCTTCGATGTGGACTTCCTGGACCCGAGCATCGCGCCGGGCGTGGGCACCACTGTGCCGGGCGGGGTGAACTACCGCGAGGCGCAGCTGGTGATGGAGATGATCGCCGACACCGGGCGCATGGGGTCGTTGGACATCGTCGAGCTCAACCCCTTGCTGGACAAGCAGAATGCCACCGCCGAACTGGCCGTGGACCTGGTCGAAAGCCTGTTCGGCAAGTCCACCCTGATGCGCGACTGAGCACCCGGCCTGAACGGATCGTCGATCCGTTCACGCCCGCTCCACGCCCCTGCCGCCAGATTGCACTTCACGCGGCGGCAGTGGGCATTGGTGCCCTCCCGCCGAGCGAAAGAATCCCATCCGCGAATGAAGCGGTGTGGCGGCAAACCCAAGGAGAAGCCCATGAAGCGCGTAGTTGCCCTGATGCTGTTGTCGATGTTCTCGGTGGCCCTGCTGGCCGGCTGCAACACCATTGCCGGTGCCGGCAAGGACGTGCAGAAGGCGGGCGAGAAGGTCGAGGACACCGCGAAGGGCCGTTGAGCCCTGCACGGAACGGAAAGAGAAAAGGCCGGGGATTTCCCCGGCCTTTTTTTGCGCGTGCTTTTCGCTGCGTGCTGTCGAAGCGGAGTGAACCATTCAAGCAGGTGAGCATCTATTTCATTGCTGGTTGACCGGCACTCAACAGCCGCTGCGCGAAGCTTGAGCCACGGTAAGAACGCCGTTGCAGCCAAGGATTTCCAGCAATGAACAAAGACATCATTTCCGGCAAGTGGTCGCAGCTGAAGGGCAAGGCCCAGGCCAAGTGGGGCGATCTGACCAACGACGACTTCGATGTGGCCGAAGGCAATGCCGAGTATCTGGCCGGTCGCCTGCAGGAACGTTATGGCTGGGCCAAGGACCGCGCGGAGAAGGAAGTGCGTGAGTTCCAGGACGCCGTGAGCAAGGACTACCCGGACTACAAGTAAGCACTTCGGTTTCCCCCACGGCACAACGCCCGCACCGAGAGGTTGCGGGCGTTGTGTTGTCTGGGCGGGACGATCAGCGCGCCGGCGGGTCCGGCACGTAGCGGTTCGGGAACGCCTGCGGCTCGCGCGGCAGTCGCGACGGCGAATCCACCAGGATGCCGCGTGCGCGCAGGTTGCGGGCGCTGTCGTAACGCAGCTGCAGTACCTGTGCGGGGCTGCGGCTGGCGCGTTCGAAATCGGTATCGCGCACCGAAGACTGCTCGCGTGCACCGTGGCCGGTGCCCAGCGCTGGCGCCTGCGACTTGTTGGCGTAGCCCTCGATGCGGCTGGTACTGGCGCTGGCATCGGACGACGCTTCCGCCGCCGGGGCTGGCAGCGGCAGGCCCCGGCGCAGAATCGGCTCCGGACGCCAGCGGCGCGCTTCCTCGAACACGGCCACGCCCACCACGCCGATGTTGTCCGGGCGGCCGGTGCGGCTGGCATAGCTGCCGCTGGGGCTGCTGAACACGAACTGCGCCACTTCGTCCTGGCTCTTGCGCCAGCCGGTGATGTCGGCGCGCTGGCCGGGGTTGAGCACGTAGCCGGTCTGCGAAGGATCGGCATCTTCGCCGGAGATGGCGTTGATGCCGTCTACCGACAGCACCACCAGCACCCGGCGCGGGCTGTCGTTGTACAGGCGCACGGCGTAGCGGTGGCCGCGCTCGCCGGCCACCCAGCGCTGGCCCTCGGCGGGGTAGCTGCGCAGTTCGGTGCCGCGGTCGCGGTCGACCAGGGCCATGCGCACGGGGCCGCCGTCGTACACCGGCGGCGGCATCGGGGCCGGGCGGAAGCCGGCCAGGGGCAGGATCAGCAGCAGGGGCAGCAGGCGTTTCATCGGGCGTCTCCAGCGGGGTTGCGTGAATGAACGCGCCGCAGGCCCTGACGGGGTTGGTGGCGTGCAAGGTAAACTGGCCCCGTTCATCGAAGGTTACCCCACGCAGTCATGACGACCCGAGTCCTTACCGGCATCACCCCCTCCGGCACGCCCCACCTGGGCAACTACGTTGGCGCCATCCGTCCGGCCATCGCGGCCAGCCGCGCGCCGGGGATCGAGAGCTTCTTCTTCCTGGCCGACCTGCACAGCCTGATCAAGTCCCAGGACCCGCAGCGCACCCAGCGCGCGACCCTGGAGATCGCGGCCAGCTGGCTGGCCTGCGGGCTGGACCCGGAACACGTGTGGTTCTACCGCCAGAGCGACATCCGCGAGACCACCGAGCTGATGTGGTTCCTGACCGCCATCGCCAGCAAGGGCATCCTCAACCGCGCGCATGCCTACAAGGCGGCCGTGGACAAGAACCGCGAGGAAGGCGTGGACGAGGATGCAGGCGTCAGCGCCGGCCTGTTCATGTACCCGGTGCTGATGGCCGCCGACATCCTGATCTTCAAGGCCAACCAGGTACCGGTGGGCCGTGACCAGATCCAGCACATCGAGATGGCGCGTGATTTCGCCCAGCGCTTCAACCACGTGTACGGCAAGGAGTACTTCCCGCTGCCGGACGTGGTGATCGACGAGCAGGTGGCGACGCTGGCGGGCCTGGATGGCCGCAAGATGAGCAAGAGCTACCACAACACCATTCCGCTGTTCGTGCCGCGCGAGGAGCTGAAGAAGCTGGTGTTCTCGATCCTGACCGACTCGCGCGCACCCGGCGAGCCGAAGGACACCGAGGGCTCGGCGCTGTTCCAGATGTACCAGGCGTTCGCCACCCCGGAACAGACCGCGGAATTCGCCAAGGCGTTCGCTGCCGGTATCAGCTGGAGAGATGCCAAGCAGCAGCTGTTCGAGCGCATCGACTGCGAGCTGTCGCCGCTGCGCGAGCGCTACAACGCGCTGATGGCCGAGCCGGAGAAGATCGAAGCGCTGCTCAAGCGCCGTGGCCAGCAGCTGCGAGAGCAGCTGGCGGCACCGCTGCTGGACGAGCTGCGCCATGCCGTGGGCCTGCGTGATCTGTCCAGCGCGGGTGATATCGCCAGCGAGGATGCCGGCGTGGCCCGCGTGGCACCGCCGCTGTTCAAGCAGTACCGCGAAAAGGATGGCCGCTTCTACTTCAAGCTGACCGCTGGTGACGGCACGCTGCTGATCCAGAGCGAAGGCTTCGATTCGCCGCGCGATGCGGGCCAGCTGATCGCGGTGATCAAGCAGGCCGAGCAGGGCGACCAGCTGCAGAGCGAGCTGTTCAAGCTGGAAGCCGAGGTGGATGCGGTGCTGTCTGCCCTGGCCGTGCTGCGAGCCGACTGATCGGTAGATGCCGACCTTGGTCGGCGCCGTTGAAGGGCGGATGCCGGCCAGCGGCCGGCACTACCCGCGAACGAAGGTCATGGCATGATGTCTGCGCGCCTCCGGCGCGATGACATGGAGTCTGAAATGGCCTGGTTGTCGCTGCTGCTGTTCCTGCCCTGGTTCCTGCTGCTGGGGAGCCTGTACTGGCTGTTCCCGCGCCAGCCGCGTACCGCGCGGCGGCGCCTGTTCGACAGCACCACCCTGGTGCTCGCATTCGCGCTGAGCATCGTGTCGATGCTGCGGGGCTACCGCATCGGCGTGGTGCAGCCGGGCGCCGGCCCGATCTGGCCGCAGGTGCTGGCGGTGCTGTACGCCTACGGCGCGTTCCTGGCGGTGCTGGTGTTGGCCCTGTTGCTGCGGCCGCGGTTCGCATTGCGCTCCGGCTGATCGGTAGTGCCGGCCGCTGGCCGGCACATGCATTCTCCTGGCTATCCCGAGGTTGCCGGCCAGCGGCCGGCACTACCCGACCAAAGCCGCATCGAACCCGGGCCGCCTGCGCGCCTACCATGGGGGTCTGTTCCCGATCCTGCCAGGTGCGTGCCGATGACCGCCGACCCCAGCATCCACACCATCGATACCGGTTTCCAGCGCCCGGATTTCGACGCGGCGTACCTGATCGTTGAAAACGGCCGTGCTGCGTTCGTCGACTGCGGCACCGGCCTGTCGGTGCCGGCGATGCTGCAGGCGCTGGCAGAGGCCGGCCTGGGCGTGGAGGCGGTGGACTGGCTGCTGCTCACCCACGTGCATCTGGATCATGCAGGCGGTGCAGGCCTGCTGATGCAGCAGTTGCCGAATGCGAAGGCGGTGCTGCACCCGCGCGGTGCGCCGCACATGATCGATCCGACGCGCCTGATTGCGGGTGCCACGGCGGTATATGGCGCCGAAGAGATCGCGCGCAGCTATGGCCGCATCGAGGCGATTCCGGAGCACCGTGTGGTGGTGGCCGAAGACGGCCACCGCATCGATCTGGCCGGCCGCGAGCTGGTGCTGCTGCATACCCCGGGCCACGCGCTGCACCACTACTGCGTGTGGGATGCGCGCAGCCGCAGCTGGTTCACCGGCGATACGTTCGGTATCTCCTACCGCGAGCTGGATAGTGCGCAGGGTGCTTTCATCTTCCCCACTTCATCGCCGGTGCAGTTCGATCCGGAGGCGATGAAGGCCTCGATCCGGCGCATGCTCGATTACGCGCCGCAGGCGATGTACCTGACCCACTACGGTCGTGTGGAACAGGTGGAGAAACTGGCCGACGACCTGTTCGAGCAGATCGATGCGATGGCCGCCATCGGCCGCCAGTGCGATGGCCGACCGGACCGCCACCGCTGCCTGCTGGCCGCACTGCAGGCGCTGTACCTGGAACGTGCACAGCTGCATGGCTGTGCGCTGGACGATGCGGCGGTGACTGCGGTGCTGGCGATGGACATCGAACTCAACGCGCAGGGCCTGGCCTGCTGGCTGGACCGCATCAGCAAGTAGATCCACGCCACGCGTGGATGACGTGGACCCAGGCTGCGCCGTGATGTCACGACCACGTTACACTCTGGTGACTTCCAAGCTAGCCGTGGTACTGCCGTGAATCCGATGCGCGTGTTGCTGCTTTCGTCCTGCCTGTTTGTCGGTGGCCTGGCCCATGCGGCCAACGACCTGCCCGGCGGCGGCATCGATCCGCAGGCACTGTCGCGCCATGTGCGCGTGCTGGCGTCGGATGAATTCGAGGGCCGCGCGCCGGCCACCGAGGGCGAAGAGCGCACGGTGCAGTACCTGATCGAGCAGTTCCGCAGCTACGGCCTGCAGCCGGGCGGCGTGGACGGCAGCTGGGTGCAGCCGGTGCCGCTGGTGCGCGCGCAGCTGGACGGCGCGGCCAAGGCCAGCCTGTCGCTGAAGCAGGGCAAGCGCGCGCTGGCCAACGGCATGGACGTGACCCTGCAGAGCCTGCAGCCGCGCAAGCGCGTGCAGATCAAGGATGCGCCGCTGGTGTTCGTCGGTTACGGCATCGACGCGCCGGAACGCCAGTGGAACGACTACAAGGATGTGGACCTGCACGGCAAGATCGCCGTGGTACTGATCAACGATGCCGATTTCGAAGCCGATGCGCCGGGCGCGTTCGACGGCAAGGCGGTGACCTACTACGGCCGCTGGACCTACAAGTTCGAGGAAGCCGCGCGCCGTGGCGCCGAGGGCGTGCTGATCGTGCACGAGACCGCACCGGCCGCCTATGGCTGGGCCACGGTGAAGAGCTCGGGTACCTCGCCGCTGTTCGACATCGAGCGTGGCCAGGCCGAGGCGATGGCCCAGCACACCCCGCTGCGTGGCTGGATGCAGCGTGAGCTGGCCGAGGCGATCTTCGCCGACGCCGGCCTCGACTTCGATGCCGAAAAGCGCAAGGCGATGCGTGCCGACTTCCGCCCGGTGGCGCTGGACAACGCGAAGCTGAGCGTGGATTTCGCGCTGAAGCGCGAGCAGGTGGTGACCCGCAACGTGGTGGCCAAGCTGCCCGGTGGCGAGCATGGCGACGAGGCGGTGATCTTCTCCGCGCATTGGGATGCGTTCGGTATCGGCCAGGCCGATGCCAAGGGCGACCGCATCCGCCGCGGCGCGATCGACAACGCCACCGGTGTGGCCACGGTGCTGGAACTGGGCCGGGTGTTCGCCGCCGGCCCGCAGCCGCAGCGCACGCTGTACTTCGTGGCTCTCACCGCCGAAGAGAAGGGCCTGCTGGGTGCCAGCTACTACGCCGCGCACCCGCTGGCGCCGCTGGACAAGACCGCTGCAGTGCTGAACATCGAAATGTTCAGCCCGGATGGCGCGACCCGTGACATCGCGTCGTGGGGCAAGGGCCGGGTCTCGCTGGAGGGTGACCTGGAGCGCGTGGCCAAGGCCCGCGGCCGCAGCTACAGCCCGGACCCGAACCTGGAAGCCGGCTTCTTCTACCGTGCCGACCATTTCGCCTTCGCCCGCCTGGGCGTGCCGGCGATCACCATCGGCCCGGGCCTGGACAAGCTGGACGGCGGCGTTGAAGCCGGCCGCGCGCTGCGCGAGAAGTACTTCGCCGACTGCTATCACCAGGCGTGCGATGCCTGGACCCCGAGCTGGGACCCGAGTGGCCACGCCGCCGACACCCTGCTGGTCTACGACCTGGGCGCCGAGCTGGCCAACAGCCGCCGCTGGCCGACGTGGGAAAAGGAATCGGAGTTCCGCGGCGCGCGCGACAAGAGCGAAGCGGCCCGCCGTTGAGGTAGTGCCGGCCGCTGGCCGGCAACTCCCTGCTCTTTCCGGAGGTTCATGAGGTTGCCGGCCAGCGGCCGGCACTACCGAAAGAATGTGGCGTTGCCGGCCAGCGGCCGGCACGCCCGGGTATTCGTCAGCGCCGGCGCAGCAGCTTCCACGCGCCCCAGCCACTGGCGGCGAGCGCTGCCAGATAGCACGCCACCATCGTGCGCAGTCCAACCGGCGACCCTGCATTGATGCCGCGATGCAGGCGCAGCTGCAGCGAGCTGTGGCCGCTGCCCAGGTCCACCGCCAGCTGCAGCGCCAGCGCGGCGCAGAACACCAGCAGGGCAATCCCGAATCCGATGCGCGGCCACGCGGCCTGTGCGCTGGGGCGGCGCAGCAGCCAGGCCAATGCCGTGGCTGCGGCCAGCGTCGCCGCGATCCACATCAATGGCGTGGCGGGAGACGCAGCGGCCACCGGCATTGCACCGGTGGCCGCGATCAGGGCAACGCGCTTACTTGCGGGTGCCGTCGAGCCAGTTCGGGCCCTTGTTGGTGAGGAAGAACACATAGACCACCAACGATACCGCGATCGTCGCGGTCACGTAGATGGCGAACCAGTCGACGTGGCCGGTCTTCAGCGCGCCCTGGTACAGCAGCGGGGCGGTGCCGCCGAACAGCGAGTTGGCCAGCGCGTAGCCCAGGCCCACGCCCAGTGCACGCACGTGGGTCGGGAACAGCTCGGCCTTCACGACGGCGTTGATGGAGGTGTAGCCGGTGAGGATGACGAACGCCAGCGCCAGGGTCAGGAACGCCAGGGTGGCGTCATGCTGGTGCGGCAGCTGGGTGATCAGGTACCAGCTGTACAGCACGCCACCGACGCCGAAGAACACCAGCAGGGTCTTGCGGCCGATGATGTCCGACAGCCAGCCACCGACCGGCTGCAGCACCATCAGGAACGCCAGCACGCCCAGGTTGATCAGGGTGCCGGTCATCGGATCGTTGCCGGCGAAGGCGCTCTGGATCATCTTCGGGCCGTTCACCGAGTAGGTGTAGAAGGCCACGGTGCCGCCGGCGGTGATCAGGAAGCACAGCAGCAGCGGCCGCCACTGGTGCACGAACAGTTCGTACATCGAGCCGGACTTCTGCGCCTTGCCCTCGCGCGCGGCCTCGATGGACGACTCCGACAGCGACTCGTCCATGCCCCGGCGCAGCCAGAACACCACCACTGCTGCGATGCCACCGATGCCGAAGGCGATGCGCCAGCCCCACTCGGAGATCTCCGGCTTGCCCCAGAAGGTCAGCATCAGCAGCAGGGTCAGCTGGGCCAGCACATGACCACCGACCAGGGTGACGTAGTGGAAGGAGGACAGGAAGCCGCGGCGGCCGGGAATGGCGGCCTCGGACATGTAGGTCGCGCTGGCACCATATTCGCCACCGGTGGCGAAGCCCTGCAGCAGGCGCGCAAACAGCAGGATCACCGCGGCCCAGATGCCGATGCTGGCGGCGGTGGGGGTGATGGCGATCAGGAACGAACACAGCGCCATCAGCGTGACCGAGACGGTCAGCGCAAGGCGGCGGCCATGGCGGTCGGCGAAGCGGCCGAAGAACCAGGCACCGATCGGGCGCATCAGGAAGGTCGCCGCGAAGATCGCCCACACGTACATCGTGGAGTTCTTGTCGTCGGGCGAGAAGAACTGCGATTCGAAGTACACGGCGAACACCGAGTACACGTAGACGTCGTACCACTCCACCAGGTTGCCGGCGGAGCCTTTGAGGGTGTTGGAGATCGACCGCCGCAGGGCGGCGCGGTCGTTCGCGGGGACAGCAGGTTGGGACGTGGTGCTCATCTGGGTGGGAATCCTCGATGCGGCGCGTCCGTGCGCAGGGAAAACGGCGCCCGGCCTTGGGGCGGCGCGGCCGGGCAGCCCTCTTGGTACTGCATCGACCGTCAACACGGGGTAGCAGACCAGAGCAGGGTGCATGGATGGATGACAGCGTGCCACCGTATGGGGTCCCGGACCATACTCAAAACGTCCTAGAATCCGCCTTCCCCCGGCTCCCTGGTGTGTCATGTCGGCTCCCCCCTCTTCGTCTGCGGCTGCCCCCCGGGGTGGCCTTGTCGCGCTGGCACTGCTGCTGGTCTACGTGGTCTGGGGCTCGACCTACCTGGGCATCGCCAAGGCCCTGCACGGCGGCGCACTGCCGCTGACGATGGTCTCCGGCAGCCGGTTCATCATTGCCGGCGGCCTGATGTTCCTTGCGCTGCGCCTGTTCTGGAAGCTGCCGAACCCGACCCTGCGGCAGTGGCGCAACCTTGTCATCATGGGCGTGACCATGCTGGTGCTGGGCAACGGCATGGTGGTGCTGGCCGAGCGTGAGGTGTCCTCGGGCCTGGCCGCCACGGCGGTGGCCTCGGTGCCGCTGTGGATGGCGCTGTTCTCGGCGCTGCGCGGCCAGCACGCCAGCCGTGGCGAGTGGCTGGGCATCGCCATCGGTTTCCTGGGCGTGGTCTGGCTCAACGCCGGCAGCAGCCTGACCGCCTCGCCGACCGGGCTGGTGCTGCTGCTGATCGCGCCGATCGGCTGGGCCTTCGGTTCGGTGTGGGCACGCGGGCTGGATCTGCCGGGCCCGTTCATGACCGCTGCCGGGCAGATGCTCTGCGGCGGCGTGCTGCTGGTGCTGATCGGCCTGGCGGTGGGCGAGCGCCCGACCACGCTGCCCGATACCGGTGGCCTGCTGGCGATGGCCTACCTGTGCGTGTTCGGCTCCATCGTCGCGTTCACCGCCTACGTGTGGCTGCTGCAGAACGTGCGCCCCGCGCTGGCGGGCAGCTACGCGTACGTCAATCCGGTGATCGCGGTGCTGCTGGGCGCACTGCTCAACGGTGAACGGTTCGGCTGGCGCGACCTGTTGGCGATGGTGGTGATTCTTCTGGGTGTGGTGGTGCTGACGATGGCAAGGACGAGAAAGAAATGAGCATGGATGAGAAAGAACAACGCCGGGGCCTGCTGGTCACTGCGTCCACCTTCGTGATCTGGGGCCTGGTGCCGGTGTACTGGCACCTGCTCAACGAGGTGCCCTCGTTCCAGATCATCGCCCACCGCATCATCTGGAGCACCGTGCTGGTGCTGGGCTGGCTGCTGATCAGCTCGCGCCTGGGTTGGTGGCAGAAGATCGCCGCGCAGCCGCGCGCGCTGCCGATCCTGCTGGTGTCGAGCCTGACCATCGCCTTCAACTGGGGCCTGTACATCTGGGCGGTCAACGCCGGCCATGTCATCGAGACCAGCCTGGGCTACTTCATCAACCCGCTGGTGAACGTGCTGCTGGGCGTGCTGGTGCTGAAGGAACGCCTGCGCCGCCTGCAGTGGGTTGCGGTGGCAATGGCGGCGGTGGGCGTGGCCTGGCTGACCATCGACGCCGGCACACCGCCGTGGATCGCGCTGGGCCTGGCCTGTTCGTTCGGCCTGTATGGCCTGTTGCGCAAGCTGGTTTCGGTCGACCCGGTGGCCGGCCTGGGCGTGGAAAGCATGTACCTGTTCCTGCCGGCGCTGGCCTTCGCGATCTGGGCCGAGAACGGCCATGGCGGCGCGTTCTTCCATGGCTGGGGCTGGCGCAACGACCTGCTGCTGATCTTCGGCGGCGCAGTCACTGCCGTGCCGCTGATCGGCTTCGCCTACGGCGTGAAGCGCATTCCGCTGTCGCTGGTCGGCATCCTGCAGTACATCGCGCCGAGCCTGCAGCTGCTGCTGGGTGTGTTCTTCTTCCACGAAGCGTTCGACACCGCAAAGGCGATCGGCTTTGCCGCGATCTGGGCCGGCCTGGTGCTGTTCGTCGGCGACAACATCCGCACGATGCGCGCCAAGCGCTAGCGCCGCGTCCGCTCGGCTGACACGTGTGCACAAAAAAGAGCGGCGCCCCGAGGGGCGCCGCTCTGCTTCCATCCACAGCCAGGAGAGAGTTGGCTGTGACGGGAACGCGGTTGCAGGCTTAGAAGCGCTGCTGGTACTTCATGTACATGAAGCGGCCGATGTCGAAGCCACCGTAGTAGGTGAAGCTGCTGTTCGGCTGGCTGTACATGATCGGACCCTGGTGGTCGAACACGTTGTTCACGCCCAGCGACACGGTGCCATCCCACGGCAGGCTGTAGCGCACCTGCAGGTCGTGGAAGGTGTTGGAGCCCACCTTGTTGGTCGGCGATGCACTGGTGTACGACGAACTGAAGCCCGGCAGGTTGCACTCGTCCATGTACGAGCACTTCTCCTTCATGCTGGAGTAGTAGCGCGCGGTCCAGCCGATGCCGAGGTCGCCGTACTGCCAATCCAGGTTGAAGGTCGAGCGGACGCGGAAGTCGCCGCCCCAGCTGGTGCGCTGCTCCACCGGCGTGGTCGCGGCGTTGTCGTTGCGCTGCTTCAGGTAGTCGGTGTAGGTGGTGTTCCAGTTGACGGCGAACTGGCCGAACGTGGTTTCCGGCAGGCGGTAACGCACGTTGATGTCATAGCCGGCGGTTTCGCGGAAACCGGCATTGACCAGCGAGCGGTCCAGGCTGTTGACCTGGCCGTTGCTGCCACGGGTGAAGCGGCCACAGGCGGCGTCCGAACCCTGCACATAGCACTGCTCGAGAATGCTGTTGGTGGTCTCGGAGACGATGGCGTTGTTGATGCGGATCTTCCACCAGTCGAGGCTGACATCCAGGCCGGCCACGAAGTCCGGGCTGTACACCAGGCCCACGGTCCAGGTCTTGGCGGTTTCCGGCTTCAGCGCCGCGTTGGAACCCGAGTTGAAGTCGACGGTCGACTGCTGGCCCGGCTTGGTGGCAACGGTGCCATCGCTGTTGAGCTGGCGGAAGTTGGCCGGCACCTTCAGCGCCTGGCAACGGGCAGCAACGGTCGGGCTGGTGGCCGCGGTACCGAACGAGGTATCGCACGGATCGGTGAACGAATCGCGGGTGCTGACGGTACCGCCGTACAGGTCATCCACGGTCGGCGCACGGAAGCCGGTGCCATAGGTTGCGCGGACCAGCAGGCTGTCGATCGGCTTCCACTTCAGGCCGAACTTGCTGTTGGTGGTCGAGCCGAAGTTGTTGTAATCCGAGTAGCGACCGGCCACGTCCAGCGACAGTTCGCGCGCGAACGGCAGATCGGCCAGCAGTGGCACCTGCAGCTCCAGGTAGACCTCGTTGAGCGAGTAGTCGCCACGGGTCGGCTGGCCGGTGGTGCCGGTAATCTCACCCTTCTGCACCCGCATGTCCGGGGTGTAGCTGGCTTCTTCGCTGCGGTGCTCGAAGCCCATCGCGCCCATGATGTCGCCGGCCGGCAGGGTGAACAGCGAACCGGAGATGTTGGCGCTGGCCACCTTGGTGGTGCTCTTCATCTTGTCGACGAAGCGGGCGAACAGGTAGTCCTGTACGTCCTGGTTGCTCAGCGAGCCAGGGCCGGTATAACCCATCGGCGCAGCCGGGTTCCACGGCACGCAGCCGGCGATCACCGCACCCGGTGAGCCGCAGCGGGCCACGTTGCCATCCATGAAGGACGGGCCGACGGCCTGGTTGACGTGCGGCTGGTACATGCTGCCGGTACCGATGCGCTCGCCTTCATTGCGGTTGTACATGTAGCTGACGTTCCAGTCCCAGTACCGCGAACCGGTTTCGAAGCTGCCTTCCAGGCCGATGCTGGCGCGCTTGGTCTCCAGATTGTTCTCGGTGCCGCGCGGCAGCTCCTCGGAGCGGTGCGCGAACAGCACATCCTGGCCCCACAGGTTGAACGTGCTGTCCTTGGACAGGGCGGCACGGCTGCCGTTGCGCGCCTGGGCGGCGCTGACCGAGTACGGGTAGCCGGCCAGCTGCTTGGTCGATTCGCGCTTGCTGTACAGCGCGTCGGCGACGATGCGCAGGTCGTCGGTGATCGAGAAGCCGCCGTTGGCGAACACCGAGGTGCGCTCCAGGCCGGTCAGCAGGCTCATGTTGGTCTTGCTGTTGGCACCATCGGCCGGATCCGGCGCGTGGAAGTTGCCCTTCTGGCTCGGATCGCCGCCCGGGCCCACGGTCAGGTTCTTGCCACCGACGGTGACGTAGCCCCACGGGGTGTTGCCGTTCAGGTTGTCGGTCGGGTGGCGCGGGCCGTTGGGATAGCGGCTGAACTCGCGATCCTTGCCCAGCACTTCGTCTTCCTTGGTGCGCTCAGCACCCACGGTGAACCAGCCGCGGTCGAAGGTCTTGCCGAAGGTTGCGCTGTAGGAGCGCTTCTGGCCGTCACCCTGGCCGTACTGGCCGACATAGACGCTGGCTTCGCCACCGTCGAAGTTCTTGCGGGTGATGATGTTGACCACGCCGGCGATGGCGTCCGAGCCGTACAGCGCGGACGCGCCATCGGTCAGCACTTCCACGCGCTCGACGATGGCCGACGGAATCGAGGCCAGGTCGGAGTAGCCGCCGGCGCTGACGCCCATGCGGCGGCCGTCGATCAGCACCAGGCTGCGTTCCGGGCCGAGGTTGCGCAGGCTGACGTACATGCCGCCGAAGTCGCGCGAGGAGGTCAGCGAAGACGCGCGGCTCATGCTCGGCGAACCAGCAGCGGGAATGTCCTGCAGGATGTCGGCGACGTTGACGTAGCCCTTCTTCTCGATCTCGGCGCGGTTGAGCGCGATCACCGGCTGTGCGGTCTCGACACTGGCCTGGCGGATGCGCGAGCCGGTGATTTCGATGCGGTCGAGAGTGGTGGTGGCGTCGCCGGTGCTCTGTGCGAAGGCGGGGGTGGTGCAGCTGGCGGCCAGCGCAATGACGATCGCGTTGCGCAGCGGATTGGTTTTCAGGGACATCCGTGAAATCTCGTGCTTCAGAAAAAACATGCGCCCGTTCTGTGGGCGCGTGGGGTGCTGCAAACCAACGTGGGGGCGCGATTCTAGAATGTTTCCATTCGTAACTGTTTATCGCTGTGCCGCGGATGTGCGCGAAAATGAATCGCAACCAACAATCCACAGATGTGATGTGCGCAACGTCACGTGCGTTGCGTTGGCGATGGGCAGAGGCATCGATAGCGGCGGATTTCCCGCAATCTGTAGCAGTGCGTGTGTGCAGGCATCCATCCACGCATGGCGTGGATCTACTGGACGTACTGGTTCATCACCAGGCCCGGCTGCATCGCCCTGAGTAGATCCACGCCATTCGCGGATGACGCGCAAGAAAAAGGGACGGAGCGTTCGCTCCGTCCCCTGCGTGATGCGCAGTCTGTCGCTGCGTGATGCTCAGGTTTCGCGCAGCGCCGTGGTGATGGGTAAACGTGCCGCGCGCAGCGCCGGGAACAGGCCGCCGACCAGGCCGATGCCCAGCGCCCATTTCAGGCCGGTCCACAGCAGTTCCGGCGACACATGGAACTTGAACACCACTGCGCTGAAGTTGCTGCCGATGGTGGACACGCTGTAGCCATTGAACAGCAGCCATGCCACTGCACACCCCAGCAGGCCGCCGAGCAGGGCCAGCAGCATCGTCTCCAGCATCACCGCCGTCACCACCGGCAGGCCGCGGAAGCCGATCGCGCGCATGGTGGCGATCTCGCGCGCGCGCGTGGCCACTGCTGCATACATGGTGTTGAGCGCACCGAACACCGCACCCACCGCCATGATGGTGCCGATCACCTTGCCGAGGATGTCGATCAGCTTGGTCAGGCCACCGCCCTGCTTGCTGTAGTACACGCGGGTGGTTTCCACGTCCAGTTTCAGGCGCGGGTCGGCAGCGACGGCGGCCTTGAACTGCTCGAAGCCGGGCTTGCCATCGGTGCGCACGCTGATCGACTGCCACGCACTGCGCTGGTAGGTGGTGGCCAGCGTATCGGCGTCGGTCCACAGTTCCGAATCGTGTGCATCGCCGGTGGCGAACACACCGACCACGGTCCAGGTCTGGTTGCCCAGCGTCAGCGTCTTGCCAACGTCCAGATCGCGGAACTGGCCCTTGGCGCCCTGGCCGACCACGATCTCGCGCAGGCCGGTGGCGAACGTGCGGCCTTCGACGATCTTGACCTTGTCATGCACCGCCCACGCCTGCGGGCCGACGCCGCGGAATTGCGCATTGACGTCGGTACCGTCGGACTTTGACACCAGGTTGACCACCTGCGACAGCTCCGGTGACAGCAACGGCCGGCCTTCGGCATCGCGGCTGATGCCGGGCAGGGTGGACAGCGTGGGTACCTGCTCGCGGGTGATGACCGAGTTGGTTTCGGCCTGCGAGCCGCCACGCAGCACGATGGCAGTGGTGTCATCGCCGGTGTTGTTGAGCGTGGCCTGGAAGCCTTCGCCCATCGCCAGCATCGCCACCAGCACGCCGACCACGCCAGCGATGCCGACCACGATCACCGAGGACGCACCCCAGCGCTGCGGCAGGCTGGCCACGCCGATGCGGGTGGCGGCCAGTGCCAGTCGCCCACCGCGGGTCAGCAGCAGCCACAGGGCCACCAGCACGGCCACGGCCAGCACGCCGATCCACGGCAGGCTGATCCACAGCACCAGGCCGATCACCAGCAGCAGCACCGTCACGCCGTTGCCCAGCCACTTCTTGAGTTTGCTCTTGAACATGTCTGCGTTCTCCTCAGCGGCCGGCCAGTGCGTCGACGATCTTCAGGCGCTTGGCACGCAGCGCCGGCAACAGGCCGACGATGATGCCGATCACCACGATCAGGCCCAGCCCCATCAGCCAGGTCGGCGTCGGCACGTGCGGCGGCAGCATGCCCATGCTCTTCGGCCCGATCGCCGGCAGGATCAGGGCGGCCAGGCCCATGCCGATCAGGCCGCCCAGGCCGATCAGCAGCACCGACTCCACCATCACCAGGGTCAGCACGGTGCTGTCCTTGAAGCCGAGCGTCTTCAGCGTGGCCAGCTCCGGCACGCGTTCGCGCACCGCCTGCGCCATGGTGTTGCCGGTCAACAGCAGCAGGGTGAAGAACACCGCACCCATGATCGACGTAACGATCATGCCGATGTCCGCGAACTGCTTGACGAAGGCCTGCTGGAACGCCGATTCGGTCTGGGTCTTGGTCTCGTGGTCGGAGTTGGCCGAGATCGCATCGATGGCCTGCGCCACCCGCGAGGACTGGTCCGGGTTGTCCAGCGTCACCGTGTACCAGCTCACCTGGTTCTTGATGTAGTCGTTGGATTCATCGAAGTACTTCCAGTTCATCATCAGCTGGCGTTCTTCGTTGGCGGCCAGCGCACGGTCCTTGGAGCGGTAGATGCCCTTCAGCTCCAGCGGCCAGTCGTTGCTGCCGCCACGCGGGAAGATGGTTGCCTGCAGCGGGATGGTGTCGCCGATCTTCCAGCCGAACTGCTTGGCCAGGGTCTCGCCGACGATGGCACCGGTGCGGGTCTGTTTCCAGTCCTCCAGCTGTGCCGGATCGATCTGCAGCTCGCGGTAGACATCGAAGTAGTTGGGTGACACCGAGAAGTTCGGGAAGAAGTTCTTCGGGTCCTGGTAGATGCCGCCGAACCACATGCCGTAGGCCACGTCACGCACGCCGGCCACCTGCCGCACCTGGGCTTCCAGACGGATCGGCAGCGACTGGGTGATCGACAGCCGCGAGGCGACCACCAGCCGGTTGGCGCCTTCCACGCTGCCGCCGGAGGTGAATGCCACGCGTACCGAATCGAGCATGCCGAACAGCAGGAACGCGGCCACCACCGAAAGCAGGGTCAGCAATGTACGGGTGCGGCTGCGGAACAGCTGCGCCCACACCAACGAGAAATATTTCATCGCCGTGGCCTCCGTCAGTGGGCCAGCGGCGCGTCGGCCAGCTCGCCCTTGTCCAGGTGTACCGTGTGCGTGGCGTACTCGGCGGCCTTCGGGTCATGGGTGACCATGATGATGGTCTTGCCGTGCTCGCGGTTGAGCTGCTGCAGCAGGCCGAGGATCTCCTCGGCGGACTGGCGGTCGAGGTCGCCGGTCGGTTCGTCGCAGATCAGGAAAGTCGGGTCGGAGACGATCGCGCGGGCGATCGCCACGCGCTGCTGCTGGCCGCCGGACAGTTCATTCGGGCGGTGGCTGCGGCGGTCGGCCAGGCCGACCAGGGTCAGCGCGATCTCGGCGTTGCGCTTGCGCTGCGCCGCATTGAGATGGGTCAGCAGCAGTGGCAGTTCCACGTTCTTCTGCGCGGTCAGCATCGGCATCAGGTTGTAGAACTGGAACACGAAGCCGACGTGGTGGCTGCGCCAGGTCGACAGCTGGCCGCCACTCATCTGGTCGATGCGCTCGCCTTCGATGCTGATCTCGCCGCCGCTGGGGTTGTCCAGGCCGCCGATCAGGTTGAGCAGGGTGGTCTTGCCTGAGCCGGACGGACCCATCAGCGCAACGAAGTCGCCGCTGGCGATGTCCAGGTCGATGCCGTGCAGCACCTGCACTTTCTCGGGGCCACGCTGGTAGGTCTTGGTGATGTTGCGCAGTGAAACCAGGGTCGACATGGGTGGTTCTCCACGGAAGGCGGGAAACGGGGAAGCGCCACGGCGGGGGCCGCAGGCGTGCGTCGAGCGGTGCTGCCGGCGGCGCCCGTGGGCGCCAGGCCGTTACTGCGCTTGTTTCTGTTGCACCTTGGCGCCATCGCGCAGGGTGTCGGGCGGGTTCACCACCACCGACTCACCCGCGCTGACGCCCTTGAGGATCTGGCGGTCCTTGCCCATCGCCTGGCCGGCCTCGACCGTGCGCTGCTGCACGCGGTTCTGGTCGCCCAGCACGAAGGCCACCGAGGCGCCCTCGCGCTGGACCACGGCGCCCGCCGGCACGCGCACGCCCTGCGGTTTGACCGCCGCCTGCGGCTGCGCCTGCTCCAGGAAGCTGACCCGCACGCCCATCTCCGGCACGATGCGCGGGTCCTTCACCTTCAGTGCCACGCGCACCTTCACCGTGGCCTTGCCGCGGTCGGCGGTGGGGATGATGGCGATCACCTCGCCGGGAATCTTCCACTCCGGATAGGCGTTGAGCGTGGCTTCCACCGGCATCTTCGGCTGCACGCGGCCGATGAAGGCTTCGCCGACCTCGACTTCGATCTCCAGCGAGTCCATGTCGACGATGGTGCCGATGCCGGTGCGGGTGAAGCCGCCGCCGGCCGACAGCGGCGAGACGATTTCGCCGGGCTGCGCGGCCTTGGCGGTGACCACGCCGGAGAACGGCGCGCGCACGATGTTGTTGTCCACGCCCAGGTCGGCGATGGCCAGCTGGTCGTTGGCCACCTTGACGTTGCGCTGTGCGGTGTCCAGCTGTGCACGCAGGCTGTCGCGCTGGGCCACCGCCTGGTCGTACTGCGAGCGCGACACCAGCTGCTGGCCGACCAGTGCCTGCAGGCGGCTGGCCTCGGCGGCCGCCTGCTTCTGCTGTGCTTCCAGCCCGGCCACCTGGCTGCGTGCGGCCTGCAGCTGCGAGGCATACAGGCTGCGCTGCGCGTCGGCATCGATCGGGTCCAGCGTGGCCATGATCTGGCCCTGCTCCACGCGCATGCCTTCCTCGATCATCACCTCGCGAACCTTGCCGGTGATCTTGGCCGAGACCGTGGCCATGCGCCGGGCGACCACGTAGCCACTGGCATCGAGCACCGAACTGCTGGCGCTGCCCTGCTGGATGGCCACCGCCGGCGCGGTTTCCACCTCCACGGCAGGCGCGCGGCCGAGCAGGAAGGCCACGGCAGCGGCGATCAGCAGCACGACCACGATGATCGCGATCCACAGCCAACGACGGCCACCGCCATTGCTGCCACCACCGGAGGCGGGCGGCGGGGATTTGCGGTCGATACGGAGTTCCTTCAACAGCTCGGCAGAAGCGTTCATTCGTTCCATCACAGGCGTTCGGGCGGGTGTGACCGGAAGGGCGGACGGCGGCGGTTCCGGCGGTGGAGCGTGCGGCACAGCATGAAGGCAGGCACAGCGATGACGGCAGTGACAGCTGTCACCCGATGACACTGACGGCGGCAACTGCGAAATGTGACCACGGCGGCACAGGATGGCAACGTCCCCGCTACCGGTACCGCCCATGGATCCGATCGCCCCGTCGCTGGCCCGCCTGCAGCAGGTGCAGGTGCGCTATAGCGACCATACCGCCCTGCATGGCATCGACCTGCAGGTACGCGCTGGCCAGGTGCTGGCGCTGTTGGGCCGCAACGGTGCCGGCAAGAGTACCGCGATCAGCGTGCTGTTGGGCCTGCGCCGCGCCGACGCCGGACAGGTCGAGCTGCTTGGCGGTGACCCGCAGCAGCGCGCCAGCCGTATCGGCCTGGGCGTGATGCTGCAGAGCACCAGCCTGCCGCCGATGCTTCAGGTGGACGAACTGGTGGCGCAGGCCAGCGCCTGCTATCCCGACCCGATGCCGTTGCAGGAGGTGCTGCAGCGTGCTGGCCTGCAGGCGCTCGCGCGCCGCCGCTACGGCCAGCTGTCCGGTGGCCAGCAGCGCGCCGTGCAGTTCGCCATCGCGCTGTGTGGCCGCCCGCGCGTGCTGTTCCTGGACGAGCCCACCACCGGCCTGGACATCCAGGCGCGGCAGGCGATGTGGCAGGCGATCCGGCAGCTGGTGGCCGAAGGCTGCGGCGTGCTGCTGACCACCCATTACCTGGAGGAAGCCGAAGCGCTGGCGCAGCAGGTGGTGGTGCTGGAGCAGGGCCGGGTGCTGGCCGATGCACCCTTGAGCGAGCTGCGCCTGGCCGACCGGCCACGCCGCATCCGCTGCCGCAGCGTGCTGACTGCTGAAGACGTACAGCAGTGGCCGGGCGTGCAGGACGTGCAGCGCGACGGCGAGCACCTGCAGCTGCTGGCGAGCCCGGCCGAGCCTGTGGTGGCGCGCCTGCTGGCCGCCGATGCGCAGCTGCGCGAACTGGAAGTACAGGGCGCGGCGCTGGCCGACGCTTTCCTCGATCTGACCCGGGAGGCCGCATGAACACCCTGATCCGTACAGCCAGCGCGCCAGCAGCCTCATGGCGCCGCGTACTGCGCCCCTACCGCGCCGAACTGCTGGCCGAACTGCGCCGCGCCTGGCGCACGCCGGCGTTCGCGGTGCCCTCGCTGCTGTTCCCGGTGCTGTTCTACCTGCTGTTCGGCGTGCTGCTGGGGCGCGGTCATGCGCCGTTGTACCTGTTGGCCACCTACTGCGTGTTCGGCGCGATGGCCCCGGCCCTGTTCGGCTTCGGCGTGCAGTTGGCGCTGGATCGTGAAGGCGGCCTGCTGACTCTCAAGCGCGCGCTGCCGATGCCGGCGGCGGCACCGCTGCTGGCACGGCTGGCGATGGCGGTGATGTTCGCGCTGCTGGTGGCGTTGCTGCTGATCGGCGTCGCGCGCGTGCTCGGTGGCGTGCAGCTGCAGGCGTTGCAGATGGTGCAGCTGCTGGCGGTGGCGGGCCTGGCGGCGCTGCCGCTGGGGGCGATTGGCCTGCTGATCGGCAGCCATGTCAGTGCCAGCGCGGCACCGGCGATGGTCAATCTGGTCTACCTGCCGCTGGCCCTGTTGTCGGGCCTGTGGCTGCCGCTGTCTGTGCTGCCCACGCTGTTCTCGACGATGGCCCCACTGTGGCCGACCTGGCATCTGGCGCAGCTGGCGCTGCCGGTGGTCGGGCTGCCGTCGGTGGGCAGCGTGGCCGGCCACCTGCTGGTGCTGCTGGCGGTCACCGTGGTCGCGCTGCTGCTGGCGCGCCGTCGCCTGCGCCGGATCGGCTGAACTGGCATGATCGGCAGCGATCGTCCCCGCCTGGATTCTCCCGTGTCGTCGAGCTGGCTTGCGTCCCTGCTGCGCCCCGCACCGGATTCGGCGGTGGCCGAGCTGCTGCGACGTGGCAAGTCGCCCTGGAGCGGAGCGATCCACCTGCTGTGGTCGGTATGGATCTTCCTCACCCCGGTGCTGGGCAATGGCTTCACGCTGCGCTGGCTGCTGCTGACCCTGCTCAGCTATCCGTTGTTCCTGCTGCTCTATGCCAGGGTGATGCTGTCGCCACGGCACCATGGGTGGCGCTATGCGCTGGGCATGATCGTGCTGGCGCTGGTACTGCTGCCCTGGTACCCCTCGGGACTGAGCTACTTCGTGTTCGGCTGCGTGATGATCCGCATGAGCGGGCGCAGCAGCTGGTGGGCGTACCTGCTGCAGCTGACCGCGCTGAACCTGCTGTTCTGCGGCACCGCGCTGTACTTCGGCTATCCGTGGCAGGCCATGGTGTGGATGCCGGCGGTGTCGTTCATCGTCGGGCTGGTGGTGAACGTGGAGGCCCTGAGCCAGCAGCGCGACGTTGCCCTGCAGCTGTCGCAGGACGAGGTGCGGCGACTGGCCACCACCGCCGAGCGCGAGCGTATCGGCCGCGACCTGCACGACCTGCTGGGGCACACGCTGTCGCTGATCACGCTGAAGCTGGAGCTGGCACGCAAGCTCTACGATCGCGATGACGCGCGTGCACGGCAGGAGATCGGCGAGGCCGAGGACATTGCACGCGAAGCGCTGGCACAGGTGCGCAGTGCAGTGACCGGCATCCGCGCCAGCGACCTTGCTGGCGAGCTGGCATCGGTGCGCCTGCTGCTGGAATGCCAGCAGGTACATCTGCAGTACACGGCGCCACCTGCGATGCCGGTGGAGGTGGAGCGCGGGCTGGCGTTGGTGCTGCGCGAGGCGGCGACCAACATCGTGCGCCATGCGCAGGCGACCCGGGTGCAGGTGGATTTCATGCTTGAGGAACGACAGTTGGCGATGCAGATACGCGATGACGGCCGTGGCGGCGTGCAGGCCGAGGGCAATGGGTTGAGTGGCATGCGTGAGCGGGCCGCAGCACTGGGTGGCCAGTTGACGCTGCAGTCGCCGCGCGGGGCGGGCACCGTGCTGACGGTACGCGTGCCGTTGATGGCCGCGACCACGCCGCTGTCGCCCACGTCGTTGGCGCAGGACGGTGTCGCATGATCCGCATCCTGCTGGCCGAAGACCAGGCCATGGTGCGCGGCGCACTGTCGGCGCTGCTGGGCCTGGAGCCGGACATCGAAGTGCTGGGCAGTGCTGCCGATGGCGAGGCCGCCTGGCGGATGTTGCAGCAGCTGCAGCCGGACATCCTCGTGACCGACATCGAGATGCCGGGCCTGAGCGGGCTGGAGCTGGCGCAACGCATCGCCCGCCACGAACTGCCGATCAAGGTGGTGATCGTGACCACCTTCGCCCGCGCCGGTTTCCTGCGCCGCGCGCTGGAAGCTGGCGTGCTGGGCTACCTGCTGAAGGACGCACCGGCCGAGAACCTGGCCGATGCCCTGCGCAAGGTGAAGCAGGGCATCCGCGCGATCGACCCGCAGCTGGCACTGGATGCGTGGTCGCAGGCCGACCCGCTGACCGACCGCGAACGCCGCGTGCTGCGGCTTGCGGGCGAGGGCCGCACCGCCAGTGAGATCGCCGAGCAGCTGGGGTTGTCGCACGGTACGGTGCGCAACTACCTGTCCGAGTGCATCGGCAAGCTGGGTGTGGCCAATCGCATCGAGGCGTACCGGCTGGCGCGGCAGAAGGGGTGGTTGTAGCGGATCATTTCCGCGACCGCGGAGGGGTGTCACTTTCTTTGCTCGTGCACCACGCTGCAGGAGCAGCGTGGAACGGCGTAGCCGGCCCGCAGGGTGGCGCACATGGATGTGCGCCATCAAGAAAGTAACCAAAGAAACGCTCCGCCGGCCGCGAGCCGGCGCGCTTCGCACGCCGGTGCCCTGCGCTCCTCGGTCCGTCGAGGGACGGTGCGGGAACTCGCTGCGCTCAGACACCCGCACCTCTTCGCCCTCGCCGGACCTGCGGTGCTCGGCTCGCTTGAAGGCGGACTGGAAGGTCAAGGTCAAGGTCAACGGCAACGGCAACGGCATCCACGCATGGCGTGGATCTACTGGGTGCAGCTGTGGCATTTGACCTTGGGTCCGCCTTGAGCGAGCCGAGCATCGCAGGGGAATCAGGGGCGAAGAGGCGCCGGTGTTTGAGCGCAGCGAGTTCGGCGCCGTCCCCTGATTCACCGAGAAGCACAGGGCACCGGTGCGCAGCACCGGCTCGCGCTCTGGCGGCGCGTTTCTTTTGGTTACTTTTCTTTTCGCGCGAAAAGAAAAGTGACACCCCCCGCGGTCGCGGAAACGATCCGCCGGGAACACCCGGCGAACCCTTTCAATCCTTCCCGCGCGCCATCGCCTGGAACACGCCATCCCGCCGCACCCACAGGTGGAACAGCGCTGCACCCACATGCATCAGCACCGTGGCGAACAACACATACGCCAGCAGGCTATGCGCGTTACGCAACGCGGCATACAGCGCCGGGGTGTGCGGCACGATCGGCGGCAGGTGCAGGCCGCCCCACAGCACGATCGGGTAACCGCCGGCCGACAGCATCGCCCAGCCGATCAGTGGCATCGCCAGCATCAGTGCATACAGCATCCAGTGCGAGGCCTTGGCCGCCATCACCTGCCACACCGGAAGATCCGCCGGCAGTGGCGGCGGGCGATGGCGCAGCCGGTTGTACAGGCGCAACAGCACCAGTACGCCGATGGCGATGCCCAATGGGCGGTGCAGGTCGATCAGCATCGGCCGCAGGTGCAGCGAGGCGACCATGGTCACGCCGATGAACAGCATGGCGATGATCATCAGCGCCATGGACCAGTGCAGCACGCGCGCGAGCAGGTTGAAGTGGCCGTTGCCGGTGCTCATCGTGCGGCCTCCTTCGGTTGCTCGACGTTGCCGGTGGCGCGCTCGCGTTCGCGGCGGTTGAAGGACTGCGAGTACACGGCGGAGCGGGCCGCCAGGATCGGATCGTCACTGCCACGCACGCCACTGGGCAGGATCAGCGGATCGAAGTTGATCTGGCCGCACGCGCCCTGTTCCTGCGACTGCGTGCGGTCCAGGCTGAGTACGCCGGCCACCACCTGATCACGCGACTCAGGCCACGGCACCGACGGATCATCGATGGCATCGCCGGGCTCGGCGGTGGTCACGACCAGGTTCCAGCGCACCGGGCCGCTGGCCAGGCGCTGCTGCAGTTCCTGGCTGAGGAAATCGACGCTGGCGTTCTTGCGCGTTTCCGCATCCATCTCCACCACCGGCGCCTGCGGCTGCCAGCGCCAGCGCACCGCGCGTTTCTGGCCCTGCGCGTTGGTGAACCAGAAGCTGTTGACGCTGTTGAAGGTGGTGTCAGCCCAGCTGCTGGTCCACGGCGCGGTCTTGGCCCACTGCTGGAACGCTTGTGCACTGGGGTATTTCGCCAGCACCGCGGCCATTTTCTGCGGGTCGGGCTTGCCGGTGGCCGGGTCCGGGATGGAGGCGCGCGTCTGCTCGTAGAACGCCTCGGCGTTGGGCACGGCGAAGAACGGGAAGCTGTTCATCGCCATGCGCCATTCCTGGCCATCATCGCTGACCATCTGCACCGCGAGGCTGCGTACGCGCGCGGTGTTGTCGGCGCCGTACGGGTCGCCGCCGCCGATCGACAGGCGGCCCATCACCGGCACGCGGCGCTGCGAGAATACCCGTGCGCTGGACAGGGTGGGGGCCTGCGCACTGGGTTCGAACCAACCGCTTACACACACGCCCTTGCTGTGCGCACGGCGGAAGCCCGGATGGGCCGGGCCGGTGGCCTCGATGGTGTCGGTGAAGCGCTGCGCGGTCAGGCGGCCGCCAATCCAGCCGGCCAACCAGGCGAAGGCCAGCGCCACCGCACCCAGAATGAGTGCGATCAGTGCGATCCAGAGCAGGGGGGAATGCTTGCGCGGCGCGCCCGGTGTCTGGCCGGCGCGGGTGTAGCGGAAGAGCGACATGGTCGGAGTCCTGCCTTCACGGAGCGTGTGGGTGGTCGACCCACACATCCTCGCAGAACCCTTCCAGGCCCGGTATTCAATTTTTCGTCAAGTTTGCCGGGGACGGCGTGCCGACCAAGGTCGGCACCCACCCGATCAGCTGTAGCGCTGCTTCAGCATCGCCCACGCCGAACGCAGCGCCAGTGCTTCACCGCCAGCCGGCCGGCCCGGGCGTTCGCCGTCGTTCCAGGCATACACGTCCAGATGCGCCCAGCGCTGGCCGTCTTCCAGGAAGCGTTCCAGGTACAGCGCGGCGGTCACCGAGCCGGCCATGCGCGAACCGGCGTTGGCCAGGTCGGCGATGCCGCTGCTCAGGTAACGCAGGTAGGGGCGCCACAGCGGCATGCGCCAGACCGGGTCGCGGGTCGCGTCGCCGGCCTGCAGCCACTGCTGCGCCACGCTGTCGTCGTTGCTGAAGAGCGCCGGCAGGTCCGGGCCCAGCGCGATGCGCGCAGCGCCGGTAAGGGTGGCGAAGTCCAGTACCAGGTCCGGCTTCTGTTCGCTGGCGAAGGTCAGCGCATCGCACAGGATCACGCGGCCTTCGGCGTCGGTGTTGTCGATCTCCACGCTCAGGCCCTTGCGGGTGGCGATCACTTCGCCCGGGCGGAAGGCATCGGGGCCGATCGCGTTTTCCACCGCCGGCACCAGCAGGGTCAGGCGCACCGGCAGGCCGCGCGCCATCACCAGGCCGGCCAGGGCCAGTGCATGCGCGGCACCGCCCATGTCCTTCTTCATGTTGCGCATGCCGTCGGCCGGTTTGATGTCCAGGCCGCCGGTATCGAAGCACACGCCCTTGCCGACCAGCACCAGTGCCGGATCGGTGTCCTTGCCCCAGCGCAGCACGACCAGGCGCGGTGCGCGGTGCGAGGCGCGGCCGACGGCATGGATGGCCGGGAAGTTCTGCTTCAGCAGTTCATCGCCGGTGATCGCCTCGACCTGCGCACCGTGCGCATCGGCCAGCGCGCGCGCGGCGTCTTCCAGCTGCTGCGGACCCATGTCTTCGGTCGGGGTGTTGACCCAGTCGCGCACGCGCAGGCTGGCGGCGATCAGGTCGGCCACTTCGCCGGTCGGCTCAGCTACCAGGCGTGCCGGTGCACGGTGGCGCTTGCGGTAGCGATCGAAGCGGTAGCTGCCCAGGCCCCAGCCCAGCTGCAGCAGCGCCTGTTCGGCGGCCGGCAGTTCGCTGGCCAGCTGCCACACGCTGCCTTCCGGCAGGGCATGCGGGGCATGCGAGTAGCTGTAGGCATCGCCACGATCACCCACGCCGATCACCGCACCGGCCAGGCCATCGGCGCCGGGCAGCAACGCCGTGGTGAAGGCACCGGCGGTGAAGCCCTGCGACGCCAGCCATGCCTGGGTGGCGGCCGGCTGGCCGTCCTTCCAGGACGCGAACTGCTCGCGGTCCAGCACGTACAGCGGCAGTGCTGCGGCGGTGTCGGCAGTGAAACCAGTGATCTCGCTCATGCGTCAGGTACTCCGGGGTGCGGCAGCGTCGAGGTTGGCATCCAACCAGTCGGCCAGGCCGGTGAGGGTGTCGAACTGCAGGTCCGGCTGCAGCTGCGGATGGGTCCAGGTGGCTGCTTCGCGGTTGATCCAGCAGCCGCGCAGGCCGGCGGCGATCGCCCCGGCCACGTCCATTTCGGCGTGGTCGCCGACGTGCAGTACCTGTGCCGGCGCAACACCCAGGCGGGTGCAGGCGGCGTGGAAGATGCTCGCCTCCGGCTTGGCCGCGCCGTGTTCGCGCGCGCCCAGCTGGAAGGCGAAATGATGGGCCAGGCCGATCCGCTCCAGATCGGCATTGCCGTTGCTCAGCGCCGCCACCGGCACCCGCGCGGCAATCCGTGCCAGTGCGTCGATCGCATCGGGGTAGCACTCGACCTGGTTGCGCGCGGCGAAGAACACGTCATACGCCGGCTCCAGCAGATCCAGGCTGGCACCACTGGTGTGCAGCGCTTCGTGCAGGGTCAGCCGGCGCAGTGCGCTCAGGTCGTGATGGAGGTGCGGATGGGCGTGGTACAGGCGCTCGCGCAGTTCGCGCATCGCCGCCACCGGATACATCTCGGCCGTGGCGGGGCTGTGTTCACGCATCCACTCGTGCAGGACCAGGTCGATGCGGGCGCCGATCGGAGCGAACGGCCACAGCGTGTCGTCAAGGTCGAGGGTGATGGCTTGGACGGGGAAATTCACCCCGCCATTCTACCCCTGCCCGCGCGGGCTTTCATTCCAGCAGACGCGCCCAGCCCTGCATGCCGTCCAGCCGTGCCAGCACCAGCTTGATGCAGACCAGCAGCGGCACCGCCAGCAGCAGGCCGATCATGCCCCAGGCCCAGCCGAACACCATCAGCGCCAGGATCAGCACCAGTGGCGACAGTTTCATGCGACGGCCCAGCACGATCGGGGTCACCATCTGCCCTTCCAGGGTGTGCAGGCCCAGGTAGGCGGCGGCTGGCAGCAGGGCCTGCAGCGGGTCGCGGAATTCCACGAAGCCCATCAGCAGCATCAATGCCACGCCGATCAGCGGGCCCACGTAGGGGGCGAAATTCAGCAGTGCAGCCACCGTGCCCCACAGCAACGCTTCCTGCAGGCCGATGCCGAGCAGCATCAGTACGCCGGCGAACACCAGCCCGACCAGGGTGTTGATCACGCTGATGGTCAGCACATAGCGCGACACCTCGCGCTCGATCGAACGCAGGATGTCACTGGTGAAGCGCTGCTGCTGACGGTTCGGGAACAGGGCGATCGCCGCGCGTTGCAGGCTCTGCCCGTAGATCATGAAGAACAGGGTCAGCAGCACCACCGCCAGCACCGAGGCGGCCAGCCGCGGCGCACGGGTCAACATGCGGTACGGGTCATCGAGCTGGGCGCGGATCACCTGCACCTTGCGGTTGCTGTCGCCACCGGCAACACGGGCGAAGTTCTCCGCAGCCTGGTTGGCCTGCTGCACCGGCTTGGTCAGGTCCTGCACCTGGCGGGCGATCTTGCGCAGCTGCTGCGGTGCTTCCTGTGCCCATTCCATTGCCGGGCCGATCAACTGCACCGCCAGCGAACCGGTCACGCCGAGGCCCGCGCCGAGGATCAGCAGAGCGCCCAGCGCACGCGGAATCCACAGCTTCTGCAGCAGGCGCAGGATCGGATTGCCGACCAGTGCGAAGAACATCGCCAGCAGCACCGGCAGGATGATGTCCTGTGCCGCCCACAGTGTGTAGCCCACCGCCAGGGTCGCCAGCACCACCAGCGACATCGGTCCGCGCGGACGCGACGGTGGCGGCAGCGGGGCGTCGGGCTGTTCGGGGCCGGCCGGTGACGGGGACAGGAGGGACTCGCTCATCGACGCACCAACCGGGAAGGGGAGCGCATTATCCGCCGGCCGCGATCGGCGCGGCGGATTCCATGGATCAACGTTCGGACAGCTCGGTAGCCGCTTCGGCCGGACGCGGTCCGCGCGGGTCTGGTTCCGGTTCTGGCTCCGGAACGGAACGTGGAGCCGGTGCCGGCCGTGGCTCGGCAGCGGAGGCCGCCGCCTGTGCCTGTTCGCTGGCTTCGTCGGCTTCCTCAGCCGCGTCGTCGGCAGTGGCTGCGGCCTGTGCCGCCATCGCCGTGGCGAACGCCGCCTGTGCACTGGCGAACAGGTTCGAGACCGAACCCACCATCTGCAGCCAGCGGGCACCGTTGACCTTGCCCGGCACTTCCAGCTTGCCGGCGATGAAGCCACCGGCCAGGCCGACCACCACGATGCGCAGCGGCGACCAGCCCTTTCGCCAGACGTCGCTGAGCGTGGACCAGTGGTCCTGGGTTTCGCCCAGGCGCACGGTCACCACCTGTTCGCAGCGTTTCACCCGCCGTTGCAGCGCGCCGAACTTCATGGCTTGCCCTCGGGCAGCTGCACTTCGGCATCGGGATCGTCTTCGCTGGGTTCGTCGAACAGGCCCAGGCGTGACAGCTGGCGCCGGGTAGCGTGCATGCCGGTGTGGTGGAAGAAGTAGGACACCCGCCAGATCGCATAACCGGTGACGGCCAGGCTCAGCAGCGAGGTGATCAGCAGCGCCTGCAGCCAGCTCAGGCCCCAGCTCTGCAGCAGGGCGATGAGGGTGGCGGCCATCAGCAGCCAGGCCGAGGCACCGAACACGATCGCCACGCCGGCCCAGGCCAGCGCGCGACCGAATGCACTGCGCGCCAGCGCGAAGTCGGCCGAGGCCAACCGGCGCAGCGAGCGCAGCGTGTGCTTGGCAGAATCGGCAGCGGCACGACCGGCCGCGCCGACCTGGCGGATGCTCTCATCCAGCGGCGGGGTAGCCGCCGGATCAGGCGCTTGCGCGTTGTCTTCGCTCACGCCGCGGCTTACTTGTCGCTGCTGCCGCGGGCCAGCTTGGCGATGATCCAGCCGGCAGCGAAGGCGACACCGAACGAGGCCAGCGGACGTTCACGGATCAGCTCAGCGGCGCTGTCGATCAGGTCCTTGCCCTTGTCCATCAGCGCGTCGACCTGTTCCTTGGCGGCTGCACCACCAAACTCGGCGGCGGCCAGGCCGGACAGCGCGCTGTCGGACAGTTCAGCCTTGACGTTGGCCTTGCCGATGCGCAGTTCGTCGCCGGCTGCGCCGGTTGCACCCTTGATCGCACCGCCGGCGGCCGACGCGGCCTGCTTCAGGTGGGAACCGGCTTCACCCAGGTGTTCCTTCAGGTTCTCGGTATTGGTGGGGCTCATCGAATCACTCCTGTTGCGATGGGGGAACGGGAGTCGGCGGTGCCGACCTGGACTGACAGCAATAGCATTGCCGGGGTATAGGGGGTGTTACGGCAGGGCGATCAGCGCATCACGAGCTGGCCCTGCTGCTGGCCATTGTTGCGCAGCACGCGTATCACCAGGGTCGGCGGGCGCTGCTGGAAGTTGGCGCGCCAGCTGGCCAGGTCGGCGAATTCGCCCACGGTGGCATCGGTGATGATGTCGCCCTGCTGCAGGCCGTTGGTGGCCGCGCGGCTGCCGCGCTTGACCTCGCTGACCAGCACGCCACCGACACCGGACTGGCGCAGCGACTCGGGCAGGTCGACGAAGGTGGCCCCGGTCAGGCGCGGGTCCAGGCTCTCACCGCTGACCGCGCGCGCCTGTTCCTTCAAGGTTGCCTTGATCTGCAGCGGCTTGCCCTCGCGGCGCACGTCCAGCGTCAGCGCGCTGCCGACCGCCGCCAGGCCTTCCACGTTGTGCAGGGCTTCGGCGCTGTCCACGCGCTGGCCGTTGGCCGAGACCACCACGTCGCCCGGCTTCAGGCCGGCGGTCGCAGCGGCCGAACCGGCCAGCACGCGGGTGATCAGCGCACCCCGCGTTTCGCCCAGGCCCAGCCCCTGCGCGATCTGCGCGGTCAGGTTCTGGCTCTCCACGCCCAGCGTGCCGCGCACCACTACGCCGTGCTTGACCAGCTGGTCGACCACGCTGCGCGCCAGGTTGGAGGGGATCGCCAGGCCCAGGCCGATGTTGCCGGCCATGCTGCCCTGCGGGTTGAAGCTGGCGGTATTGATGCCGACCAGCTGGCCCTGCAGGTCGACCAGTGCGCCACCGGAGTTGCCCGGGTTGATCGACGCATCGGTCTGGATGAAGTTCTGGTAGCCCAGCCCGCGGATGCCGCTGCGGCCCACCGCCGAGACGATGCCGGAGGTGACCGTCTGGCTGAAGCCGAACGGGTTGCCGATGGCCACCACGAAGTCACCGACCCGAAGCTGGTCGCTGTTGCCGAGCTTGATGTCGGTCAGGTTCTGCGCCGGGATGCGGATCAGCGCGATGTCGGTATCGCGGTCCGAACCGAGGAACTCGGCCTTCACCGTGCGCCCGTCGGCCAGTGTCACCTGCACGTCATCGGCGTTGTCGATGACGTGGTGGTTGGTCAGCACCAGGCCCTCCTTGGCGTCGATGATCACGCCCGAGCCCAGCGATTCGTTGATGCGTTCCTGCGGGATGTCCGGGAACAGGCGGCGGAAGAACGGGTCGTTGAAGAAGGGGTTGCGCACGCGCACCACCTGCTTGGTGTTGACGCTGACCACGGCCGGCATCGCCTTCTCCAGCATCGGTGCCAGCGACGGCACCGCCTGTCCGGCCACCGAGGCCGGCAATGCCGCCGTGGTCGGGAGTACCGCAGGCAGCGGCGCGGCGTCGGCACGGTTGTCCAGGTGGGCATTGATGCCGGTGGCAACGAAGCCACCGAAGGCGGCGGCGATTGCGAGCGTGAGCAGGGTGGGAAGCGGTCGCATGGGAGTCGGTTCGCTGGCGTGGGTGGGGGCCGTTCGGCTCTACGGTAAAACAAGCTGAATGAGTGTGTCGCGATCTGGATAAATGCGCCATGAAAACCGGGCGCCCGGAACGCGGGTCGGCGTCGCCATCTGTGGGGCGGTGGCGACAACGTCGGGCGTGCTTCGCAATGTGCCGACGTCTGCCGAAGCGCGTGTGGATACAGGCTGATACTTGCGCAGTTCTGCGCATCCTGGTGCCGCGATGCGCCATATCGCATGCCTTTCGCAGCACTCTGGCAGGTGCGCGCAGGCAGCACCTGCCGCTACCCGCACCGTGCGGCGCAGCACTGAAAAAAAGGGGTTTCCTGTCAACCCACTGTGCTCGAGAGGGTGCTGGGCTACACCATTACCGTCGCAGCAGATGCGATTGCGGGCGCATGCCCCGTTCCACGATCGTCAATGTCGGTATAGCATCGCCCCGTTTTGATACTTAAGGCCCGCAGGAGGGCAACATGAGCAACGGTAATGGTGTGTCGGTCGTGACCGACGCCGTCGAGAACGTCAAAGAAACCGCCACCAACGTTGGCGAGACCATCGCCCACGCTGCCGAAGACGCAGTGAAGTCGGTCAAGAAGACCGTCAAGCGCGCCACCAAGGCTGCCGGCACCCGCGTTGCCAAGGCCAAGAAGGCCGTGGCGAAGGTCGAGAAGACCGTTGCCAAGAAGGCCGAGAAGGCTGCCAAGTCGGTCGGCAAGACTGTTGCCAACGCCAAGAAGAAGCTGGAAGCCGCCAAGAAGAACGCCAAGGCCGAAGCCGCTGCCCTGAAGAAGGAAGTGGCCAAGAAGAAGGCGGCTGCAGGCAAGGCCGTGACCAAGAAGGCCGCCGCTGCCAAGAAGACCACCAAGGCTGCCACCAAGGCTGCTGGCAAGAAGGTCGCTACCGTGAAGAAGGCTGCCACCAAGAAGGCCGCCGTCGCGAAGAAGACCGTTGCCAAGAAGACCGCGGCCGCCAAGAAGGTTGTCGGCAAGAAGGTCGCCACCGCCAAGAAGGCCGTGGCCAAGAAGACCGTCGCCGCCAAGAAGGTCGCTGGCAAGAAGGCCGTGGCTGCGAAGAAGGTTGTCGGCAAGAAGGTTGCCGCTACCAAGAAGGTCGCCACCAGGAAGACCGCGGTCGCCAAGAAGGTTGTCGGCAAGAAGGCTGCTGTCGCCAAGAAGGCCGTCGGCAAGAAGACCGCTGCTGCCAAGAAGGTTGTCGGCAAGAAGACCGCCGTTGCCAAGAAGGCGGTGGGCAAGAAGGTTGCCGCCACCCGCAAGACGGTCGCCAAGAAGGCTGCGCCGCTGAAGAAGGTCGCCGCCAAGAAGGCTCCGGCCAAGAAGGCCGTGCGCAAGGTCGCCAAGCGCAAGTAATCGCGCCGTGACCGAAGGCCCTGCCACCCAACGGGTGGTGGGGCCTTTCGCGTTTCTGGGGCACGGTCTGGGGCAAGATGCAGGTTCTTCCTGCAGGAGCCCCGGGCATGCGTGGTATCGACTTCAGTTCCTGGCAGGGCGTGCTGTCCACGTTGGCCGGCCTGGTCCTGATCACCCTGCTGGGCGTGGGCATCCGCCTGCTGGTGATGCAGACCCTGCAGCAGCGCCGCGAACGCGAGAACCGGCAGATCAACGAACGGCTGCGCACGCTGATGGCGGCCTACAAGACCCTGGGCGGGTCGTTCACTGGCGAACTGGGCGTGGATCCCAGCCATCGCCGTGACCTGCGCCAGCGCGAAGATGCCGAAGGCATCGCCGAACCCCGCTCGGATCGCGCGCGCCGCATCCGCGATGCGGTTGAAGCGGCACTGTCGGACATCCTGTTGCTGGGCACCGACGAGCAGGTGCGGCTGGCCGCGCGTGCGGCCAACGAACTGGCACAGGGGCGGCCGGTGCACCTCCACGAACTGGTGGTCTCGCTGCGCGACTTCGTGCGCGAAGCGCTGGATCTGGCCCCCATCCCGACCGACCTGCAGATTCCACCGCAGGGCCCGACCCGGCCCGCTGCCAGTGGCGGTGGCAAGGGCCGCAACGATGGCGATGCCAAGGGCGGTCGTGCGGGTGGTGGTGGTGGCGGAATGGGGGCCGGCATGGGCGGTGTGGGCCTCGGCGCCGGCGCCGCACTGGGCGCCGGCCATGCGTCTGCCAGCGATGACACGGACGCGCGCTGAGCACGTCCGCCCGGTTCAGCGCGTCAGCTCGTAGAGCGGCACGAACCCACCGTAGATCATCCGCGCGCCGTCGAACGGCATCGGATTCGTCGCCGGATCAAACCGCGGGTCTTCCATCATCTTCTTCATGCCGGCGTCGCGGGTCGGCTTGTCTGGCCATTCGATCCAGGAAAACACGACCGTCTCATCCGGCGTGGCTTTCACCGCGCCGAAGAAGTCGGTGGTTTTGCCGTGCGGTACGTCGTCACCCCAGCACTCGACCACGCGCAGCGCGCCGTACTCGATGAAAACGGGATCCCCTGTGCGTGCATGGGCGAGGAACTTCTCTTTGTTGGCGGTGGGCACCGCCAGGACGAAACCATCGATGTAGCTCATTGCCTGCCTCCGGATGGACCGTGCCGCATGCACGGCCTTCAAGTACCCGACGAACCAGGGCGCCGTGGATCGACATCCTGTGTGCGCCTGTTCAGCCCGGCCCACCGGGCAGCGGCGCCAGCACCGTCTCCGGTGGCTGCTGGCCGGCCAGGTGGCGCACGAAGTAGTCCCACATGCGGTGCGTGTAGGTGGCGTCGTTGCGGAACAGTTCGTGGTCCTGCCGGGCCAGGTACAGCAGGTCGTAGCTGCGCTGGGCCTTGTTCAGGGCGGCGGCCAGTTGCAGGGTCAGCGCCGGCGGCGCGTTCTCGTCCAGTTCGCCATAGACCAGCATCAGATGCCCACGCAGGTTGCCGGCCAACGCTGCATTGTCGAGTCCGGCAAAGGGCGCCGGCACGCCATCGGCCAGGGGTGTTGGCGGCAGCACGCCACCGAACAGCCGGTCCATGCCGTGCAATGCACCGCCGTACATGCCCTGGAAATTGTGGCTGCCGGCCGAGGCCACGCCCACCTTGTAGAACGCCGGATAGCGCAGCAGGGCGCGCGCTGCACTGTAACCACCGAACGAATGCCCGTAGATGCCGACCCGCTGCAGGTCGATGCCCCGGTAGCGTTCGCCCAGCTGGCGCAGCGCAGCCACATGGTCATCCAGCTGCACATCTGCCCCGTGCAGGAAGCTGCTGTCATGGAACGCCTTGTCGCGGCCACCGGTGCCGCGCGCGTCGATGCTGACCACCACGAAGCCCAGTTCGGTCAGGCTGGCGCGTGACACCGGATTCAAGGCGGACACCGCCTCGGCGTAGGTCACCGGCGCATTGCTGACGAAGGAGCCACCGTACATCGCGTCGATCACCGGAAAGCGGCCGTCGTCGCGATAGTCGCGGGGCAGGTAGACGGTGGCGAAGATCGGCGTTCGCCCATCGGCGGCCAGCAGCCGCTCGCGCCGTGGGGGGCGCCAGCCGGCAGCAACGATCGCGCTGTTATCGGCTGTTTCCAGCACCATCACTTCACGGCCGTCATCGCTGGCCCGCAGCACGGTGCGTGGTGGCTGGTCGAGACGGGAAACGGTATCCACCAGATAGCCACCGCCAGGCGACAGCGCCTGGGGGGCGCGCCCGCCGAACAACGCGCCGGTGCCGGCATCGGCCAGATGGTCGTTGCCATCGGCGGCCAGGCGCTGGACCGGTCCCCCCTGCAGCGATACACGGTACAGGCCGCGTACGTAGGGGTCGCCACCGTGGACGCCGCCGGCGCTGAAGTACGCCCAGCCACCTGCCGCATCTACGCCCAGCAGGTCGCGCACCGCCCATTGGCCGCGGGTGAGCTGGCGCAGCACCTTGCCGTCGGACAGGCGGACCCGGTACAGATGGCCCCAGCCATCGCGCTGCGAGAACCACACCGCCGCGTCCTGGCCGGGCAGGATGGCCACCGCTGGCCGGTTGTAGGAATACACGTTGAGCTGCAGGCGGGTGTCGCTGGCCTCTTCCAGAACCGTGCGCAACGCGCCGCTGTTGGCATCGATCTCCAGCAGGCGCAGCCTGCGCGGTGCGCCGAAGTGCGCGATCACGGCATACAACCGGTCGCCGTCCCAGCCGAGTACGCCGGCTTCGCTGAGGGTGTTCCAGCCTTCCGGCAAGGCGATGTCATGCTGCTGGCCATTGCGGGTGTCGACCACATACACGCTGTCGCGCACCTGCCGGGTGTCACCCAGCACCCCCAGCTTCACCGTATGCACGCGCGGCCGCGCGCTGTTGGCCGGGCTGCTTTCCAGATAGGGGTAGTCCTGCAGCGCGCGTTCGTCGTAGCGGATGCCGGCCACGTAGCGACCGTCCGGTGACCAGCCGACCGCGAACGGCCGCGTCGGCATCCGGCCCTGACGGCGGGGAATGCCGCGCAGGGTGAAGTCCGGCAGCACGCCATAGCCATGATTGGATTCACCGCCGCTGGTCAGCGCTCGTGCTGCCGTTCCGGGCGAGTGCAGCCACAGGTTGTGATCGCGTACCTGCAGCCAGGCATCACCGCCGGGCGATGGCAGTGCATCGGCCGCTGGCGCTGCATCCTGCGAAGGCACGCACTGCAGGCGTGGCCATTGACAGCTGATCGCCGCCTCGCCGTTGAACTGCAGGCGCAGGCCTCCATCCAGTACCTGCACGTTGTTCAAGCGCAGGCGTGGTCCGCTGGCGCCGAGAGGTGCAACCGCAGCGTCCAGCGCATCGGGTTCGAACAGGATCTGGCGTGTGGCCTGGACTGGATCGACCAGTACCGCCTGGCGCCGGCCCTGCGTGGTTTCGCGTTCGTACCAGAAGCGCCCATCGGCCAGCCAGTGGGGCAGCACCGAAGCATTGCGCAGCGCACCGCGAAGGTGACTGTCATGCACGCGTTCGGCGCGCTGGTAGTCAGCGGCCTGCAGTGCGTGCGCAGCGTGGATCGGAAACAGGGCAGCGCATGCCAGGAGCGCGGCGCGAACAGGCACCAGCGGCGGATCGGAAACGTACAAGGCAACCTCCTGTTGCAATCGACGACGAATCACAAATGCACGCGCGCCGCGCGCGTATGCCAGAGACAGCCTGAATCAAGGCAAAAAATTCAGCAATGCGAAGACCGCTGTTTTCAGGGAGCGTTGTGGCGAATAACGGAGAATTTACATTCCCGATGCGATGGCGCCCTGGCGCTGCTGCACACCATAAGAAAGTAAAGGTGTACCCCCATGAAGAATTCGCTGATTGCTCTGGCCCTGGCCGCTGCCCTGCCGTTCACCGCCTCGGCTGCTGAGAACCTGTCGTACAACTACGCCGAAGCCGACTACGCCAAGACCGACATCGACGCGTTCAAGGCCGACGGCTGGGGCGTGAAGGGTTCGTACGGCTTCCTGCCGAACTTCCACGCTTTCGGTGAGTACAGCCGCCAGGAAATCGACCACACCAACATCAAGCTGGACCAGTGGAAGATCGGCGCCGGCTACAACGTTGAAATCGCTCCGACCACCGACTTCGTTGCCCGCGTTGCCTACCAGAAGCGCGACCAGAAGCACGGCCTGGACTTCAACGGTTACAGCGCTGAAGCCGGTATCCGTACCGCCTTCGGTGCCCACGCCGAAGTCTACGGCATGGTCGGCTACGAAGATTTCTCGAAGAAGCACGGCATCAATCCGGAAGGCCAGTGGTACGGCCGCCTGGGTGGTCAGGTCAAGCTGAACCAGAACTGGGGCCTGAACGGCGAGCTGAAGATGAACCGCGACGGCGACAAGGAATACACCGTCGGCCCGCGCTTCAGCTGGTAATTGCTTCCTCGGCGCGCCTGCGCGCCGAAGATGCCTCGACAGGCCCGGCCCATGCCGGGCCTGTTGCGTTTCCGGCTGGGCAAACGCTACCTGACCGTGGCGCGGCGGAAGGGCGGCATTGCAACGAATTGGATTCCGCAGGCGTCGGCTGCGCCCTAGGGTGAGTGGCCTGTTCTGCAGGAATGCAACCATGCCCACGTTTCCGTCGCCCCGAGATTCTCCCTGCCGCCTGTTGCTGCTGGATCCGCACCCGCTGTTGCGGCATGGCGTGCAGGAAGTCCTGGCCCGGCAGGCGGACCTGCAGGTCGATGGAAGCTACGGTCGCAGCGGTGATCTGCTGCAGCGCCTGCAGCAGCAGGCGGCCGCGATCGATCTGCTGCTGGTCGACGCCTTGCCGATCGGTGACAGCGGGGAAGGTCTGGAACTGCTGCGGCACCTATCACGCCATTGGCCGGCAGTGCCGATCCTGGTGTTGTCCGCGCACTGCAACGCGGGTGTCGTGTCCTTGGCCCTGCAGGCCGGTGCGCGCGGATTCCTGTCCAAGGCCTGCGCGCCGCAGACGCTGCTGCGGGCAGTGAGCGTGGTCGCCCGTGGCGGACGCTTCGTGCCGCCGGAACTGCGTGCACAGTTGAACCAGTCCCGCCGGCAACGCCAGCAGCCCGTGCGTCCACCACGGTTGAGTACGCGCGAGCGCACCGTCCTGCAGTGGGTGCTGCGCGGCTGCAGCACCGGCGAGATGGCACGCCGCAGTGGGCGTACAGCCAGCACCATCAGCACGCAGAAGCGAGCGGCTTACCGCAAGCTGGGCATCCGCAACGATGGCGAGCTGTTCCGTTTCCGCCATCTGATCGACGCTGATCGAGGCGGCGTTACTCGCCCTGGTACTGCTTTTCTTCCACCAGCGCCGAACCGGCCACGCGGTTGATCTCGTTCTTCACCTGCACGCGCTCGCCATTGGTGCCATAGACACCACGCGCCAGCTGGATGAACGCATCGTCGAACACCTGGGCTGCTTCCTTGTCGCGCAGCTGGTCCTGGATATCCCACATGCGCTCGTTGATCGTCTTCAGCTGCTGCTTCAGCACGGCCAGTGCCGGCTGTGCCTGCAGCTGCTGCTGCAGCAAGGGCAGCAGGCCGTCCAGCTCGGTGCGGACGTTGGCCAGCTTGGCCACATCGTCGATGCGCTCGGCCTTGATCTCGAGAATGGTGATCTTGTCGATCAGCTCGCCGATCGATACCGGGGTCAGGATGGCGTCCACGCGGTTGGTTCCTGGAAACAAGGCGCCATGATACCGCGCCGCTGGCACGCGGCCCCCGGTCCACGGGATTTACGCCGAATTTGCGCCACGGGCCCGGCAGCACCCTCGATCCGTTACGGCCACCACCTCGACACTGCGTTCCCGGCGGCGCAACCGCCTTCAACGAGGAACACAGTGCAGTGAACAGCAAGGGGATGATGGCGGCAGTGGTGGCCGCCCTGGCAGGGCTGCTCGGCATCGGCAGCGCCCAGGCACAGGTGCAGGTCAGCGGCAGTGCCGCACTGACCAGCGACTACGTGTGGCGTGGCAGCTCGCAGAGCGATGGCGACCCGGCGGTGCAGGCGGGCGCGAAGATCTCGGTCGCATCGGGTTGGTATGCCAGCGTGTGGGGCTCCAACGTTTCGTTCAAACCGGACAATGGCGCGCGCAGCGAGTTCGACCTGGTGGCAGGCTGGTCCGGCGCGCTGGCACCGGACTGGACACTGGATGCCAACCTGACCCGCTATGTGTATCCAGGTACCGGCCGCGCGCTGGACTGGACCGAACTCAATACCACCCTGAACTGGAAGCAGCGCGCCTGGTTGCAGATCGCGCATTCCAACGACGCGTTGGCCGGTGGCCATCGCGGCACCTATGCCCAGCTGGGTGTGCGGGTGCCGCTGCACGAGCGGTTCCGCCTCGAAGCGGCGGTAGGCCAGTACTGGCTGGCCACCGCACAGGGGCCTGATTACCTGCATGGCCAGCTCAGTGCCATCGCCTCGCTGACCCCGGCATGGGAACTGCGCGCCACCGTGCATGACACCGACAACGCAGCGAAGCGGCTGTTTCCGGACAATGCCGGCGGACGCTGGGAGCTGGTGCTGCAGGGCAGCTTCTAGTCAGTCACCGAAGCCTGGCGCGCGCGCAGCGCGCCGGGCAGCCACAGCAGCAGGGCCAGCATGGCCACCGCAGCACCGGCCACGCAGACGCCGGTCCAGCCGAAGCGCTGGTAGACCTGCGCCGACAGCAGCGAACCCAGCGAACCGCCGATGAAGTAGCCGGTCATGTAGCCGGCATTGAGGCGGTTGCGCGCTGCCGGTTGCAGTGCGTAGATCAGGCTCTGGTTACTCACGTGCAGCAGCTGCGCGGCCAGGTCCAGCACCACCACGCCGACCAGCAGCGCCAGCAGCGAGTGTGCCGACAGCCCCAACGGCAGCCATGACAGCAGCAACAGCACCAGCGCGATGGCGGTGGCGCGTCCGGTCTGGCCGCGGTCGGACATGCGCCCGGCCAGGCCCGCAGCCAGCGTGCCGGCGGCACCGACCAGCCCGAACAGGCCGATGGTAGCGTCGCTGTAGGCGTAAGGTGGCTGCGCCAGCAGGAACGCGAGCGGGGTCCAGAAGATCGCGAACATGGCGAAGCTGCAGGCGCCCAGCAGGGTGCGCTGGCGCAGCACCGGCTCCTGCACGAACAGCACGCCGATCGAGCGCAGCAATGCGAAATAACCGAGGCCGGCGCTGTGGTGGAATCGCGGCAGGCCGCGCTGCAGCGCCAGCGCGGCCAGCACCAGGGTGCCGGCGGCGATGGCATACACCAGGCGCCAGTCGCCCAGGCTGGAAAGCAGTCCGGCCACGGTGCGCGCCAGCAGGATGCCCAGCAGCAAGCCACTCATCAATGTGCCGACCACGCGGCCACGATGTTCCGGTGCGGCCAGCGTGGCCGCGAACGGCACCAGTACCTGTGCCACCACCGAGAACAGGCCGGTGATCGCGGTACCCACCAGCAGCCAGGCCAGCGACGGCGCACAGGCACTGATCACCAGCCCGCCGGCGGACAGCAGGCTCATCACCACGATCAGGCGGCGGCGTTCGAACAGGTCACCCAGCGGCACCAGCAGGATCAGTCCGGCGGCATAGCTCAGCTGTGCGGCGGTGACCACCATGCCGACCTGGCCGAACGGCACACCGAAGGCATCGGCGATGGTGTGCAGCAGCGGCTGCGCATAGTAGTTGCTGGCCACGGCCACGCCGGTAGCCACCGACATCAGCAGCACCTGCCAGCGGTGCAGAGGGGGAAGGGACGGACTCACGCGGTGTTCGAGGAAGCGGGGGAGCACAGTGTCCGCCTGCTGCAGTCATGATGGAAATGAATCATCATCATCTCTGTCATCTGAAAATGAGATGGTTGCGTGAATCTCAAGCAGCTCGAGTTCGCCGTCGCCCTGGCCGAGGAGGGCAACTTCACCCGCGCCGCCGAGCGCTGCCACGTGGTGCAGTCCGCGCTCAGTCACCAGATCGCCCATCTTGAGCAGGAACTGGGCACAACGCTGTTCGAGCGCCTGCCGCGCCAGGTGCGGGCCACCGCCGCCGGCGAGGCGCTGCTGGTGCATGCACGCCAGGTGCTGGCCAGCCTGCGCCACCTGCGCGCCGACGTGGCCGCCGTCACTGGCGAGGTGCGTGGCCTGCTGGCGATCGGGCAGATCTCCTCGCTGACCGACATCGATGTGGTGGCGATGCTGGCGGCCTTCCAGCAGGCGCACCCGCAGGTGGAGTTCCAGCTGCGGGTCGACAAGAGCGAGGACCTGATCGCGCAGGTGCAGTCGCGAGAGCTGGACGTGGCGCTGGTCGGATTGGCGCCGTCGGCAGGGCTGGACGGGGTCTGCCACCAGATGCTGCAGGAAGAAGACCTGGTGGCGGTGCTGGCGCCGTCGCACCGCTTGGCCCGCCGCAAGCGGCTGCCATTGACCGAACTGCAGGACGAGGCGCTGGTCGACTTTCCGCGCGGCACCGGTGCGCGGCGGCAGACCGACGATGCCTTCGCTGCCGCTGGCCTGCCGCACACGGTGCGCTTCGAGGTCAATCTGATGGAACTGATCGAGCGCTTCGTCCGCCATGGGCTGGCGGTTGGCATCGTGCCAGCGTTGATCGCCGACGGGTTCCAGGGGGTGGTACAGATTCCGCTGCAGCCGACCCCGACCCGCCGCGTGCACCTGGTCTGGCAGCGACTGCCGACACCGGCGGCGCGGGCGTTCGTCGAGGCCGTGCTCAGCCGCGCAGGCGCAGGCTCAGGCCCTTGAGGAAATTGCGCAGCATCTGGTCCAGGCAGCGCCGGTAGTTAGTGTGCCCGGGCTGGCGGAACAAGGCGCCCACTTCCGACTTGGAGACGTTGAAGCCGGCGCTGGCGAAGATCTCCATCAGATCGACGTCGCGCAGCTGGAAGGCGACGCGCAGCTTCTTCAGCACCAGGTTGTTGTCGATGCGGGTTTCCACCGCACGCTGAGGCTGGCTCTCATCGCGACCGCGCAGGTGCACGATCAGGCCGTCGAGGAAGTGCGCCAGCGCGCTGTCGCTCATCGCTTCGAAACCGGCTTCGTCCTCGCGGCGCAGCCAGGCTTTCACCTGTTCCGGATCCACGGCGAAGGCCGGGTCGGCCATCTGGCACAGGGTCACCACGTGGTGGTCGCCCAGGTCCAGGGAGTAGCGCACGCTGCGCAGGACATCGTTGTTGATCATGGGCCCAATTGTACCGGTCACCCCGACAGGTGGGGCCGGATCTGGCCGATCAGGCAACGCAACCCCCGGCCGACGGTGCCAGAATGGGGGTCTGGTTTTTCCCCCTGGAGTTGCCTGATGACCCGCACTGTCCTGATTACCGGCGCCACGTCCGGCTTCGGCGCCGCCGCCGTCCACCGCTTCGCCCAGGCGGGCTGGAAGGTGATCGCCACCGGCCGCCGCGGCGAACGCCTGCAGCCGCTGGTCGAGCGCTACGGCAAGGACGTGGTGCATGCCGCCGCCTTCGACATCCGCGATCCGGTGGCGATGGAAGCGGCGCTGCTGGCACTGCCGCCGGCCTTCGGCGAGATCGATCTGCTGGTCAACAACGCCGGCCTGGCGCAGGGCACTGCGCCGGCACAGAGCGCCAAGTTGTCGGACTGGACCACGATGATCGACACCAACATCACCGCGCTGGTGACCCTGACCCACCGCCTGCTGCCGCAGCTGGTGGAGCGCAAGGGCGCAATCATCAACATTTCGTCGGTGGCCGGCGTCTACCCGTACCCGGGCGGCAATGCCTACGGTGGCACCAAGGCCTTCGTCAGCCAGTTCTCGCTCGGCCTGCGTTCGGACCTGCACGGCACCGGCGTGCGCGTGACCACGATCGAGCCGGGCATGGCCGAAACCGAGTTCACCGTGGTGCGTACCCATGGCGACCAGGCGGCGTCGGACAAGCTCTATACCGGCGCCAACCCGATGACCGCCGAAGACATCGCCGAACAGATCTTCTGGGTGGCCAGCCTGCCGCCGCACCTGAACATCAATCGCCTGGAACTGATGCCGGTCAGCCAGTCCTTCGCCGGTTTCCAGGTCGCCCGCGAAGGCTGACGGTCATTTGTAGAGTCGAGCCATGCTCGACTGCTCTTCGCCCTTTGTAGAGTCGAGCTTGCTCGACTGCTTTGAACGGCAGTCGAGCAAGCTTGTATGTTCCTCCCGGCTCCTACGCGGTATGTAGGAGCCAGGGTGGAGGGACCGTCAAGCATGCATCTGCGGATACTAGCCGACAGACGAGTCGAGCGATCCCCATCCCGCACACGAACGTCGATAAAGGATCGTACGGCCCCCAAAGGGGATCGTCGATGTAGGCAAGCTAACGTCGGTGCGGTACCACCCCAGCCCCTTAAAGATAGCTGGGAGCCGTACAAATGTCTGATTCTCTCGATATTGGCGTGGACGTGGACTCCAAGGAGTTCGTACCGGCAGTGGCCGACCGCAAGGCCGGCGACAGGATCGCCAACACCCGGGCCGGCATAGCCCAGTGGCTCAACACCTTGCCCCAGCGATGCCGGATTGGCATGGAGGCGACGGGGCGGTACTACGAGTTGTTGGCTCGGATGGCTGGCCAGGCAGGCCACGTTGTCTATGTGATCAATCCACGTCTGATCAAGCACTACGGCCGGGCGACGGGCTCGCGTGGCAAGACGGACGCCATGGACGCCGAAGCGATCGCCCGGTACGTGAAGAAGGAGAACGATCGCCTGCGTGAATACGTACCGCGTACCGATGAGCAGCAGCAGATGCACGATTTGCTGCGCAAGCGGCAGACGCTGGTAAAGACACGCGCGCGCCTGGAGCAATCCTTCGGGGTAAGCAAAAGTGCCCCCGGGGAGCTGTCAGATCTGTTCTGCGCTCTGGCTGGGACGCTGTCCGAGCTGGAAAGCGAACTGCAGCGCTTGGGTCGCGATGGAGAGCATGGCACGCTCTACAAGCGCCTGTTGACCATCCCTGGTATCGGCCCCGCCGTCGCCGCTCACCTGATTTACTACATGACGCGCTGGCCGTTGGCCAACGCCAACGCGTGGATCGCCTGCACCGGCCTGGATCCCCGGCCTAACGAGTCTGGCGGCAGAACGGGACGGCGTCGGCTGTCCAAACAGGGCGCGCCAGTGCTGCGCCAGATGCTCTACATGGCCGCCATGGGGCTCAAGCGGTGTCGTCGGGGGCAACCGCTCTACGACGAGCTGTCAAAACGCGGTCACCCCAGCACCGCCGTCTTCAACATCCTGGCCAGAAAGCTGGCCAGGATCGCCTGGGGTGTCTTCAAAAGCGGCCGGGACTTCGATCCGGCCATGCTGAAGGTGGGTCAAGCCTGCTTCCAGCAGGCTTGACCACGAACATAGGATCTCGACTCTACACAGACAAAAAAAAGCCGGGCTGTGCCCGGCTTTTCATTCACTTCGGCAGACTCACTGTGCCTTGATCGCCATCGCCTGCAGGCCGGTGCCATCCAGCTTCTGCTTGGCTTCAGACAGTTCACCTGCACTGCCATACGGCCCCATGCGCACGCGGTACACGGTCTTGCCGTTGATCTGCGCCGATTCCACGCGTGCCGCCAGGCCCATCATCGCCAGCTTGGCCTTGGTCGCTTCGGCATCGCCGGAGGCACCGAACGCACCCGCCTGCAGGATGTAGCGGGCATTGTCAGCGGCAGCCGGTGCCGCAGCGCCTGCGGTAGTGGCCGCGGTCGGCGCGGTTTCCGCACGCGCTGCCGGAGTGGCGGCGGCGGTGCTGGTCGACGCCGTCGGCGTGCTGGCCGGAGGCGTTGCCGCAGCCGGTCGTTCGCTCAGCGGTGCCGGCAGCGGACGGCTGGTGGCGGTCACCGGTGCGGTGCTGGCCACGCTGGCGGTTGCCGTCGGTGCGGGCGCGGTAGCCGCTGGCGGCGGAACCGGCTTGCCTTCCAGTGCCGCCTGCGCGCGCTGCGCTTCGGCCTTGGCCCGGCGCTGGTCCTCGGCACGCGCGCTGGCGGCCAGTTCGGCGTCGGACATTTCAACTTCCTTGCCCGGCAGCAGGGTGTAGAAGTCGTACTGGGTGGCGGCCGGCTTTTCCGGTTCGGCCGGCTTCGGCGTGGCCGGCTGCGCGGCCGGCTGGGTGCCGACATCGCTGTCGGCATCAGCGACCGGGGCAGGCTGCGCGTTCGGGTTCGGCTGCGGACCGGCGCGAAGGAAGCCATCGCCTTCGCCCTTGAACAGGTTCGGCGCCGCCAGGAACACCACGGCCGCAATCGCCACGCCAGCGACCAGCCACACCCATCCGGGTGTGCCCTGGCTGCTGCTGTTGCGTCGTGCCTGGTTTTTGCCGCGTCGTGCTGCCATGTGTACTGCGTCTCCTGATGCTTACATTTTTTCCGGGGCGCTGACGCCCAGGAGTTCGAGGCCGTTGGCCAGCACCTGGCGCGCGGCGCAGGCCAGGGTCAGCTTGGCGTTGCGATCCGCAGCGTCTTCCACCAGTACCGGCGTCCCGTGATACCACGTGTGGAACGCGTGCGCCAATTCACGCAGGTACTGCGCCACCAGATGCGGTTCCAGCGCCACGCCGGCCGCCTCCACCACTTCCGGGTACCGCGAGATCTCGTTCATCAGCAGCAGCGAGGCGTCGTCGGCCAGGCGGCCGAGGTTGGCCAGGCCATTGCCCTGTTCGTACACCAGGCCCTTCTCCTGTGCCTGGCGCAGCAGGCTGCAGACGCGGGCGTGCGCGTACTGCACGTAGAAGACCGGGTTGTCGTTGCTCTGCTGGCGGGCCAGGTCGATGTCGAAGGTCAGCTGCGAATCGGGCTTGCGCGCGATCAGGAACCAACGGGTGGCATCGCGGCCGGCCTCCTCGATCAGGTCGCGCAGGGTGAAGTAGCTGCCGGCACGCTTGGACAGCTTCACTTCCTCGCCGCCACGCATGACGGTGACCATCTGGTGCAGCACGTACTCCGGCCAGCCCTGCGGGATGCCCACTTCCATCGCCTGCAGGCCGGCGCGCACGCGTGCCAGCGAACCATGGTGATCGGCGCCGAGCTCGGTGATCGCGCGCTCGTAGCCGCGCTGCCACTTGGACAGGTGGTAGGCCACGTCCGGCACGAAGTAGGTGAAGGTGCCGTCGGACTTGCGCATCACGCGGTCCTTGTCGTCACCGAAGTCGGTGCTGCGCAGCCACAGCGCGCCACCTTCTTCATAGGTATGACCCGAGGCCTGCAGCTTGGCGACCGCTTCGGCGACTTTGCCGTCGGCGTACAGCGAGCTTTCCAGGAAATAGATGTCGAAGTCGACGCCGAACGCGGCCAGGTCCAGATTCTGCTCGTTGCGCAGGTAGGCCACGGCGAAGCGACGGATCGCCTGCATGTCGTCCGGGTCCTTGGCGCCGACCACGGTGCTGCCTTCCAGATCGACGCTGGCGCCGGCCATGTAGGCGCGGGCGACGTCGGCGATGTATTCACCGCGGTAGCCGCCTTCCGGCCAGCCGTCCTGGTCCGGCGCGATGCCCTTGATCCGCGCCTGGGTGGACAGCGCCAGGTTCTCGATCTGCACGCCGGCGTCGTTGTAGTAGAACTCACGCTTGGCGTTCCAGCCGTTGGCGTCGAGCACACGCGCCACGCAGTCGCCGATCGCCGCCGCGCGGCCATGGCCGACATGCAGCGGGCCGGTCGGGTTGGCCGACACGTACTCCACGCCCACCGTGCGGCCATTGCCGGACAGGTTGCGGCCGTAGTCGTGGGCTTCCTTGATGACCGACGCGGCTTCACGCTGGTACGCGGCCGGCGCCAGGTGGAAATTGATGAAGCCGGGGCCGGCGATCTCGACCTTGCTGACGTCCTCGCTGCGCGGCAGTGCCTCGACCAGCGCCTGTGCCAGTGCGCGCGGATTGCTGCGCGCGGCCTTGGCCAGCAGCATCGCGGCATTGGTGGCGAAGTCGCCGTGGTCACGGGTCTTCGGGCGCTCGACCACGAAGTCCGGCGGCAGGGAGTCGGCGGGCAGGGTGCCATTGGCGCGCAAGGCTTCGATGCCTTGGCTGATCAGGGCGCGGAGGAGATTTTTCACGAGGCCTGCTGTGAGAATGAGCGGCGGAATCGCCCATTTTAGCGCAGATACCAGCGGCCACGCTGACCGAAACCTGCCTGTGGGGGCGACCGATGGCGCCCGGAGGGCGGGCGCTCAGCCGAACAGGCGGGGCTGGGGCGGCGACAGCAGGCCTCGTTCAGCAAACGAAACGGGGCGGCCCTCACCGACCACGAAGTGGTCCAGCAGGCGCACGTCCACCATCGCCAGTGCCTGCTGCAGTTCGTCGGTGATGCGGGTATCGGCGCTGGAGGGTTCCGGGTCGCCGGAAGGGTGGTTGTGGCTGAGGATCACCGCCGCCGCGTTGTGCAGCAGGGCGCGCCGCACCACTTCGCGGGGGTAGACCGGTGCGGCGTTGATGGTGCCGTGGAACAGCTCCTCGCAGGCGATCAGGCGGTGCCGGTTGTCCAGGAACAGGGCCATGAAGATCTCCCGGGCCTGCCCGCGCAGGCGGTGCTGCAGATAGCGGCCGACCGCGGCCGGGTTGTTGCCGACCGCTTCGCCGTGTTCCAGCTCGGCAGCCAGGTAGCGGTGGGCCAGTTCCAGCCCGGCAGCCAGCGTACAGCTGCGCGCCGGGCCGAGCCCGGGCAGGCGGGCCAGGTCACGCGCGGGGCGGTCCAGCAGCACCCGCAACGGGCCGTGCGCCTGCAGCAGGTCGCGCGCGGTCTGCACGGCATCGCGGCCACCGAACCCGGAGCCGAGAAACAGGGCCAGCAGTTCGGCGTCGGAAAGTGCCGTGGGCCCGCGCGCGATCAGCTTCTCGCGGGGGCGTTCCTGTTCGGGCCAGTCATGGATGGGCATGCCTGCATCATCGCCAGCCTGCGTGACGGCTCCCATCGGTGCATACCGCAGCACCGGGTCGGACGATGCCTCACCCGCGTCGGGTCTGCAGATAGTCGAACAGTTCCTGGTTGTTCTGCAGGCCCAGCTTGCGCTTGGCTTCGGCCTTCTGCCGGCTGATGGTCTTCGGGCTGCGCCCGCAGCGTTCGGCGACGGCATTCACGCTGAGCCCGGTCGCCAGCAGATCCAGCACTTCCTGTTCCCGCGCCGACAGCGGCGACGGTTCGCGTGGAAACAGCAGGTCGCGCGCCTGCAGGTGGTGGCGCAGCTGCTGGGAGACGAAGACCTGCCCGGCCAGTGCGGCGTTCAGTGCCTGCGGCAGTTCGGCGAAATCGGCGCATTTGTCGACCAGCCCACTGATGCCCTCGCGCAGCAGTCCGTCCAGCAGCCCGGGATGGCGGGCGCCGGTCAGCACCACCACCGGCAGCCTGGGGTGACGCACGCGCAGCGCGTCGATCAGCTCTGGACCGTCCGGGCCGTCACCCGGCATCGACAGGTCGGTCAGCACCGCATCGCAGTCGTGGTGGTCCACCAGCTCCAGCAGCTGGGCGCCGTCACGTGCACTGCCGACGATGTCCATCAGGTGGGTCTGCAGCACGATACGGATGCCATGCAGGACCACGGGATGGTCGTCGGCAATGATGATGCGTGGATGCACGAGGCTCCTCGAAGGTCGAACAGGCCACGGCAGACGGCAGCCAATGCCTGATTCTGCAAAAGCGCAGACCCGCAGAGGTATAGGAAAGGTCCGAAACCGATGCCCGGCTAACCCAGGGTCAGGCGCAGCGCGCTCCATCTACTGATAGCTGTCCGCTATGTGCACCCTGCACCGGGACATTACCGACCATCGGGTAAGCTAGCGCCCTCGTTTGCACAGGAATTCCAGGTGGCTGACTCCCCCAACGCTTCCCCCGCGCAGGCCCGCGCGCTGGAAGGTCAGAAACTGCTGTTGTGCGTCGGAGGCGGGATCGCGGCCTACAAGGCCCTGGAACTGGTGCGTCGCCTGCGCGACGCCGGTGCCCAGGTGCAGGTGGCGATGACCGCCGGTGCCCAGCAGTTCGTCACTCCGCTCAGTTTCCAGGCCCTGTCCGGGCAGCCCACCCGCACCACGCTGTGGGACAGCGCCGCCGAACAGGCCATGGGCCACATCGAGCTGGCGCGCTGGGCCGACCGCATCGTGGTTGCCCCGGGAACCGCCGATCTGCTGGCCCGGCTGGCCCAGGGCCACGCCGATGATCTGGTCAGCACCCTGTGCCTGGCCAGTACCGCGCCGCTGACGATCTGCCCGGCGATGAACCACCGCATGTGGCTGCATCCGGCCACCCAGGCCAACATCGCCCTGCTGCGCCAGCGCGGCGCGCAGGTGATCGGCCCGGTCGACGGTCCGCTGGCCGAAGGCGAATCCGGTCCCGGCCGTCTGGCCGAACCGGGCGACATCGTTGCCGCGCTGGCTGCCAATGGCGGTGCTGCAGCGGCGGTTGTCGCACCGGAAACCCGCGCGCTGCAGGGCCTTCGCCTGCTGATCAGCGCTGGCCCGACCTATGAAGACATCGATCCGGTGCGCTACGTCGGCAACCGCAGCAGCGGCAAGATGGGCTTTGCCCTGGCCGCGGCCGCCGCGACGATGGGCGCCCAGGTGGTGCTGGTCAGCGGCCCGGTACAGCTGCCGACGCCGCCCGGCGTGCAGCGCGTCGACGTGCGCTCGGCTGCGCAGATGCGCGATGCCGTGCTGAAGTCGCTGCCGGCCGACATCTATATTGGTGCCGCAGCGGTGTCCGACTACACACCGCGCCAGGTGGCCCAGCAGAAGCTGAAGAAGACCGCCGACAGCCAGTCGCTGGTGATCGAGCTGGTGCGCACGCCGGACATCCTTGCCGAAGTCGCCGCGCAGACCCAGTCGCTGAAGCTGGTGGTCGGCTTCGCCGCCGAGACCCACGACGTGGAGAAATACGCGCGTGGCAAGCTGGTCGACAAGCGCCTCGACCTGGTGATCGCCAACCAGGTCGGCATCAGCGGTGGCGGTTTCGAGAGCGACAACAATGCCGCCACGGCCTTCTGGCAGGACGGTGAACAGGTATTCCCGGCCACCTCCAAGCGTGAGCTGGCCGAACAACTGCTGGCGCTGATCGCGCGGAGACTCCAGGCATGACCCAGGCTTTCACTTCCCTACCGCTGCAGGTCAAGCTGCTCGACCCGCGTTTCGGCGACAGCTGGCCACTGCCGGCCTACGCAACCGAGGCCAGCGCCGGCATGGACCTGCGCGCGGCGCTGGATACCGCGCTGACCCTGCAGCCGGGCGACACCGCGCTGGTGCCCAGCGGCCTGGCCATCCACATCGCCGATCCGCACCTGTGCGCGGTGATCCTGCCGCGCTCGGGGCTGGGCCATCGCCACGGCATCGTGCTCGGCAACGGCACCGGCCTGATCGATGCCGATTACCAGGGCCCGCTGCTGATCAGCGTCTGGAACCGTGGCCGCGAGGCCTTCACCATCGAGCCGGGCGATCGCATCGCGCAGCTGGTGATCGTGCCGATTGCCCGCGTCAGCCTGCAGGTGGTGGATACTTTCACCGACAGCGTGCGGGGAACGGGTGGATTCGGCCATACCGGGGTGCGTTGACAGGGGACATCGATGAGCGGCATCGGGGAAGGACAGCGGGGACGGTCGTTGGGACGCAGTGCGCCACTACTGGGGGTGCTGCTGATCCTGCTGGCCGGCTGGTTCGGATGGAGCGCAGTGCAGCAATGGCGCCAGGAGGCCAACGGCCAGGCGCTGGAAGCTGCACGTGACCAGGCCGTGCAGGGCCTGCAGGAGGCCGCTGCCGGCCAGCTGAAGCAGCTGCAGCAGCAGCTGAAGAACGAGCGCGTGCAGCAGGCGCTGCAGGCCGGTGATGCCGCTGCGGCGGCACTCGCGGTCCGCGAGAGCTGGACCGGCGTCGAGCACGCCGAGGTACTGACGGCCGATCTGGCCAACGCCTACGCCGACCCGGCCGCCTTTGGCTATGCCCGATTGGCGCTGCTGGAAGCGGCATTGGCCGAAGGCAAGCCCAGCCTGCGCGTGGTCCGCGATGGCGGTGGCAATCGCCTGGGCCTGGCAGCGCCGGTTCAACTGGGCAGTCTCGGCCCGGCGGTGCTCTACGTGCGCCAGCCATTGCTGCGGCTGACCTCACCGCTGGACCAGGTGAGTGCGCCATCGGCCGGTTTCCTTGGCCTGCGCCAGGGCGCGCATGACCTCGTCGCCCAGGGCGATGCCGGCCTGGCCGAAAGCGCCGAGGCATTGGCGCGGCCGATTCCGGGGACGCCGTTGCGGCTGGTGGCCGCGGTACCCAATGTCGAACCTGGTCCGCTGGGCCTGGGTTCGCTGGCCAGCGCCATCGTTGCGCTGCTGCTGGCGTTCATCGCCGTGCTGCTGGTGGTGGGGCGCGGCCGCCTGCCGAAGTCGCTGCCGCTGCCGCGCCGGGCGACCGTGGCGGAAGCCGATCATGGCCCGACCCTGAGCGAGAGCCTGCAGATGGCGCCGCCGCCGGTGGCCGAGGCCAGCACAACTGAAAGTGCACCGCCGCCCCCGCCACCGGTTCCGGCCGAGGAACTGGCGGCCGGTATCTTCCGCGCCTACGACATCCGCGGCGTGGTTGGCAGTGAACTGACGCCGAAAACGGCGGCGCTGATCGGCCAGGCCATCGGCACCGTGGCCCTGGAGCAGGGCCTGCGTGAGGTGGTGATCGGCCGCGACGGCCGCCTGTCCGGCCCGGAACTGGCCGCAGGGTTGGCCGAGGGCCTGAGGCGCGCCGGTTGCGCGGTGATCGACATCGGCCTGGCACCGACCCCGGTCGTGTACTACGCCGCCTTCCATCTGCGTACCGGCACCTGCGTGGCGGTCACCGGCAGCCACAACCCGCCCGAGTACAACGGTTTCAAGGTGGTCATCGGCGGCGAGACGCTGTCCGGCGATGCCATCACCGATCTCTACCAGCGCATCATTGAAGGCCGGTTGGTACAGGCCGCCGAGCCGGGCGATTACCAGCAGCGCGATGTCAGCGCCGACTACATCCAGCGCATTGCCGACGACGTGCAGCTGGACCGCCCATTGAAGGTCGTGGCCGATGCCGGCAACGGCGTGGCCGGCGCGCTCGCGCCGCAGCTGCTGGAAGCGATCGGTGCGGAAGTCATCCCGCTGTACTGCGATGTCGACGGTACCTTCCCCAACCATCATCCCGACCCCAGCGAGCCGGCCAACCTGGAAGACCTGGTGCAGACGGTGAAGCGCTTCGGTGCCGATCTCGGCGTCGCCTTCGATGGCGACGGTGACCGCCTGGGCGTGGTCACCGGCGAAGGAAAGATCATCTATGCCGACCGCCTGCTGATGCTGTTCGCCGCCGACGTGCTGATGCGCAATCCGGGCGCGATGGTGATCTACGACGTGAAGTGCACCGGCAAGCTGTCCGACCACGTGCTGCGCAATGGTGGCAGCCCGCTGATGTGGAAGACCGGGCATTCGCTGATGAAGTCGAAGATGCGCGAGACCGATGCCGAGCTGGCTGGCGAGATGAGCGGCCACTTCTTCTTCAAGGAGCGCTGGTTCGGTTTCGACGATGGCCTGTATGCGACTGCGCGCCTGCTGGAGATCCTGGCCCAGCGCGAGGAGACTCCGGACGAGGTACTGGCAGAGCTGCCGGAGATGGTGGCCACGCCGGAGCTGAAGGTGCCGGTGGCCGAAGGCACGCCGCATGCGCTGGTGGCGATGCTGGTGGCGGCGGCGCAGTCGCCGGACAACCCGTATGTGGGCGGTCGGTTGTCGACCATCGACGGCCTGCGCGTGGACTTCCCCGATGGCTGGGGCCTGGTGCGCGCCTCCAACACCACGCCGGTGCTGGTGCTGCGTTTCGAAGGCAATGACGAGGCGGCACTGGAACGCATCCAGGCGCTGTTCCGCAGCCAGTTGCAACCGGTGCTGGGCGACACCCCGCTGGGGTTCTGATTGATCGGGATTGGATCGATCGGGTAGTGCCGGCCGCTGGCCGGCAACCACAGGATGGTTCTGGGGTTCAGGAGGTTGCCGGCCAGCGGCCGGCACTACCCCTTGAACCGCAAGCCCACGCCCGGTTCGGTGAACAGGTAGCGCGAATCCAGCGCTGAATCACCCAGCTTGTGCCGCAGCTTGCCGACCAGGATGCGCAGGTAATGGGTGTCGTGCTGGTGGGTCGGGCCCCAGATCTCCTGCAGGATCTGGGGCTGGGTCACCACCCGCCCGGCGTTGCGTAGCAGCAGCGACAGCAGCGCGTACTCCTTGCGGGTCAACGCTACCGGCTCGCCATCCAGCGCCACTTCACGGCGGACCAGGTCCACATGCAGGTGGCCGTCGTCGAATACCGGCGGCGTGCCATCACTGGGCACGCTGCGCGTGCGCAGCAGCGCCCGCACCCGCGCCATCAGCTCCTGCGTGCCGAACGGCTTGGTCACGTAGTCATTCGCGCCGGTATCCAGCGCACGCACCTTCTCCGCCTCGCCGGCACGCACGGTCAGCATGATCACCGGCACCTGGCTCCACTGCCGCAGTTGTTCCAGCACCTCGTGGCCTTCCATGTCCGGCAGGCCGATATCCAGGATCACCAGATCCATGTCCTCGCTGGCGGCCAGCTGCAGGCCTTCCTGGCCGGTGGCGGCCTGCCGCACCTGGTAGCCCTGCGCGCGCAGGCTGATGTCCAGGAACCGGCGGATCTGGGTTTCATCATCGATCACCAGCACGCGCGCGGCCGGCACGCTGGCATCAATCGGGGTCGGGCTCATCGTGGGAGGCTGGCTTGAGCAGGGGCAGGGTGATGCGGATCAGGGTACCGCGACCGTCGCGTCCGGGCAGCGCCTGCACGCTGCCGCCATGTGCGCCGATCATGCCCTGGCAGATGGTCAGGCCCAGGCCGGTGCCATGGCGGCCACGGTCACCGCGCTCCACGCTGTAGAACATGTCGAAGATGCGCGCACGCTCGTCGTCGGGAATGCCGGGGCCGGCATCGATCACGTCGATGCGCAGCTGGCCGTCCAGTTCGCGCGCCTGCACCTGCACGGCCGCATCCGGCGGTGAGAACTTGGCCGCGTTTTCCATCACGTTGAACACCGCCTGTTCGACCAGCGCCGGGTGTACCCAGATCGGCGCCAGCGTGGCCGGAATGTCCAGCTCCAGCCGCACCTTCGGCTGGTAGCGCTGCAGGCGCCGTGCGGCCGAGCCGATCAGTTCGTCCACGCCGATCCAGTCGCGGTTGATCTTCAATCCCTCGTGGCCGAGGCGGGTCATGTCCAGCAGGTTCTGGATGTAGCGGTCCAGCCGTTCGCCCTCGACCAGGATGGTGTCGAGCAGGGCACGGCGATCGGCCGTATCCATTGCCGCACCATAGCTGGCCAGGCTGTCGGCCGAGCCGATCATCGCCGCCAGTGGCGAGCGCAGGTCGTGCGACACCGAAGAGAGCAGCGCCGAGCGCAGTCGCTCGGTCTCGTTGCTGACGTGCGCCTGCTCCAGTTCGGCCACCAGCCGCGTGCGCAGCGCGGCCTGCGCGATGTCATCGACCATTGCTTCGGCCAGCTGCCGTTGTTCGGGCAGCAGGCGCGCCTGTGCGCCGGGCAGGTACAGGCCGGCCACGCCGATCGCGCGGTCCTCGCCATCCAGCAACGGCAGGAACCACCACTGCGCGCCGGCCAGGGTGTCGGTGAAGCGGCCACTGGGCTGGCCATGGCGCAGCGCCCAGTCGGCGGCGGCCAGGTCGGTGTCGCCGGGCTGGCTGCGGCCACCGGTTGCGGTATCGGCGCCGATCCGCAGCCACGCCGGCACGTCCATGGCCTGTTCCAGTGCATGCCGACCCGCCTGCGCCACCTCGCCGTTGCCGGCGGCACTGGCCAGTTGGCGGCCCAGCTGCTGGCGCGCACGCGCATGGCGATTGGCCGCGCGCAGCGCGATCACCTGCATGCGCAGGCGCGAGGCCAGGCGCCCGGCCACCAGTGCCGCGGCCAGGAACAGGAACACGGTGATCACGCCCTGGCGTGCACCGATGGCGAAGGTGAAGCGCGGCGCGATGAACAGGAAGTTGTAGGCGAGGAAGCACAGGATCGCCGCCATCACCGCCACGCTGGCGCGCGTGCGCGCAGCGACCAGCACCACCGCCACGATGAACACCATCGACAGATCGGCCATGCCCACCCAGCGTTCGGCCAGCCATGCCACCGCACAGGCCAACGCGGTGGCGATCAGTGCCTGCGCCGGTTCGTAGCTGATGCCGCGCACCGGCGGCAGCAGGCCCTCGCGGCGCGAGCGCGCACGTGCCTGCGGCGTGCTGATGATGGTGATCTCGTAATGCGCGCCGCGCTGGATCAGCTGCTGGGTCAACGTTCGGTTGAACATCCGCGCCAGCGGGCGCTCGCGGGTCCGCCCCAGCACCAGGGTGGACACGCCGTTGTGCGCGGCGTGGTCGAGCAGGGCGTCGGCGATGCTCGATCCGTGCAACAGCTCGGCGTCGCCGCCCAGCCGCCGTGCCAGGGCGAAGGCCGCATCGATCTCGCGCTGGGTCGCCTCGTCCTGGCGTCGTCCCTGCACGGTCACCACGGTCCATGGTGCGTCGCGGCGTTCGGCGATGCGTCGCGCCACGCGCACCAGGTATTCACTCTGGCCGCCGCCGTCGATCGCCACCAGCACGCCGCGGCGCAGCGGCAGGTTGCTCTCGCCACGGGCAGCGCGTGCCTCACGCAGGCTGCTGTCGACGCGATCGGCGGCCTCCTGCATTGCAAGTTCGCGCAGTGCGGTCAGGTTGGCCGGCGAGAAGAACGCCTGCAGCGCCTGCGCGGCCTGTTCGGGCACATAGACCTTGCCCTGCTGCAGGCGCGCGATCAGTTCGCGTGGCGGCAGGTCGACCAGCACGATGTCATGCAGGCGGTCGAGCACGCCGTCCGGCACGGTCTCGCTCACGCGTACGCCGGTGATCCGCATCACCACGTCGTTGAGGCTTTCCAGGTGCTGGATGTTGACCGTGGTCCAGACGTCGATGCCGGCGTCCAGCAGCTCCATCACATCCTGCCAGCGCCGCTCATGGCGGCTGCCCGGCGCATTGCGGTGGGCCAGTTCGTCCACCAGTACCAGCGCCGGATGCCGTGCGAGCACGGCATCCAGATCCATCTCCTGCAGGATGTGGCCGTGATAGGCCACTGCCTTCAGCGGCAGCTGTGGCAGGCCCTCCAGCAGCGCCTGGGTATCGGCGCGGCCGTGGGTTTCCACCAGGCCCACCACCAGGTCGACACCGCGGCGCAGCTGTTCCTGTGCGCGGGTCAGCATGGTGTAGGTCTTGCCCACGCCCGGCGCCGCACCGAGGAACACAGTCAGCTTGCCGCCGGCTTCGCGTTGCAGGCCTTCGACCAGGGCATCGGCCTGGCGGGTACGCGCATCAGTCATGGGTGCCGCTGTCATGGCCGCCATTGTGCGCGCAGCCGGTGCAGGTCGGTATCACGGTGCCTTGGCCGCGTGGTCCAGCGCGAAGTTCAGCGTCACCACGTTCACCCGCGGCTGGCCGAACAGGCCCCACTGGCGACCTTCGGTATGCGCCTGCACCAGCGCCTGCACGCGTTCCACCGGCAGGCCACGGGCACGTGCCACGCGTGCCACCTGCAGGCGCGCCGCCGCCGGCGACAGCTGCGGATCCAGGCCGCCGGCGGACTGGGTGACCAGGTCCGCTGGCACCTGCGCCGGGGCGACACCTTCGCGCGCGGCCACTGTAGCCGTGCTGGCGGCAACACGCTCGGCCAGGGCCGGGTTGCTGCGCGCCATGTTGGAACCGGCCGCGGCCATGGGGTCGTAGTTGGCTGCCGACGGACGTGCCTGGAAGTAGCCGTCACCGGTGAACGGCTGCGACAACCATGCCGAGCCGCGTACCTGGCCGTTGCCATCGCGCAGCAGGCTGCCCTCGGCCTGGGTCGGGTAGGCCAGGCCGGCAAAACCGGTGGCGATACCGGCGTAGACCGCACCGGCCAGCAGCAGGGTGGCCAGGCCCAGGCCGATCGCCGGGCGCCAGCTGGCGCCGTCCTGCAGGCTGGCCACGCGGGCCTCGGCCTTTTGTTCGCGCGGAAGGGAAGATGAAGTGGAAGCAGTACGGTTCATGCGCCGAATACCAGGACAAGAAGAAGGTCGATCGCCTTGATCGCTGCGAACGGCAGCAGCACGCCGCCGAGGCCGTACACCAGCATGTTCCGGCGCAGCAGTGCGGTTGCAGTGGCCGGGCGGAAGCGCACGCCACGCAGGGCGAGCGGGATCAGGGCGGGAATCACCAGAGCGTTGAAGATCAGCGCTGCCAGCACCGCGTTGCGCGGGCTCGACAGCTGCATCACGTTCAAGGCGGCCATGGTCGGAACGGCCGCGGCGAACAGCGCCGGCAGGATCGCGAAGTACTTGGAGACGTCGTTGGCCAGCGAGAAGGTGGTCAGCGCGCCGCGGGTGATCAGCTGCTGCTTGCCCACTTCCACCACCGCCAGCAGCTTGGCCGGGTCCGAATCGAGGTCGACCATGTTGCCGGCCTCCTTCGCCGCCTGCGTACCGGAGTTCATCGCCAGACCGATGTCGGCCTGCGCCAGCGCTGGCGCGTCATTGGTGCCATCGCCGACCATCGCCACCAGGCGGCCACCGGCCTGCTCCTGGCGGATGCGTGCCAGCTTGTCTTCCGGGCGCGCCTCGGCGATGTAGTCATCGACGCCGGCCTCGGCAGCGATCGCGGCGGCGGTCAGCGGGTTGTCGCCGGTGATCATCACCGTGCGGATGCCCATCGCCCGCAGCTGCGCGAACTTCTCGCGCATGCCGTGCTTGACCACGTCCGACAGCTCGATCACGCCCAGCACGTGGCGGCCCTCGGCCACCACCAGCGGGGTGGCACCGTTGCGTGCGACCTGTTCGACGCGACCGGCCAGTTCCGCCGGCACGTTGCCGCCCAGCGCCTGCACGTGGGTGCGGATCGCATCGGCGGCGCCCTTGCGGATCTGCCGCCCATGTTCCAGATCCACGCCGGACATGCGGGTCTGCGCACTGAACGCCAGGTACTCGGCGTGGTCCGGTTCGGCGGTGGCACAGCCCTGTTCGCGCGCCAGGCGCACGATCGATTTGCCTTCCGGGGTCGGGTCGGCCAGCGAGGACAGCAGTGCCGCCTCGCGCAGCTGGCTGGCGTCGATGCCGGCCAACGGATGGAAGTGGCTGGCCTGGCGGTCGCCGTAGGTGATGGTGCCGGTCTTGTCCAGCAGCAGCACGTCGACGTCGCCGGCCACTTCCACCGCCTTGCCCGACTTGGCCAGCACGTTGGCGGCCAGCGCACGGTTCATGCCGGCGATGCCGATGGCCGGCAGCAGGCCGCCGATGGTGGTCGGGATCAGGCACACCAGCAGCGCGATCAGCAGCAGCGGATCGACCTTGACGCCGACGGCGGCACCAATGGCCGGCAACGTGGCCACCACCACCAGGAAGGTCAGCGTCATCGCCGCCAGCAGCAGGGTCAGCGCGATCTCGTTCGGGGTCTTCTGGCGGTTGGCGCCTTCCACCAGCGCGATCATCCGGTCCAGGAAGCTGTGGCCCGGCTCGGCGGTCACCCGCACGATGATCTGGTCGGACAGCACCTTGGTGCCACCGATCACACCGGAACGGTCGGTACCGGCCTCGCGCAGCACCGGTGCCGATTCGCCGGTCACCGCCGCTTCGTTGATGGTGGCCAGGCCCTGCACGATCTCGCCATCGGCCGGCACCAGTTCACCGGCGCTGACGATCACATGGTCGCCCGGGCGCAGTTCGGCGGCCGGCACCTGGGTTTCGGCGGCGCCCGGCTGCGGCGCCGCCAGCCGGCGTGCCACCAGGTCCTGGCGGGCACGCCGCAGCGAGGCGGCCTGGCCACGGCCACGCGCTTCGGCCACCGCTTCGGCGAAGTTGCCGAACAGCACGGTCACCAGCAGGATCACGGTCACTGCCAGGCCGAAGCCCAGCGGCGCATTGCCGGTCAGAGTGACGATCGCGGCGACGATTGTGCCGGCCATCACCACCGCCATCACCGGGCTGCGCACCAGATGCATCGGCGACAGCTTGCGCACCGCTTCGACCAGCGCACGGCGCAGGCCGGCGCCATCCAGCAGGGCAGGGCGCGCTGCATGGGTATTACGGGTTGAGCTTGCTTGGGTACTCATCAGGGTGTCCTTAGTGCAGTCCCAGGCTCAGGTGGTCGGCGATCGGGCCGAGTACCAGCGCCGGCATGAACTGCAGCACGGTCAGGATGACGATCACCGAGACCAGGGTCAGGGCGAAGGTCGGGGTTTCGATCTGCAGGCTGCCGGCAGACTCCGGGGCCTGGCGCTTGGCAGCCAGCTGTGCGGCCACCACCAGCGGAATGATCAGCAGCGGGAAGCGGCCCAGCAGCAGTACCAGCGAGCAGCTCAGGTTCCACCACAGCGTGGCGTCACCCAGCCCTTCGAAGCCCGAGCCGTTGTTGGCGTAGGCCGAGACGTACTCGTAGAAGACCTGGCTGATGCCATGGAAGCCGGGGTTGGAGGTGCCCGCCAGGCCGGGTACGGCCAGGGTGATCGCAGTGAACACCAGCAGGGTGATCGGCTGCAGCAGCACCAGCAGGGCCAGCAGGCGCACCTGTGGCGTCTCCAGCTTGCGGCCGAACAGTTCCGGCGTGCGCCCGGTCATCAACCCGGCCAGGAACACACCCAGCAGCAGGTACACGATGAACTGCTGCAGGCCACAGCCGATGCCGCCCCAGATCGCGCTGACCAGCATGTTGACCATCGCGATGCCGCCACTCAGCGGTGCCAGCGAATCGTGCATGCCGTTCACCGAGCCGTTGGAGACCTGGGTGGTCACCGCCGCCCACAGCGCGGTGCCATCGGCGCCGAAGCGCACTTCCTTGCCTTCCATCAGCAGCGGCGTGGCGGCGCTGGCGCTATGTCCTTCGCTCCACATCATCGCGCCGGTGGAAAGCAGCGACATGCCCAGCATGCAGCTGAACACCAGGGCGCCGAAGCGACGTCGGCCGGTGAACGCACCGATCATGAAGATCACCGCCATCGGCACCAGCAGGATGCCGACGATTTCCAGCGCATTCGACAGCGGGGTCGGGTTCTCCAGCGGGAAGCTGCTGTTCGGCCCGTACCAGCCGCCACCGTTGGCGCCCAGCTGCTTGGCTGCGACCATCGCCGCGACCGGGCCCAGCGGCAGCTTCTGTTCGGCCATGCCGGCGCTGGCGTCGATCGGCGTGGCCTGCGGCCCACCGGTCATCGTCGACGGCACGCCCTGGCTGGTCAGCACCAGCGTCCACACCAGGCACAGCGGCAGCAGGAAGCGCACGCACAGGCGCACCACGTCCACGTAGTAGTTGCCCACCGCCACCTGGCGGTCATCGCCGGTACCCGTCGCCACCGCAGCCTGCGGCGCACGCGAGAACAACGCCCGCAGCGTCGCCACTGCCAGCGCCAGGCCCATCATCGGCGTCACCACCTGCAGGCCGGTGATGCCGGTCATCTGCGAGAGATAGGACAGCTGCGCCTGGCCAGAATAGTGCTGCTGGTTGGTGTTGGTCAGGAACGAGATCATCGTGTGCAGCGCGGTGTCCCAGCGCATGTTCGGGATCTGGTCCGGATTCAGCGGCAGCCAGGCCTGGGTCATGAACACCGCCTGGGTCAGTACCGCGACCACCACGTTGCTCAGCACGAAGGCCAGCACGTAGCCGCGCCAGGACATCGAGCGCGACGGATCGACCCCGAACACCCTGTACAGCGGCTTCTCGATCCAGTGGAACAGCACGTCGACCTTCATCGGAGTGCCACGCATCACGCGGGCCAGGTACAGGCCCAGCGGCCACGCCAGCAGCAGGCTGGCGGCAATAATCACAAGCATCTCAGTCATGGCCGGCTCCGCTCAGAACGACTCGGGCCGCAGCACGACATAAAGGAGATAGGCGGCGGCGACCAGCACCAGCACGCCACACAACAACGACAGCCAGGGGGACATTGCAATAGCGTCCTGGTGGAACCCCTCCACCTCAGGCCGTCATCGTCGTCCTGCCGCCCATAAACGCACTACGCGCCGGACCGGGCCGACGCGTAAAGAGTGCATAAATTCCGTGGTCCAATCCGTAACCAGGCCCTGGGTAGCGCCGGGCCATGCCCGGCGGCGGGAGCGTGGTCAGCCCGCCGGAGCCTGGCTCGCCGACACCAGCCCCTTCAGCTCGCGATAGCGCTGCAGGGTGCTGTCGATCTCGGCCTTCAACGCCTGCTGCTGCTGCAGGAACCCGGCTTGCAGCCGTTGCTGCGACTGCAGTTGCACGTGCCGCTGGCGGATCGCCTCGGCCTGCTTGTCGGCCACCTTGCCACCGACCAGTTCGCGGTCACCTGCGGCCGCCAGCAGCGCCACCAGCGACTCACGCAGGCTGGTGACGTTGTACTCGGCGGTCTTCAGGTTGTTGTCCAGCACTTCCTGGCGCTCGGCGAACACCCGGCGCAGGTCGTCCTCGCTGCCATAGGTGGTCAGCATCGCCTGCTCGGTGCGCTGGCGGGTCTGCGCGGCCATCAGGTCCAGCTGCTGCTGCGCCGCCTCCGTGCTGGCGGCGGCGCGCTCTTCGTCGGTCAACGCGCGCTGGACCTGCGCATTGCGCAGGCCGCTCCTCGCGTTGAACTCCTCGCGGGCATGGTTGACCGCGTCGGCCGGCAGCGAATCACTGCAGATCCGCTCCTTGCCCTCGTTCCAGCAGTACAGCTTCTTTTCCGTCTTGCCGCTGTCGCGCGACTGCGCCGGTACGGTGAACGGCACGGCCAGCAGCAGGCCGGCAAAGAGCACAGCAGGAACTCGGGACATGACCTTTCCCCTGGGTCGGTCAGCGGATCGAACGGACGCCGTACTGGGCCCGGTAGGCTTCCAGCGGCTGCCGGTAACCCACAAGTTCCGGGTTGCCGGAGGCGAAATCAAGCAGGTCGGCCAGCGACGCCACGGCGATCACCGGAATGCCGGCCTCTTCGGCCACCGACTGTGCCGCCGAACGGCGATCGGTTTCCGAAGCGATCTCCTGGCGGTCCAGTGCCACCACGATGCCGGCCGGGGTGCCACCGGCGGCGCGGATGATGCCCAGCGCTTCGCGGATCGCGGTACCCGCAGTGATCACGTCGTCGACGATCAGCACGCGCTTGCCGTTCATGTCGGCGCCGATCAGCTGGCCGCCTTCACCGTGGTCCTTGGCTTCCTTGCGGTTGAACGACAGCGGCAGGTCACGGCCACGCTGGGCCAGCTCGCAGGCCATCGCGGTGGCCAGCGGAATGCCCTTGTAGGCGGGGCCGAACACCACGTCGTACTTGATCCCGGTGGCATCGATGGCATCGGCGTAGCAGGCGCCGAGCTGCGACAGCAGCGAACCGGAGTCGAAACGACCGGCGTTGAAGAAATAGGGGCTCAGCCGGCCGGACTTGAGGGTGAACTGGCCGAAGCGCAGGGCGTCGGCGGTCAGGGCCAGCTGCAGGAAACGGTGGCGGTGGTCGCTCATCAAAACTCGATTCATCTTCATTTGGAGCACAAATCCTAATCCAGCTGGGCGTTTCGCGCTCGTCCGGGGCCCTGTGAAGGGTGTCGCGGCCCGGCCTGGCGGACTGCGCAGCCCCGCAGGCAACCGGTATGCTTGCCCGGTTTCCCGCCGCAGGTCCCCCGCATGCGCATCATCAGTTTCAACGCCAATGGCATCCGCTCCGCCGCAACCAAGGGCTTCCTCGACTGGTTCCGGTCCCAGGACGCCGACGTCCTGTGCATCCAGGAGACCAAGGCCCAGGAAGACCAGCTGACCGACCCGATGTTCCGCCCGGACGGCCACCACTGCTTCTACCGCGACGCCATCACCAAGAAGGGCTACAGCGGCGTGGCGATCTACAGCAAGCGCGAGCCGGACCAGGTGATCACCTCGCTCGGCTGGGCCCCGTTCGACGACGAAGGCCGCTACATCGAGGCGCGCTACGGCAACCTCAGCGTGGTCTCCTTCTATATCCCGTCGGGCAGCTCGGGCGACCTGCGCCAGGGCTTCAAGTTCGAAGTGATGGAATGGCTGCGGCCGATCCTCGAGGAATGGGCGCGCAGCGGCCGCGACTACGTGCTGTGCGGCGACTGGAACATCGTGCGTTCGGCGCTGGACATCAAGAACTGGAAGTCCAACCAGAAGAACTCCGGCTGCCTGCCGGAAGAGCGCGACTGGCTCAATGCCCTGTGCGCCGACCATGGCCAGGCCACCGATGTCGCCGCCGGCCGTGGCTGGGCTGACGCCTACCGCCTGCTCAACCCCACCGGCGAGGACTACACCTGGTGGAGCAACCGCGGCGCTGCCCGCGCCAACAACGTCGGTTGGCGCATCGACTACCAGTTCATCACCCCGGGCCTGCGTGACCGCCTGCGCAGCTGCTCGATCTACCGCGACGAGCGCTTCTCCGACCACGCGCCGTTCATCGTGGACTACGACCTGTGACCGAGGCTGCCAAGCCGCGTCGGCCGTGGCAGCAGGTGGTGTCCAACCTGAGCCAGCGCAAGGTGCTGGCGATGCTGCTGCTCGGCTTCAGTTCCGGCCTGCCGATCTATCTGGTGGGCAACACGCTCGGCTTCTGGATGCGCAAGGAAGGCATCGAGCTGAGCACGATCGGTTTCCTGTCATGGGTCGGGCTGGCCTACACCATGAAGTTCCTGTGGGCGCCGATCGTCGATAAGACCGACGTGCCTCTGTTCGGTCGCTTTGGCCGCCGCCGTGGCTGGATGCTGCTGTCGCAGCTGGTCGTGGTGGTGGGCCTGGTCGGCATGGCGCTGGTCCAGCCCAAGGGGGGCCAGATCCAGTTCCTGGGTATCGCCTGGCAGCACATCGTCGTGTTCGGCGTGATGGCCGTGATCGTGGCGTTTGCTTCGGCCACCCAGGACATCGTCATCGATGCCTGGCGCATTGAAAGTGCTGACAACAGCGAGCAGCTGGGCCTGCTGACCTCATCCTCGGCGCTGGGCTATCGCACCGCATTGCTGGTCACCGATGCGCTGATCCTGATCATCGCGGCCCGTGTCGGCTGGCAGGTCTCGTACGAGATCATGGCCGTCCTCATGGCGCTTGGCGTGGTGGCCGTGATCATGGCCCGTGAGCCCGCGCGGGAAGTGGCTGCCGTGCAGGCTCAGGCGACCTCGCTGTGGACGCCGCGGGGCCTGTTCGACGCCGTGGCGGGGCCGTTCATCGCCTTCGTCCGCGAGCATCGTAGTGGTGCGATCCTGATCCTGGTGGCCATCAGCGTCTATCGCATGGCCGACTTCGTCATGGGGCCGATGGCCAACCCGTTCTACGTCGATCTCGGCCTGGACGAGGACACCGTTGGCGCTGTACGTGGCTCGGTGGGCCTGGTCGCGACCTTCGTCGGCATTGCTGCGGCGGGCCTGGTCTCGGTTCGCTGGGGAGTGCTGGCGGCGCTGATGGTGGGCGCCGTGCTGGGTCCGGCCTCCAACCTGGCGTTTGCCTGGCTGGCCTATTCGGGCCCGGACACCACCCATTTCGCGGTGGCCATGGCAATCGACAACTTCGCCAGCGGTTTCGCCGGTACGGCGCTGATCGCCTATATGTCGAGCCTGACCAGCATCGGATACACCGCAACCCAGTACGCGCTGCTGAGTTCGTTCTACGCGATGCCCGGCAAGGCGCTCAAGGGGCTCTCGGGGTGGTCGGTACAGACGCTCGCGCAGGGCCGGACGCTGCTGGAAGGCTACGCGCTGTTCTTCGTCGGTACCGCGCTGGTGGCGATCCCGGTGGTGATCCTCTGCGCTCTGTTGATCGTGCAGCAGCGCCGTCGCCAGGCCGCAAGCGCCGCCTGATTGCCTGCCCGCCCGGTCTGCGGGATCATCGCCCCCGACGCGCCGAGGGGGCGGTGCCTTGCGAACGGGGAAGTGAGCATGGCCGACGTTGTGCTGCGGGACCTGGACCCGCTGCTGCTGGAACGTATCCGACGTGTCGCGGTTGCCCGCGGCTGGACCCACGAACAGACCTGCGCCGCTTTGCTGGAGCAGGGCCTGTTCAGCAGTGAACTGGAGGTCCGCTCCGGCTTCGGCGATCCCGAAGTGGACGCGCTCTCCGACGCCATCGCCGCCCTGCAGGCCCTGCCCGCAGGGCAGGGCTTCGATTAGTGCCCATGTAGCGTCGAGCCACGCTCGACCGCCGTTCCCGGTAGATCCACGCCATGCGTGGATGATCACCTCACGCCAGGTGGATCGCCCCCAGGATCCGCGGCCCCGTCGCCCCGGTCACGCTCGGCAGGTTGCCGGCCAGCCCGTCCATCGTCCGCTGCGCCAGCCAGGCGAAGCCCATCGCTTCCACGTACTCCGGGTCCAGCCCATGCACCGCGCTGCACTCCACCTGCACCCCCGGCAGCCGTGCAGCCAGCCGCTTCATCAGGTGCCGGTTGCGCACCCCGCCGCCGCAGACCAGCAGGCGCCGGGTCTGCGGCTGCTGCGCCAGCAGCGCATCGGCCACCGTTGCCACGGTCAGCTCCAGCAGGGTGGCCTGCACATCGGCGGCAGCGTACTGGCCTTCGCCCATGTGGGCCTCGGCCCAAGCCAGGTGGAACTGTTCGCGGCCGGTGCTCTTCGGCGGCGGCAGCGCGAACCACGGCTCCGAACGCCAACCCGCCAGCAGGCTCTCGTCCACCGCGCCACTGGCGGCATACGCGCCGTCGGCATCAAAGGTGCGGCCGGTGTGGCGCTGGCACCAGGCATCCATCAGCGCGTTGGCCGGGCCGGTATCGAAGCCACGCACCGCGCCTTCGCGTGGGATCAGGGTCAGGTTGGCGATCCCGCCCAGGTTGAGCACGGCACGGTCTTCATCAGCCGTGCCCAGCATGCCGAGGTGGAAGGCCGGCATCAGCGGCGCACCATGGCCTCCGGCTGCCACGTCGCGGCGGCGGAAATCACACACCGTGGTGATCCCGGTCAGCTCGGCGATGCGGTTGCCGTCGCCCAGCTGTACGGTGAAGGCCGGATTGGCCAGCGGACGATGGCGCACGGTCTGGCCGTGCGAGCCGATCGCGCGGACCTGGCTGCGGTCCACACCGGCCTCGGCCAGCAGTTGATTGGCGGCTTCAGCGAAGCTGATCGCGATCCGCGCGTCCAGTTCGCCCAGCTCCTCCAGCGAGTCCAGCGGGCCCCCTTCGCCCAGTGCCACCAGCCGCGCCCGCAGCACCGGCTCCCAGCGGGCGGTCAGCCCATGCACGAAGCGGCAGCCACCAATGGCGGGGAACTGCACCAGCGCGGCATCGATGCCATCGGCGCTGGTGCCCGACATCAGGCCAAGGTACAGGGGGGCGTCAGCGTCGGCAGTCGTGTTCATGGCAGGCATAAAAAAAGGACGCGGCAAGCTTGGGCTGCCGCGTCCTTCTTCGTCAACGCAGGGGCTCAGCCGCGCTTGCGGCCGGTTGCCTGCTTGTCCTTGGCGCTGGCCACCTCGGGGGCGGCCTCGTCGCGGCTGGTCGGTGCCGGGCTGGCGTCGGCGTAGATCAGCTTCTCCATGCCCTGGATGCGCGCCATCGCCGGTGCGGTCTGCGCGCGGAAGGCGACCAGCTCGGCGCCCTTCAGCGGCTCCGGCGGCGGCATGGTCACGGTCAGCGGGTTGCGGTGCTCGCCGTTGACGCGGAATTCGTAGTGCAGGTGCGGGCCGGTCGCCAGGCCGGTCGAGCCGACATAGCCGATCACCGTGCCCTGGGCCACGCGCTGGCCGGTCTTGATGTTCGCAAAGCGCGACATGTGGCCGTACAGGGTGGTGTGGCCGCGGCCGTGGTCGAGGATCACCACGTTGCCGTAGCCGCGCTGCACCCCGGCGAACTGCACGCGGGCGTCGCCGGCGGCCATGATCGGGGTACCGGTGCGCGCGGCGTAGTCCACGCCCTTGTGCATGCGCATCTTGCCCAGCACCGGGTGCTTGCGCGCGCCAAAGGTCGAGCTCAGCCGCGCGAACGGGATCGGCATGCGGATGAAGCTCTTCTTCAGCGAACGGCCGTTGATGTCGTAGTACTCGGACTTGCCGTTGCGGTCGAAGCGGAAGCCGGAATAGGTCTTGCCACCGGTGGTGAAGGTCGCCGCCAGGATCTTGCTGGTGTCCACCTTCTCGCCTTCGCGCCAGGTTTCATCCATCACCACGCTGAAGCGGTCGCCCGGCTGCAGGTCCTTCGAGAAGTCGATGTCATACTTGAAGATGTCGTCGGTCATCGTCGCGATCGCCGACGGCGACAGCCCGGCGCGCCGGGCCGCGGCATACAGCGAGCTGGTGATCTCGCCGCTGGTGACCACCGTGCGCGTGGAGGTCTCGCGTTTGGTCACCTTCTCCTTGATGTCATCGCCGGCCAGGCTCAGTTCCACCCGGTTGTCGGCATCGCGATCGAAGCGGATGCTGCGCAGGTCACCGGACAGCGGCATGTCGAAGGCGATCTCGGCACCCGGGCGCAGCTTGGTCAGCGCCTCACGCGCACCTGGGTGGTCCAGTACCCGGTGCAGGGTGGTGGCCGGAATGCCGGCCTTGTCGAACAGGTCGCTCAGGGTCTGGCCGCGCTGCACCCGCAGCACCTGCCAGCTGTCTCCGGGCACCTGCTGCTGGCGGGCCATGGTCAGCGGCGGCAACGGCAGCGCCAGGCTGGTGTGGCTGTCGGCGAAGGGCGCGTCGATGGTGTGCGAGAAGCCGGGGACGATGGTCGCCACCAGGGCGCCGATGGTCGCGAACAGGCTGGCATGCATCCAATGACGGCGGGTCCAGCGCTCATTGAAGGCGGCGGGAAGATGTTGCCTGAGCTTCCGATGCAGGGCGTTGTCGTGCAGGACGTGGAGGCGTTCCTGGAAGCGCTGCTTGCGTGCGCGCCCTTGTTCGGAATTGTGCATCGGCGGTTTTTTCCTGGCAGCCCGGGAGCGCGGGCCTGATCGCCGGTTACCATAGACACCTGAGAAAACCGCGTCAAACCCTTGTGCCCATTGGCTTTTGTGAAGCCAATCGGGTTAACTTTGCTTTAACACCCCACACAAGAATCGGCGTTGCCGGGAGTAGTCACGTGTCCTCGATTGAAGAAGCCCTTGCCCTGATCGGCCGTGGTGCCGACGAGATCCTCAAGCTCGAGGATCTGCGTGCGCGCCTGCAGGAAGGCCGTCCGCTGCGGATCAAGGCCGGCTTCGACCCCACCGCACCGGACCTGCACCT